>JBAXVM010000076.1:0-11854 GCA_037129105.1 bacterium
GGCGTAGTGGTCGGCCGCGCCCCAGCCATCCGCGCCGTGCCCGCGCACGTGCAGGTAGTAGGTGCCGTTGTCCAGGTTGTTGGTGGGCAGCGAGCTGCCGATCCCTTCCGACGATGTGTCCGGCACCGTGTTGGAGACGGCGTCGAACACCCAGCTATAGCCGTCAGCGGGAATGCCGTTGTCCACGCTCCAGGTCAGGCTCACGTTCCGGCTTGGCGTGGCCACGGCCGCCGGATGCGTGGACGACGTGACCGCGACTTGCGGAATCTGGGGAACCGAGGTTGTGATGATCAGCCGGTTGCCGGTGGTCGTGATGGTGAAGTTGGTGACGGAGACCAGTCCGTTGGTGTCCGCCGTGACCGTTCCGGAGGCGATCGCCGACCCGCTCTGCACGTTGGTCCAGGAGCACAGTTGGCCTGGCGTGAGCGTGAACTTTTGCAACCGGCGCGGCGTCACGTCGGCGGTGAACGTGCCGGTGCCGGAAATGAGCGTCATTTCGAACCGCGCGGCCGTGTCCACCGTCACCATGTGCCCCTGCGGATACCAGGACGCAGCCCACGACAGGTTGCGGGCATTGTCCCGCGAACACCTCGCCACTCCCGGCATGGCCTCGAAGTTTCGAAACTGCCACTCCACCCACTGGCCCGCGCCGTTGTTGATCATCATCCTGTTGTTCCATTGGAACCCGAGCCAGGTGTGCCCGCCGGTTCCCGTATAGCCGCTCCATGCCCGCCTGGGCGTGTTGCTGTTCTCCAGGATCGCATACCAAAGCGCGCCCTGCGTGGCCCAGTCGATGGTGGTGTCGTCCGTATTGTGCCCCGTCTGGATGTAAGCCATTTCATCCTTCACGCGCTTCTGGAAGTTCAACTGTGTGTTCTGCCAGTCGAACACCGGCGTGCCGTTGTAGCGCGCGATCCCGTTGAGCGAACAGTCCGTGAGCGGCAGGTTGATGATCGGGTCGCCGCCGGCATTGGTGGGGCCCCACTTCGGCGTCACATCGCCGACCCACATGGAGGAGTTCCGGAAGTCCGTCATGGGCTCAGAGGACCACGTGGCTGCAAACAACTTCGGGTAGCGCGTGCCCATGGTCAGCGTGCCGGACCCGCCCATGCTATGCCCGTACATGTAGACCCGGTTCGTGTCTGCTCGGTAATAGGAATCGCGCATCGTGGCGAGGACCGCCTCGAGCAGGTATTTCTCCTGGTAGTTCCCGACAAAGCCGCTGCGATAGGTGGAGGCATCGCGGTTGGCCCCGTACCCGTAGTACCAGCATTGGTTCGCGTCGTCACCGCGGATGGTGATGCTGCTGTCGTTCACGGCGTCGGCCGGGGTGTAGCGTGAGCCCCATCCCTCCACGTGCAGGACTACCGGGTATCTGTTGGTGCCGGACGCACTGTAGCTAGCCGGCACGCCGACGCCGAAGTTGTAGGCGTAACCGATGTACTTCGGGTTCCAGTTGTCGTAGTCCATGAAGATCGTGTAGGCGTACCCCCGGTAGTCGGTCCCGTAGGAGTTGTAGAGATCCGTGTAAACATGGACAGCCTGTGGCGGCGCCTCGAGCTCGCCCACGGTTACGTCCAGGCTGTTGGCGGACGAGAAATCGGTGCGATTTTCCTGGCCGGATGAGTTGACTGTGGTGACGGCGTAGTAGTAGTTGTTCGAGCTTGAGTTGTGCACGGTGTAGACGAACAGCCCTGTGCCCGCCGCCAGTTCCGTGCCCAGCCCCTCGACATCCCGGCTCGCCTTGTTCTGAATGATAAACCGCGTCTGTCCGATCGGCCCGCCAGACTCCAGCGTGTAGAGGCTGGAGTTCTCGGCGACCTGCGCGACGACCTGGGCATTGCTCAGGTTTCCGGAGTTGATTGCGCTGGTGTGGCGGTACACGCGATAGGATTCGCCCGCGATGGCTCCGTTCTCGGTCCACGTAAGGAATGTCTGCCCGGAGCGGTGGAACGCGGCCAGCGCGGTGGGCTGAGCGGGCAATCCAGTGCTGGAGACAAAGATCCATCGGCTGGCAAAATTCATCACCCCTTTGTTGTCCGTGACCAGGAGATAGACATGGTAGGTTCCGGCACTCGCAAAGGTTACATTGCCGGGATTCTGCGCTGCGGAGTCGGCCGTAACGCCGTCGAAAGTCCAGCGATAGGCGCTGATCGTCCCGTCCGCGTCCGTCCCACTGCCCTGGAAGTTCACGGTTCCGCCGGGTGCGATCACCACATTGGCGGCTGGCGAGGCGATGGTCGCGGTGGGAGGTGTGGAGCCTCCGGAATCCAAAGGTGATACGGCGTCGGCTCCGGTCACCATAGCCAGCCCCATGGCGACAGCAACAACACCCAAGGGCATCTTGAATAGAACAAGCATCCACGCCTCCCTGTCCTTATTCGCAGCCCGGCCAATAACATGTCACGGAAAGTTGGCCTCTGGACGCAAGCGTCTGACAGGCAATGTATTGAAGCGATCGAAAAAGAGATATAACCGCTTCGCTGGAAGGGTATAGGCGTACAGACTACTGCGCCTGCCCGACCTGCACCTGATCACGGAGGCGCAGGTCGGTCTCCAGGGACATTACAAACGGTGCGCCGCGTAAGGCATCGTCCCGGCCGATTCCGCGCGTCGCCGCGGGATCGAACCGGATAAATAGTGCGGCTGTTGCGTCCTGGCGGTTCTCCTCGATGTGCGGTGCCGCACCGTCAGTGACCAGAATCGGCGCATCCGTACGGTTGTCACGCACCAAGGTGCCTTCCGCGAGCCAGCGCATCTGCACGGCGGCCGGAAAATTGCTGTTGCACAGAATCGTGTTGCGCAAGACTTCGGTTCCGGCCGACCCCCACAAGGTGACAGGCGCATCAGCAGATCGGCGTTGCGTCGCCCCATACGGCCCGATCACTGTGTCGTCAAAGAGATTCCGCTCGTGAAGGATGATGTTGTCGCTGATGCGCCCGCCAGCGTGATCGCCAGGGCCGGACCTTCCCAGGCCGATTGCCATATCGCAGTTAAAGAACGTGCAGTGCTCCACGACCGAACCGGCGGACTTGTCGCGGAACGCCACGGCCGGATGGAACTTGAAGGCGTTGGCCGATTTTACGGGCGAAGACAAATTACGGAAAAGGCTTTTCCTGACCACCCAGTTCGTCCCGCCCAGAACCTTTAGGCCGCTGTCGCCGCCGGTCACGGGATCCAGACGCGTCCGTTCGAACACGCTGTATTCAACCAGCCCAGCGTTGACGCCGGCACTGGTCTTGAGCAGCGCCTCGCCGCAGTCGAACAGACGGCAATGAAACAGGCGTACCGCACCGGTCCCAGACTCACCATGCAGTTGGATGGCATGGTTTTTCGCTTCGCCGAGCGTGAGATCTGCCAGCAGCACCCCGGAAGCGGCGCGAACATCGATGAGGCTGGCCACTTCCGCCGACCGGTCGATGGCGGCTCCGAGAATCACGACGTCGCAGAATTTTCCGGTGGCCCCTCGGATGGCCACGTCGGTGACGTTATCCAACACCAGGACGTTGCGCACGCGGTACGAACCGGGGCGAAGGCTGATCGTGGTGTGGCTCTTCAGCGCGGCCACGGCGGCCTCGAGTTGGGCTGCGTTCTCCACGTTGACCACCGCGTGGCCGGGCGGTATCGCGGGCCTGGCCTCGTCCGGGGGATCCTGCGGATCCACGTACGTCCCAACCGGCACCACGTCTACCTCAATTGCGGCATCCTTGCCCGCAAAGGCACGTCGCCCCGCCGGCACATCCACGCCCTGTGCCTCGTCATGTTTCTGGAAGCGAACAACCCCTTCTTCCACGTCGAGCCGCGTGCCACTCGCATCCACATCAAGGCGCAGCCGGGTGCCCACCACAGTTGCACGGGCCTGCGGCGTCTCGATGATGAAGGCTGCGCCAGCCGACTGCTTTCGCACATCAGCACTGGCGCGCCCGTGCGTAAGCAAGATGGTCTGCGCTCCCGGAGCGGCGACGACCTGCATGCGTGTCCGAGGCTCCAGGCGCACCAGCGAGCCGTCCCTGCAGCGCAAGACCACACGGCCGTCGGCACCCGTGGCGAGCACTTGATCGGAACGAAGCGTGGCGCCCTCACGAGCAGGTTCCGCTGTACCCCGGGAGAGCATTGTGACCTCACCGCCGATGAACGTCACGGTGGATCCGTCGGGTGCCGCTCCGGTATGCCGGAACTGGAGCGCGATGCCAACGCATACCAGCACCGCTGCCGCCGCCGCAGCGACCAGGCGCAGATGCCAGCCGACACGACTCGGTCCGCGACCGCCGGGTAGAACTTGCAGGGGCGGCGACCCTACCGCTGCGGCGTGCGTGGCACGAATCTTTTCAACCTGCTCACCAGCCTGGAGCATCAGGCCGGTCTCCATGCAATAGTCCATAAAGTGCGCTGCCGCCGCGGGATCGTTCTCCAGCATGCGTATCAATGCTGCGCGGTCGTCCTCTGCGAGTTCCCCGCGAAGGTAGGCGTCAAATAGTTGTTCGCCACGGTCCGTCATGCGTGCTCCACGGTGCCGAGCTGTTTCTCGACGCAATCCTTCAGCGTCTTGCGGAGGCGGGAGATCGAAAGCCGTACCGCGTTTACGCTTTTGCGAAATGCGGTGGCGAGTTCCTCGCCCGACTGCCGGTCGCGGTAGAATCCCATCAGCAGCTTCAGCGAAGCCGGATCCAGCTTCTCCATGCACGCCTGCAGTGCAACACGCCGGTTCTCCATTGCGTCGGCCGCCGCGTCGGTGTCGAACTGCCGCTCGAATTGGGCGTCCACCAGCGACAGCAACCGATCGTCGCCAACATAGGCAGCCCGCTTTCTTCGCCGGATGATGTCAATCGCCTTATGGCGGACAATCTTCTTCAGCCAGGGGAACATTTCCGCGCCGGCCCGGAACTCCTGCCACTGCCGGTTGGCAGCTATAAGGGCCTCCTGTACTGCGTCTTGTGCCAGACTCCAGTCCCTGAGCACGGTGTAAGCGTAGCTCAGCAGGGCTCCCTGGCACTTGAACGCAGCCCTGAGCACGGTGTCTTGTGTTACGGTCTCCATCGTATACGTCTCGCAATCACTATTCGCATGTAACCCGTAAACATGTCATGCGGGTTTAAGAAAGGATGCGCGTGAAGTCCAAAGTCTTCCAGTTCCCTAATCGTGCGCGACGGTTACTTGACCGTGAACAAAGGCATCCCGGGATGCTTTGGATATGTTTTGCATCGGTTATATCCAAGGAGAAGGTGTGGTTGATGAAATAAAGATAGAATGACAGCGGCCACAAAGCAACGTGTATTGCGATCCGGTGGGGGGCCATGGTCTCTGCCTGAAGTGCAACTTTGGCTGCTTCCACCACGAAGTACGCCAAGGATAAGGCGGGAGGAGGAACTTTGTCGCGAGCCTTGTCGACAAAGCTCGCGACAAAGATGGAGGAGCGGTTCTCATAGGTAGTTACCCGAGTGTTTGTTCGCGGCGCAGCCGCGCGGCGGCTTCGTGGTGAGAATTCCCGATCGCTTCAGGAAAAGACCATGGGCGGGGGTCAGTCACACGTTGGTGTTGGCCCGGGCGCTTCCCCGTTTCGTTGACCTCCACAGATTGCCCATGCGTGATGGACGTCTTACAAACCAGCACATTCCGGCTGGACAGCCACGACCTGCACACCTATCCTTCTCCTTGTGCTAATTAGCGATGCCAAACTGCGTACGGATCCGAACTTGCGGCTGCGGTGTCCGCATTGCGGGCATCTTTTTCCGCGGCAGAACAAGGGGCGGTGTCCGGCATGCAAGCAGCTGTTTTTGATCCCGCCGGCGGCGCGCGCAAATCCGGAGGAGATGCGCGACCGCTGCATCCGGATCAGCCGCGATCGGCGCGCGCGCCTTGCCAAGATGCAGCGCGGCGGCAGCTTGCTAGCCACCCGGCGGATGCGGCGCACGCTGGCGATTGTCTCGTTCGTGGTGCTGGGTGTGCTGCTGCCGCTCGACTATATACTGCGCAAGGACGGAGGACCCATGCCCTCCCTTTCCCGCGATGACCGCACCCGGCAGTCTCTGGGTGTGTTGCGCACCAAGCTGGAGTGTTTTTACCGGGACTGTGGGCGTTATCCGAGCGGGCAGGAAGGATTGTGGGCGCTGGTGCTGAATCCAGGACTGACAAACTGGCACGGACCTTACCTGACAAAAGTGCCGCCGGATCTCTGGCGTCACCGGTACAACTATAGCCTGTCAAACGACACGGTTGTACTTTGGTCGTGCGGGCCGGATGGCCAGCCATACACCGCCGATGATGTTTCGGCCCCGCCACCGGATCTTGGCTATGTCATTCAGACAGCCACGAACGAGCCGCCCCAGCAGACCGGCGAGGAAACCACCATTGTGCTCATCACTTCCCGGCATGCGCGGGAGCTGATTACGCGCTGCGGGACAAACGAAACTCCGGCCGCGCCCTAGCAGCCTGTCGGACACGCCACCTATTTTACCTGTGGCAGGTAGCGGTAGTAGACCTCAAGCATGAGCGCGCCGTAGCAGGTGTCCTGAATGATGGCTTCCTTTGTAACATTTGTGCCTGTCGGCTGCCAGTGGCCGAGTTCCACCCATTTGGTCAGCAGGTTGCGTTGTCGGTTCTGGCTGCCGGCCAGTTCGAAGGCCAGGGACTTATTCCATGACCGGAAGGTCTCCTCGCCGGCCTGAAATCGGGACTGTGTCATATTCCAGGCTGCTTGGAAACGGCTGGCGCCTGGCGCGGGCAAGGAATCTTCCGTAATCTGCGCGAAGGTGTGGGCCGCCAAAAGGGTCAGCGCTGTCTGCGTCTCCGTTACATGGGAAGAACCCGAGAGTTGAAGCCCCACGATGCCCGCCGCGACATTCCCGGCCCATCCCGGGCCAGACTCGCCAAAATCTCCATTGGGACCGGCTTTCTGGCGTAGCGCATAGGACGTTTTATCCAAGGTGCGTTCCAGGCCGGGAACGTCGAGTTTCACCATTCTGGCTGCGGCCAGCGCCTGCGCGCACCAGCTCATGTATACGGTGTCATTACGTGCCGCCTTGTCGAGGTTGAAGCCGAAACCGCCGTCCGGGCGCTGCCCCTTGATGATCCGTGCGATGGCTTTTCTGGCGGCCGCCTGGTCGCGTGGATCCAGCGTTAACCCATAGGCTTCGGTTAGCGCGAGCGCGGCAATGGGGTGCGTATAATTGCGGTTGTCGCGCCCCTGGAAGAGGCCGCTCTCATCCTGGTTTTCGCACAACCAGTGGATGGCCTGGCTAATATTTGTGCCATATCCGGCTGAGCGCGGCGTTTCTCCGTGGCCCAGATATGCCAGCAGGGCTAGCGCGGTCAGCGTCGGCGTGACGATCTCCTGAGAGCCTTTCCAGGAGCCATCCGCCTGCTGTTCGCGTTGCAGCCAGTTCAGCGCGGCCAGCACGGCGCGATCGGTTGGAAAAACAAGCGCCTGATCCTTGGCGCCGGGAATCCAGGCGCCCCACCGGATCAGGGCATTCGTAATGCCGGCGGGTGTGCGGGCTGTGTTGTTGGTCAGGAACGGCAGCACCACCGGTACGGAAGCGGACGCCTGCGCTGCATGCTGTGTGGCGACAGGCGCAGGAGGCATAATCAAGCTGGCTACCTGGTTGGTTGCGATCCTCGTGCTCTGCCCAGGGCACACAAGCACAAGCAGTCCTGTAATCCCGATGGCATGGCAAATGGCTCTCATGGTGCTCCTTGTTTTAGGACATGGTATCATAATGCGCTGTCCGGCAACAGCTGACGGAAACGGTCTGCCGCGGCCAGCCAGGCGGGTGTTTCGGCCGGCTTGAACTCCTTGATCGCGAAGGCCGCCTGTATCAGTGGCTGCGCCTTCGCGAGGTCCGGAAGGATGCCGATGCCCACGGCCTGCACCATCAGGTTGCCCACGGCGGTCGCCTCTTCGGGGCCTGCCAGGACGCGGACGCCCAGGGCATTGGCTGTAAATTGATTGAGCAGTTCGTTGCGGCTGCCGCCGCCGACGATATGGACCACTTCCGTGGCTGTACCCGTCACAGATTCGATCTGCGTATTGACGATCCGATACTTGAGTGCCAGGCTTTCGTACACGCACCGCAGCACCGCCCCGCGGGTGGTTGGCGCCGGCTGCTGCGTTTTGGCCAGGAATGCGCGAATCGCCTTCTCCATGTCGGGAGGGTTGTAGAAGCCGGGATCGTTCGGATCGATCAGCATGGCAAAGGCCGGCGCCGCGGCCGCCAGGCGCGTGACTTCGTCCCACGCCATGAGCTTGCCATCGGTCACGGCCCAGCCGCGCAACAGCTCCTGCACGAGCCAGGTGCCCATGCAGTTTTTCAGCAGGCGGGTATTGCCAATACCGCCTTCGTTGCTGAGATTGGCGGCCAGCGCGGCATCATTGGTGATGGGATGGCGCACCAGCCGGCCGATCAGGGACCACGTGCCCGAACTGATAATCAGGGCGCGGCCCGGATTTTTTACCGGTGCGGCAGCAAAGGCGCTGGCGGTGTCATGTGATCCGACAGCCACGATGTCGGCGGTATTCAGCCCTACGGAGGCAGCCAGCGGTGCGAACAGTTGGCCAATGCGTGTGCCCGGCGCGACGATATCGGGCAGGAGCTTACGCGGAATGCCCAGCGCCCGGAGGATCGGGCCGCTCCATTGCCGGCGGCGCGCATCCATGAGTTGCGTGACGCTGGCAAACGTCGAGTCCACCTGGGTGCAGCCGCCGAGGTAGTAGTTGAACACCGTCGGGATCGGCAGGTAGCGCACACTGGGCTTGAGCAGGTCACGGCGGTAGGTGACGAACCAGAGCAACTGATTACTCACGTTGAACGGCTGGAAATGAATGCCGGTGATTTCATAGATGCGGCGCGCGTCCATGCGCGCCTTCACGGCCGCAATCATGTTATCGAGGCGGTGATCGCGGTAGCAGTACACCTTGCCGAGCATTTCGCTGTCCGCGCTGAAGAACTGTCCGTCGGCGCCCCATGTGTCAACGCCGATGCTATCCAGCCGGGAGCCGACATTGCGCCGGAAAGCCTGCAGCCCCCGTATGATCTGCTGATAGATATGGGTGTCGTCCCAGCAGGTTCGCTCCGTCACCGTACCGGTGCGGTCGGGTAGAAAGAACGACACGCCCTCGTGTGCAAAACGGTGCGTTTCTTCCATGCGGAATCCGCCTGCGGCAAAAGATCCGACAAAACACTTGCCGCCCGAGGCGCCCAGGTCCACTGCGAATAAGCGTTTCTCCGTCATCCGTTCTTCTCCGATTTCCTTCGAGGTTCGAGATTCGTCGTTCCACAATGGGTAAGCCCGTAGTTCCGTATGCTGTCCCGGCGGGTCCGGCGGACCCGCCCTACCTTGCTGCAGGTTTCCGGGTAGGGCGGGTCCGCCGGACCCGCCGCTCAACGCCCATCATGCAAACTACTGGCTGTCGCCGCAAACAA
The DNA here is from genome assembly GCA_037129105.1 of bacterium. Lineage (GTDB taxonomy): Bacteria > Verrucomicrobiota > Kiritimatiellia > RFP12 > CAIWXQ01 > CAIWXQ01. The sequence goes on from JBAXVM010000076.1 coordinate 9,420, forward strand.
ATTCCCTGCATTCAACCTGCCGGCGGGATCGAATACGCGCTTGAGCGCGCGCATCTCCGCGACACCTTTTGAGCCGGCCATTAATGCTAGCAGGTTGACCTTAAGCTTGCCGATGCCATGTTCGGCGGAGACGCTGCCGTCCCACGCCACCACCTGCCGCGCCCACGTTTCGTACAGCGCCTTCCCCTGCGCGTACTCCTGCAAATCTCGCGGCAGGATGTTCACATGCACATGGTTGTTTCCAATATGCCCGAACACCACATACTCCAAGCCAGCCTCGGCCAGATCGCGGCGGTACATGGCCATGACCGGTCGCAGCTGCGCATCCGGTACGGATAGATCGGTTCCGAGCTTGGTGAGCCCCGGATGCTGGCGCTGCCGCTCGGCAATGCGCCGGTTTACCTGCTCGGGCGCGGCATGGCGGAACTCCTTAATCCGCCGCAATCCTTCTTCTCCGGTTGAAATCCACGTGTCCTCTGCGTTTCCGCCGTGTGCGGTCAGCCATTGGGCCAGCGCTGCCGCCCGCGCATCCGCGAGAGCCTCACTCGCGGCCGCGTATTCGACATAGACCGCCTGGTTCCATTGGTCTTTCAGTTGCGGCAGGTGGACGCCGCCGGCGCGCGCCTGTCGCAGCAGATCCAGCACGCCCGCATCGAAATACTCAATGGCCACCGGCTGCGCGCCACCGGTGCGTTGCTTCGGGTCCCGTATCCATTCCACAAGGTTCAGTGCGCAGGGTTCGTCCGGGAGAAAGCAGATTACACCCCAGGTAACCGGCGGTAGCGGCTGGAGCGTCAGTTCGATCTCCACGATGGCGCCGAGCGTACCTTCGCTGCCGATGAACAGATCGATCAGGTCCATATCCGGCGCGGCATAGTAGCCGGCGGCATTTTTGACCGCCGGCATTTCGTAAGCCGGGATCGCTCCGGAAAGCACACGGCCGCCGCGCGTGGTCAGGCGGAACTGCCGCCCTTCGGCGCGCTGCACGCCACGCTCCAGATCGAGCCAATCGCCATCGGCCAGTGCCACGGTCAGCGCGTGGATGTGCCCGCGCGTGGCGCCGTAGGCAAACGAGCAGGCACCCGAGGCATTACACGCCACCATGCCGCCAAGGGAGGCTGAACTCTCCGTGGGGTCTGGCGTAAAGATCCAACGCGCGGCACGCAGGCGCGGCAGCGCCTGGCGGCTGGCCTCGCTCCAGGTGGACGTGTCGATGGAAGCGCCATCGAGAAAGGCGCGCAATGCCGTCAATGTGATGCCCGGCTGCACGCGCACGCAGGCGCGTCCGTCGGTAGCCAGGGAAACACCGAGGATGCGATCCAGACGTGTCAGGCTCAGCACCACACCGCCATCCGGGACTGCACCAGCCGTGATGCCGGTTCGTGCGCCCTGAATTGTTACCGGACACGCCTGTTTTGCCGCCAGCCGCAGCAGGTCGCAGACTTCCTCGACCGTGGTGGGGAATGCGATCCCCTCCGCCGTGCCGGTGCGGCGGGATTCATCGCGTAGTCCGTCCGGAAAGTGGCGGGCAACGTCGGCAAGGTATGTGGCAGGTGGGTGCGGCATGAAGGCTCCGTGGAAAACAGCGCCTATCTTATTGCGATCACGGCGTTTTGACCAGTGGTCAAATTTGAGAAACGGCGAAAACGGCGGTACGGCTAAAGGCCGCAGTGAATGAAAACTTCAGCCTTCAGCCTTCAGCCTTTAGCCTTCCAACAGTGTGGGGCACCTGTTGGTTTCAGTGAGTGGTACAGCGATGAATTTTCCAGCACGAAGGGAAGAAGGTCACGAAGAAAATTGTGGGTGGCGGGCATGGTGTGGGCGTGATTCAGTACATTTGTTACTTAGCGCGAGACCTGCTCTTGATGCTCTGATCCTGATGCTCTCTCGCAATACACCACCGTACCGCGAATTTCCCTTACGATGACAGGTTCTTCAAAAGCAGGCTTTTCGAAGTGTATTTTCCCCTGTTTGTCGCGTCGGGCTATGGGCATTATTTTGGCCACGTATTCAGATCCCCGAACACGAACAAGGTGCTGCCAACTCGAAAGCGTCCGGACGAATTCCCCTGTCGCGCCCACCAAGGCGGACAACAATCTGCTGAAATCCATGCTTGCGATACGCGGGTATCACGATGGCGCCAATGAGCATCAGCCAAAGGATCGAGGCGACAAGCGGACCGATCTCGATCGGCCGCACGGCCGCAATGTTGTAAACCGCAGCAACGGCTCCCGCTGTAAACAATGATACAATGATAAGCAAACACCCCAGACCGCTTGCAGACTCACGGAAGTGTATTGCCGGTTCGCTGGGTTGGCCTTTAGGAATTTCGTTCATAAGGATCATTACTTAAGAATCCAGGGGCGACTTTATCGGTGTGGGGAGATTCTTCCTTCAGTACTTACCTATTTACAAATACGACACCACTGTGCTTT
>JBAXVM010000077.1:0-11796 GCA_037129105.1 bacterium
CTTCGAATCTTCGTGGTGGACGCCGCCAAAGTGGCGCTTCAGGAAAAGACCATGGCAGTTCGGGCGCATCCGGGATTCGTTTACTTGCCTTGGTAGAGACGGCTTTATGCCGTCTACTCGCAAAAGGTCTGATATTGGACGGCGTAAAGCCGTCCCTACGGTCGCAATACAGACAATGCTCACGCTCCGCAATCTGTGGTGGTCAGAAAAACAGGGCATCCCGGATGCGCCCGCGCGGCGGTTCTTGACCCTTTCCTCCGGCTTCTGCTACTCTCACAACTTCGCGAACGCAGTGTATTCATTCTTCCGCAACCGAAGGAGTCCCTCGTGAAATACGGTCATTTTGACAAGGCAAAAAAAGAGTACGTGATCCAGCGCCCGAACACACCGCTCCCGTGGATCAATTACCTGGGCACGCAGGATTTCTACGGCATGATCTCCAACTCCGGCGGCGGCTATTGCTTCATGATCGATGCGCGCAAGCGCCGCCTCACCCGCTACCGCTACAACAACGTCCCCATGGACTCGGGGGGACGCTACCTGTACGTGCGGGATGAACAGACCGGCAAGTCGTGGGCCCCCGGATGGATGCCGGTCAAGACCGCACTGGACTTCTACGAGTGCCGCCACGGACTGGGCTATACCGTGATCACCGGCGCGAAGGACAACATCCAGGTCTCCACGCGCTACTTCGTGCCGTTCAACGAGAACTGCGAGATCTGGGAAACCGACGTCACCAACACCGGGAAGACCAAGAAGTCCATCACCCTGTTCAGCTTTGTCGAGTTCTGCCTCTGGGAGGCACTCAACGACGCCACCAACCTGCAGCGCACGCTGAATCTGGGCGAAGTGGAAGTCGACGGCAGCACGATCTATCACCTCTCCGAATACCGCGAACGCCGCAACCATTTCGCGTACTTCGCCTCGAGCGAGAAGCTCGCGGGGTTTGACACGGACTCCGAAACGTTCCTGGGCCGGTACAACAGCTTCGGCGAGCCGCAGGTTGTAACCGAAGGCAAGAGCCGCAACTCCCTCGCCTGCGGTTGGAACCCCTGCGGATCGCACGCCATCAAGATCACCCTGAAGCCCGGTGAAACCCGGAAGATGAACTTCATGCTGGGCTACGCGGAGAACCCGGAGCTCGAGAAGTTCGCCCCCTCCGGCAAGCTGAACAAGAAATACGTGCGCCCCACGATCAACAAATACCTGAATCGCCGGAACTCCGAGAAGGCCTTCCAGGCGCTGGTCAAGGGGTGGGATGACCTGACCGGCCGCTTCCAGGTCGAGTCGCCTTACGAAAACCTGGACATGATGGTCAACGCCTGGAATCAGTACCAGTGCGTAACCACCTACAACATGGCCCGCTCCACCTCCTATTACGAGACCGGCATCGGCCGCGGCATCGGCTATCGCGACGCCTGCCAGGACCTGTACGGTGCCGTGCACATCATGCCGCCAGAGCGCTCCCGCACGCGCATCCTCGAACTGGCCGCCATCCAGTGGCGCAACGGCGCCACGTACCACCAGTACCAGCAGCTCGACAAGAAGGGGAACGCCACCATCGGCGTGGGCTTCAACGACGACCCGCTCTGGCTGATTCTGGGAACCGCCACCTACATCAAGGAGACCGGCGACTGGTCCATCCTGGAGGAGCAGGCCTCCTTCGACAATAACCCCAAGGACACCGCCACGCTCTATGAGCACCTGATCATCTCCGTCAAACACATCCTGGAACACCGCGGCCCGCACAAGCTCCCGCTGGTGGGACGCGCGGACTGGAATGACTGCCTGAACCTGATCATGACCAGCATCAAGCCCGGCGACACGTTCCAGGGCGATGCCACGCATGCCAGCCTGACGAGCAAGATCGGCCGCGTACCGGAAAGCCTGATGATCGCCGGCCAGTTCGTCTGGGCCGTGGGCGAGTTCCAGCGCATGGCCGAGCACAAGAAGGACAAAGCCAACGCCCGGATGGCCGCAACAGCCGTCAAGGACATGCAGCAAGCCATCCTCAAGCACGGCTGGGACGGCGAATGGTTTGTTCGCGCCTTTGACCGGTTCGGCAAAAAGATCGGCTCCCGGACCAACACGGAAGGTCAGATCTTCGCCGAGTCACACGGCTGGATCGGCATGGCCTCGGTCGGCAAGGAGAACGGCAAGCTGGCCAAGGCCCTGGACGCGGTGAAGAAACGTCTCTTCTCGCGCCACGGCATCGTGCTGCAGCAGCCGGCCTACACGAAGTACAACTTCAACTGGGGCGAGATGACCTCCTATCCGCCGGGCGTCAAAGAGAACGCCGGCATCTTCTGCCAGCCCACCGGGTGGCTGACGATCTCGGAGTGCAACGTGGGACGCGGCGACACGGCCATGGAATACTACAAGTCCATCTGCCCGGCGGAGCGCGAAAAGATCAGCGACATCCACCGCTGCGAACCCTATGTGTATGCCCAGATGATCGCCGGCCCGGATTCCGCGCGCTTCGGCGAGGCCAAGAACTCCTGGCTGACGGGCACCGCCGCGTCCTCCTTCCTGGCCGTGTCGCAGTACATCCTGGGGATCAAGCCGGACTACGACGGCCTGCTGATCGACCCGTGCATTCCGAAAGCCTGGAAGGGTTTCCGCGTGCAGCGTAAGTTCCGCAACGCCGTCTATGACATCCACGTCACCAATCCATCGCGCGTCAGCAAAGGCGTGAAGCAGGTCAAGGTCGACGGCCAGCCGATCGCCGGCGCCCTGCTCCCCGACTTCCGCGATGGGAAGACGCATAAAGTGGAAGTGCGGATGGGGTAGCGGGCGGGGGTTTCAACAACCAACAGCCAACACCCAACAGCCAACATCCAACGGTTGGGCACACGACAAACGGCTGCTAGGAGACTGTCGGACTTTCGGGAGAAATATCAAATATCGAATAAGGAATCATGAATCATGAAGGTGAGAGGACGGCAAATGATCTTCACTTCATGATTTATGATTCCTTATTCGATATTCTGCGGTTCAGCAGTCTGGTCGGCACAAAATCCGTGCTGCTCAAGTGCTAAGTCCGACAGGTTCCTAGGCTGTTTGTAGTGACGCCGTCAGGCGTTTTGCTCCATAATGCGAATGGCGGGTAGCCCCGGCCCGCCCCGGGCCGAGGGCACAGCTTTTTCACATGAGCTATATTCGCACTGGCGAAGGGCGAAAAGAGGTTGCGGGCTTATGAAGCATCCTGCTGCACAAAGACGCATCCACCGTCTTGCATGGGCCACCCTTGGTCTCCTGTTACTGCTGTGGCACAGTCAGGCTGCGGACGCGCCTGAGACCCTGCGCCCCGACCAACTCAAGTCCGGCATGAAAGGCTACGGCCTTTCGGTCTTCAAAGGCACAAAGCCCGAACGCTTTGAGGTCGAAGTGCTCGGCGTCCTCTCGAATGCTTTTCCCAAGCAGGACCTGATCCTCATCCGCCTCAGCGGCGCCAATCTTGAGAAGCACAAAGTTATAGCCGGCATGAGCGGCAGCCCGATCTACATCAGCGGAAAGCTCATCGGTGCCCTCGCCTACGGCTGGGGTTTCGAGAATGAGCCCCTGGCCGGGGTCACCCCGATTCACAACATGCTCGCCGAGCTTGATCACGCAGACGCCAACGCGGTTGCCAGCGCCTCGCCCCCCGTCGCGGCCGGCAAATGGAATGAGGCTGCACCGTGTCCGCTGCTCACGCCGCTGGCGCTGGGCGGGTTCAGCCCGCGCTTGATCGCGCGCGCCGCCGAGGAACTCGCCCCGTTCGGATTTCTGCCGACCGCCGCCGGCAGCCACGGCGCCACCACCGGCATCACGGCCCGGCTCGAACCGGGGAGCGCCATGGGCGTCGAGCTGATCCGCGGCGACCTGAACGCCGTGGCGATCGGCACCGTCACCTGGGTCGGGAATAATCGGGTGCTGGCCTTCGGACATCCATTTTTTCAGGCCGGCCGCATTGAGGCGCCGGTCGTGCAGGGCGAAGTTCACGCCATCATGTCCAGTGTCGCGCGCTCCTTCAAGCTGGCCTCCGCCGCGGGCGAAGCCGGCGCGCTGATCGGTGACTGGCAGAGCTGCATTGTCGCCGACACCCGGCGTCGCGCCCGGATGATACCGGTCACCGTCTCCGTGCACAACCGCGACACCGGCCACCGCGAGCGATACGCGGTGGAGGTCATTGAAAACGAGTCCCTCAGCGCGCGTCTCGTCCAAATGGCGATTGCCGAGGGCGTCAGCGCCGCCTCCGCTTCCTCACAGGACACCACCGTCCGGATCGCCCTCACCGCCGAGCTGAACGACCGCACCGTGCGCCTCACCGACACCGTGTTCAACGCCGGCGGCGGATTACTGGCCGCGCCCGCGATCGAGCCGGTCACCGCGTTCTTCACAACGCCGTACGGCCACCCGGTCGTGCGACGCATCGACGTGCAGATTGAGGCCGTGCTGCAACGACGCACTGCCGAGATCACGCGTGCGTTTTTCCGCAAGGCGCAAGCCAACCGCGGCGAGGCGGCGCAACTTTCCGTCGTGCTCAAGCCCTACAACAGCCCCGAAGTCACCCTGACCATCGCGGTTCCAGTACCGGCCGGAACCGACATCCAGCGCCAGCTTACGGTTGCTGTTCTGGCCGGAACAGACGCCCCCCCAGACATCGCGCCGCCAGACAACCAGAACGATTTCTTTGACGCCCTGGAAAAGCAGCATCGCGGCACGGATCTCGTCCTGCTCGTGCCACAGTCCAGCCAGGGGCTGGCGCATCGCGGCAAGCTGCTGAAACAACTGCCACCCAGCGCCATTACCGTTCTCAGCGACGAATCCGCCACGGCGACCTCCGGCCAACCCGATGTGCAACAAATTGTTGTGCCAACCGAATGGGTCCTTGGCGGACAAGCCGCAGCCCGGATCCCGATCCGACAGGAGTAAACACCATGCCGAAAGCCCGCCTCCTCTTGCTGCTCCTCTTGCTCTGCCGTCCGGCCCTGGCCGTCAACACCGAGCGCTGGGAGGTGAAAGCGCCCGCCGATTTTCAGCGCGGCAAACTGCAGCTCCTCACGCTGACCAGCGACACCGGCATCCAGCCCGGCTATGGCGTCACACGCCTCGGCGACTTCGCGAAGGAAGTCTGGAGCAGCACCGTGACCGGGGACGGAACCATCTGGTTCGGCACCGGCTCGCCCGCCGACGTGTATGCCATCGGCACCAATAACCAGCCGGCCAAGATCTTTCAGACCGAGGCGGTTGCCGTCACCGCACTGGCAGCCGACCCACACGGCAGCGTGTTCGCGGCCACGCTTTCCGGCGGAAAGATTTTCAAGATCACCCCTGGCGCCAAGCAGGCCGGCACGGAGTTCTGCCGGTTGCCGGCGCCTTACATCTGGTCCCTGGTCGTGGACAAGGACAACGCGCTCTTTGCCGCCACCGGGCCGGACGGCAAGATCTATCGCATCACCCCCGACGGCAGAGCGGAGGAGTGGTACGATGCCGAGGACGCCAACATCGTCAGCCTCGCATTCGACACCGACGGCTCGCTCTTTGCCGGCAGCGGAGACCGCGGCTTGCTGTACCGCGTGACCGGCAAGGGTAAGGCCGTGGTGCTCCACGAGTTTGCCGAGGACGAAGTGAAGTCGCTGGTCGTCAGCGGGGGGCAGCTCCTGGTCGGCGTCAACAAGTTGAAGGCGCGCCGCCCGCGCAATGCCGGCGGACGCCAGGCACAGGCCGCCGAGTTCGAGAAGCTGACGCAACGTCTCGACAGTCAGTTTGGCGCCCCGCCCATGGAGGATGACGACAACCATGCGCGCGAAACACCCGCCGCCATGCGCAGCGGCAACGCGCTGGCCGGCGCCCTGTATCAACGCAGTGCCAACGGACGCCTGGATCGCTTGTCCGGCTGGGAGAATGAATCCATCCTGCACATGACGGTCGACGGCGCTGGGCGCGTCCTCGTCGCCATGGCCGGCCAGGGACGCGTCTACCGGGTGCCGGACAATCAGCACTGGGAGCTGCTCTTCGACCTCGACGAGCAACAGGCAGGCACCCTCGCGGTCCGGGCCGGAAACCTGGCCTTCATCGGCACGGGCAACGTCGGCGCCGGCTATCTCGTGGACGCGCAATTGGCCAGTAACGGCGAATATACCAGCGAAGTCCACGATGCGAAGTTTCTGACCACGTGGGGCAACCTGCTCTGGCAGGGAACAGGCGAAATCCCGATCGCCACACGCTCCGGCAACACCGCGCTGCCGGACACAACCTGGTCGGCCTGGTCAGACCCGCTGCGCGCCGCAACTGCAAAGGTAAGCAGCCCGAACGGACGGTTTATCCAGGTCCGCGCGCAGCTGTCACGCGCCGGCAACGCGCGCTTGCAGTCGTTCACGCTCTATTCACAAACGCAAAACCAGAAGCCGGAAGTCACGGCCATTGAGTTCGGCGACAAGCCGCAAACGGCCCCGGAAAAGTCCAAGGCCGACGCCATCGCCATCGCCGCCGCCGCCGCCGAAGCCAAGCCCGGCGCAACGGAAGGGGAGGCCGCGATCATCGGCGTATCGGGGGCACTCACGGCGAAACCGGAGGAAGCGCACCCCAAACAAGCTACGACCATCAAACAGATCCGCTGGCATGCAAGCGACAAGGATGGAGATGCGCTGGTGTATCGGTTGGCTTACCGGGCCGAGGGCGACGACGTGTGGCTGCCGATGTCGCGGGACAAGCAGCCGTTGCGAAAGAGCGAGTGCAGCTGGGACACGGAATCGGTGCCGGACGGCTGGTACCGCGTAAAAGTCGTGGCCAGCGACGAGGAAGCCAACCCGGCGGGCGAGGCGCTGCGCGACGAAAAGCTCAGCGATCCACTGCGCGTGAACAACCGGCGCCCCGACGTGCTGCAACTGGCATTTGACTCCGCCAGTAGCACGCTAACCGGCCGTGTGCATGCCAACCTCGGCCTGATTCGCCTGCTGGAGTTCGCGCTCGACGGTGGCGAGTGGACCCTTTTTGCGCCGCTGGACGGCGTGCTGGATGACCGGGACGAAGCGTTTGCCTTGCGGCTGACGCTCGATCCCGGTGCGCACACGTTGGCCGTTCGCGCAACAGATGAAGACGGCAACGTGGGCATCGAGAAGACCCTCATACGCCGGAAATAACGGACACATGATACGACTCAACCATGTCAGCATGGAGTATCGACTGACGGGCGCACGCGTGGCGGCCTTGCGGAACGTGAGCCTGGAAATCGCCGCGGGAAGTTTCGTGGCCGTCATGGGCCCGAGCGGATCAGGCAAGACCACGCTCATCCAGTTGGTGGCCGGATTGCTCACGCCGACCAGCGGCGAAATCACTGTGTCCGGTCATGATCTGCATGGGCTCAATGACCAGGCCATGTCGGAATTCCGGAATCGAACCATCGGCTTCGTCTTCCAGTCGTTTCACCTGCCCAGTTATTACACGGCCGTAGACCACGTGGCATTGCCGCTCGTCTTTGCCGGTGTCCCTGAAGCGGAGCGGCGCAAGCGGGCACAGTCCCTGCTGGCGGAATTTGATCTGTCGGATCGCGAACAGCACAAGCCGGATCAACTCAGCGGCGGTGAGGCGCAGCGCGTGGCCATTGCGCGGGCGCTGATCAACAACCCCAAGGTCATTCTTGCGGACGAACCCACCGGCAACCTCGACCGTGTAAACGGGGGCCACGTGCTGGAACTGCTCCAGCAGGTCAACCGCACACGCGGCGTGACGGTGGTCCTGGTGACGCACGATGAAAAAGCCGCGCGCGTGGCGGAACGGATCATCCGGATCGAAAAGGGAGAACTGGCATGATCCGCCGCATGGACCAGATTCGCCTGAGCGTACAGAAGCTGCGGCTGCGAAAGAAACGGGCATTCTTTTCGGTCACCTCGGTCGCGCTGGGCGTCGTGGCAGTCGTCGTCATCAACTCCCTTGCGCGCAGCGCACGCGAGTTGGCGATCCGCACAAACTTCAGCGATGACCTGGACCCCAATGTCATCCGCGTGTATGCCGTCGACAGCCCCTATGAATACGCCAGCCACAGGGAAAAGCAGGAAAAGCAGGCCAAGCGCGTGCAGTTCATGAACGAGGCGCTGTTCACCGAATGGCGCGCCTGGCCGGAGGTTGCGGCGGTGGCGCGCCCGGGCACGGCAAGCGAAGTCGGGATCGATGCGTTCACGAACCAGCCAAACGCCGTGAGTCAACTGACCGGCGTGCCCGAGGCCCTGCTGCACGCGTACGTGGCCAACCCCGCCTGGCTCGCCCGCGCCACCAACGCAATCCCGCTCGTCATCGGCGAACGGTATGCCCGCCTGCGATTCAATCCGGCCACAAAGTGCTTCGAGCGAGCCAGCGCGGCGGAAGCGCAAGCGTGGCTCGGGCGTGAGGTTCTGCTGCACCTGGGCGATCCATACGCCGGCATGTCGCGTTTCACGCACGACTATGAGAAGAAACAGTGGGTGGAAATCAGCACGACGGAGCTTGCCCAGCAGCGCGCGGCCGCAGACCGCAACAACCCGGGCGCCTACGATCCGACGGTCTCCAACATGCGCTTGACGCTGCGCGGCCGCGTCGTGGGGATCTGCCCCGGCAACCGCGTTCTGGCGCCGCTGGAGACGGTGATGCTGTGCGACCAGTGGATTACGCAACGGCGGGCGCTCTCCGTGTTGGCACCGCCCCCTGACGCCGTCCGCCCCGATTACACCGCACGCGGCCGGCACACGCCGCGACCCGGCGAATTTACCGAAGGCCTGGTGGTCGTCAAGCCTGGCACGGACATCGAGGCCGTGGCCGCGCGACTGCGCAAACTCGGCTTCACGGCCTCCACGCGGACGAGCGCGTTCGAGTCGATGATCCAGGATTTCGACAGCGGGTTGCGCATGGTGAAGCGAATTGCGTATGCCATCGCCGCCGCCATCTTGGCCATCGCGGCTGCGATGCTCTGGAGCACCACTTCACGCATCGTTTCCGACAGCCGCGCAGACATCGGACTGTTCCGGGCCCTGGGAGCGACCCAGCGCGATGTGCGGCAGTTGTTCCTGAGCGAGACGGTGCTGCTGGGGTGGCTGGGCACGATCGCCGGGATCCTGATCGGCTGGGCGTTGGCCTGGTACATCAGCCGGTGGGGCATTGAGCTGGCGAAACGGGAGATGGAAGGCGAGGATCTCCTGCAGCTACCGGACTCCCTCTTTACGATCGACTGGGCGTTCGTGGTGTTTCTGCTGCTGGGCGCGGCAGTCATCGCCTGGCTGGCCGGCTATTGGCCCGCACGCCGCGCCGCCAACATGGATCCCATACAGGCGCTCAAGCGGGAGTGACCGGCGCAAGGGAACGATCTAACCGTCCTGCCCTCGGCCCGGGGCGGGCCGGGGCTACTCGTCGAAAGTTTCCTCGCGCTGGACGGCCCATTTTGGGCAGTGACCGAACAGCGACGTACCCAGGCGCACCCAGGTGGCCCCCTCCTCCACCGCCACCTCAAAGTCGTTGGACATTCCCATGGAGAGGTGCGGCAGCCCAACGCCCAGATCGCGCTCCAGCCGGTCGCGCAGCTCGCGCAGCCGCGCAAACACCGGGCGCGTCTGCTGCGGATCAGGGAAGAACGGCGCCATGGTCATCAGCCCCACCAGCGTCACGGCGCGCGTCTGCATGGTCTTTTCCACCACGGCCGGCACGTCCTCCGGCTTGAGGCCGAATTTGCTGACCTCGCCGGAAACGTTCACCTCCAACAGAATGCGCGGCTGGCAGCCGGCCTCGTCCGCCACGCGGTCAATCTGCTCCAGCAGCCGGAGGGAGTCCACGGCGTGGATCACGGAGAAGATCTCCAGCGCCGCGCGCACCTTGTTGCGCTGCAAATGGCCGATCAGGTGCCACTCCGGTCCGCTGGGGCATTGCGGGATCTTGGCCGCCGCCTCCTGGATGCGGTTCTCGCCAAGCTTGCGCAGCCCCGCCTGCCAGGCCTCTGCCACCACGTCCGGGCCAAAGGTCTTGGTAACGCCGATGATCTCGACCTCCACCGGCTTGCGCCCGGCACGGGCACAGGCCGCGGCCATGCGCTGCTGCGCGGACGCGAGGCAGTCGGCCAGCGACAGCGGTCCCGCAGGTCCCGCTGTACCACCGTACAGCGGGGGCTGCGCACCCGCTGCATTGCAACTTTGTAGCTTCGTTGTCATTCGTATTTCCTAAGCGCCTGCCCGAAAGCCTCTTCTCGCACTTTGGGCGCCCGCGGAGCGGCCGCCCCACCTTCCCGAACACACGCAAAATGCAGGGCGGTACGAGCAATCCCCTGCGCGGCCGCAGCGCGAGATGCGGTTTTCGGCTAGGCTCTTATTCACAAGCGTGTCCATCACTTCTGCAGATTATAGAGTTGCCGCACTTCCTCGCCGGACAACGACCGGTCAAAGATCATGACATCATCCAGCAGCCCTTTGAACTGGTCGTCAGCGTTAGACCAGCTTCGCCCGGCGCCGATGAGCACTTCGCCGGAGGTCACCGGCACCGGTACCACAGGCGTTATTTGTACCCTGACCCCGTTTACGTAGATGACTCCCTGCGCCCCGTTAATCGTACCAACCACATGCGTCCACTTGCCGGCTTCAATCACCCCTTGTTCCGTACACTGCGTCGCCGGCGAGGCACCCCGGAGAAGCATGCGTCCCTGGTCAAAATGCATCAGCTCCCAGCACCCGTCATGGGGGCGCTTTTCCATAATCATGTTGTTCGCTTTCGCGAGATCGGCCGGGCAGATCCAGGCCGACAGCGTCAGGTTCGGCATAACCAGGCTGTCGCTGTTCGCAACGAAAATATGGTTCGCCACGCCGTCGAACTGCATGGCCCCGCCACGATGTCCCTGGCGCAGCCAGGTTGCCCCACGCACCTGACCGTCATTCTTCTTTTCGCTGGCATCGATGACCCGTTCCTTCTCGTCCTTATCAAAGGCGAAATGTAACACAAGATTTTTCTTCAGTAGCGGCGGCAGTACAAAGCCTGCGCCCGCGCTGATTTGCAGACTGCGGATCTGATTCATGGGCACAGCCGCTTTGCCAAACAGGGTCGTCAGTTCAAGCGGCGTGCGGTTCAGCACCCCGGTCAGCAGATCGCCGTTCACCAGCTGCACGGAAACGGTTTCGTGGTCGGCCAGAAACGACACCTGCGCGATCCGCGCCAGCGGGACTTCAAGTTTCGCATAGGAAGTTTGCAATGGGAAGCTCGCGCACGCCGGAGTCCCGATGACCCTGGATCCGTCCTCAAGGTCCAACATCACGCGCAGGACTTCACTGGTCTGGGCCTGCGACACAAGCACCAGCCCCATCGCAGACAGGACAATTGCAATTAGTTGCTTCATAATTTTCTCGGGGTATGGCAGAGGTTGAGTCAGGACTGTACGACGCCAGCCTTGGGGGTGTCAAGTAGCCGCAGCAGTTCTCATTATGGCGCCGAAACGCCTTACGGCGTCACTACAAACGACCTTGAGCCAGCAAAAAGCCGTTTGTAGTGTGCCCGTAAGGGCATTCTCGTCCACCATAATGAGAATTGCTGAAGTAGCCGTGGAAGGCGCAACGACTCAGCACAAGTCTCGCGACGGCAGAGACCGGTTGACGACTACGGCGACGACTACGGATAACGAGGGAAATCCCAAATTCGTCCACCGTAGTCGTCGCCGTAGTCGTCAACCGCCCCGTACCACCTGAGCGGACATACGCATATACGGCAACGGCACTGCTTCTTGCCCGTACGCGACCGGGCCACCTCTGCGGACTGCATGGGAGGTGGCCCGCGCGCCACTCGGCCCTGAGCTCGTGGCCGAAGGGCTCCGCC
>JBAXVM010000078.1:0-11666 GCA_037129105.1 bacterium
CGCCAGAACCGCGCCGCCGTGCTCGACGCCATCGACACCTACCAGCAGAAGCTGCAGGAGCTGCGCGCCGCCATCGACACCGGCGACGAAGCCCGCCTGCGCGCGCTGATTGAAAAAGCCAATGGGATCCGGCGCATTCTGGCGTAATTTGGAAACAACCAAACTGCGCATCGATGCGTATTTTATTCTATTTGGAACTCAGCCAAGAAATTCAGGAACGGTCTGTATTCTCTCTTCCCGACTTCCTCGTCCTCACGGCAGGTCGCCAAGTACGCCAAGGATAAGACGGCAGGAGAAACTTGTCGCGAGCTTTGTCGGGAGCTTTGTCGACAAAGGATTCGTCGCTTCAAAACGCTACGCCCGACAAGCGGCCAGCATCTCTTCCGGCAGCGGCAGGTTGAAAACCATCTCTTCGTGCGTGCGCGGATGCCGGAAGCGCAAGCCGGCGGCATGCAGGGCCTGACGCCGCAGGCGCATGCGGGCCAGATCCTCGGGTGTCTGCGCGTCGCGACAAAAGCGCAGAAAGACGCCCGGATCCACGCCGTACATCTTGTCGCCCACCAGCGGAAATCCGAGCGTCTGCAGCGTCACGCGGAGCTGATGCAACCGCCCCGTATGCGGCCAGGCTTCGATGAAGCTGATGGGACCATATGTTTCGCGCAGCCGGAATTCTGTCATGGCCCATTGCGCGTCCGGGTGCGGAGGGGGCATCAAGCCCGGCGGTTCCGCTGGATCCGCCCGGCCATCCTCCACCCGCACAAACCGACGTTTCTTGAGCACCTCGCCGGTATAATCCGGCACAATCCATCCGGCGGCAGTACAGGCTGCAGGAAACGCCCCCTCCACTAGTGCCAGATAGCGCTTCTCCACGGTACGGGACGCAAACTGGGCGCGCAGGTTCCTGGCCGCCAGTGGCGTGCGCGCCACCACGACCAGGCCGGAAGTTTCGCGGTCGATCCGGTTGACAAATGTAGGGTCTGCGATGCCATGCCGGGTCTTGAGTAACGCCCAGAGCGTATGGTTGAAATAGCGGCCGCCGGGGTGGCAAGTGAGGTTGCCCGGCTTATCCACCACCACCAGTTCGTCGTCGCAATGGACCAGCGCGACACGGTCGTCCATGGGCGGCTCAGGGATATCCGACGCGTCATAGGCCAATACATCACCTGCCACGAGGCACTGGTCCGGAGCGACGCGCTGCTGGTTCACTGTCAGTCGCCCCTCGGCCATACGCTCCAGCCAGGCCTCACGCGCATGGTAGGTGAAACGCTCGGAAAGAAAATCCAGCACCGCCCCCCCCGCCCGCTCGACGGGTATCACTGTTCGGATCTGGCGGCGCATGGGAATACCTGTTCCTGCAGTCTTTATGGATACACGGCCGGCATCGTGTCAAAAGCCAACGCAACGCGCAATAGCCAAACCGTGGTGAACAGCAGTTCTCATTATGGCGCCCAAACGCCTTACGGCGTCACTACAAACGGCCTAGAAACGGCAAAAAGCCGTTCGTAGTGTGCCCGTAAGGGCATTCGTGTCGCCATAATGCGAACTGCTGCGTGGTGGACGGCGTAAAGCCGTCCCTACCTTACACCTTCGATCGGGCACCGGTAGGGACGGCTTTACGCCGTCCACGACATGCCAAAGCACTACGGGCACGCCAAACACCGCCACGTTCGAATGAAGATCTTCAAATCATGTACGTTGAATTCCGTCCGCCACTCCGGTACGATATTTTACTGACGAGAGAAAAAGCGATAAAAGGGAGAAACAAATGTCCGGCATCTTCAAGGCTTACGATATTCGCGGCGTCTACGGCACGGAACTGACCGATGACATGGCTTATCGCATTGGCAAGGCCTTTGTCACCTTCCTCGGCGGCTGCAGCAAGGTGGTGGTCGGGCGCGACATGCGTCCGCACTCGGTGCCGTTGTTCCAGGCGCTGGCGCGCGGCATCACCGAGCAGGGCGCCAGCGTAATCGACATCGGCCTCTGCTCAACGCCCATGTGCTACCATGCCAACGGCTGGCTGCGTGCGGACGCGAGCATCATGATCACGGCCTCGCACAACCCCGGCGAATGGAACGGCTTCAAGCTCTGCCGCAGCCAGGCCGTGCCGATCAGCGGTGACACCGGCATCGCGGACATCGAAAAACTCGTCGCCAAGGGTCGATTTGCCAAGCCCACCGGAGTCAAGGGGCAGATCTCCTCCTACGACATCCTGCGCGAATACACGGCCCACGTGCGCCGCTTCAGCCACTTGAAGGGCCCCGTGCGCATCGTCGTAGATTACGCCAATGCCATGGGCATTCTGGAAGCCAAGACCCTGCCGACGCAGATCGAAATCGACCCGCTGTTCGACACCCTCGACGGCACCTTCCCCAACCACGAGGCCAATCCGCTCCACCACGCTACGCTCAAGCCCCTGCAGGAGCGCATGCGCAAGGGCGGCTATGCTTTTGGCGTGGCGTTCGACGGCGATGCCGACCGCGCCGGGTTCACGGATGAGAAGGGCGAGATCATCCCGATGGACCTGATCACGGCGCTAATCGCGCAGGACATCCTGGCCACGCGCAAGGGCGTGATCTACTACGACCTGCGCAGCAGCTGGGTGGTCAAGCAGGTGATTGAATCCATGGGCGGCACGCCCATGATGTCGCGCGTCGGCCATGCCTTCATCAAGCAGCAAATGCGCGAGCACGATGCGCTCTTCGCCGGCGAACTCAGCGGACACTACTATTTCCGCGACAACTACACCACCGAGAGCTCGGCCATGGCGGTTCTGGGCATTGCCAACATCGTCAGCCGCGCCGGCAAACCGCTGTCGCAGTTGATCGCACCGTTGCGCAAATTCTACGCCAGCGGCGAGATCAACACCCGCGTCAAGGGCGACCCGCAGAAGATCCTCAAGAAAATTAAGTCCGCGTACAAGGATGGCAAGCTGCTGCAGCTCGACGGCATCAGCGTGGAGTACAAGGACTGGTGGTTCAACGTCCGCTGCTCCAACACCGAGCCGCTCGTGCGCCTCAACGTGGAAGCCAAAACCAAGAAACGCATGACGGAAAAGCGTGACGAGTTGCTGAAGTTGATCCGCTAGCAGCCTGGTCGGACGTAGCGCTGGATCAGTACAGGTTTTGTGCCGACCAGGCTGCTAGTTGGCAACCCGCGGATAGGGGTGAGAGCCATGGTCTTTTCCTGAAGTGCCACTTTTTTGGCTTCCACCACGAAGATTCGAAGAACACGAAGATTCACGTAATCGGACGCTGAAAATGACCAAAACTTCAGGATTTGTTGATCTTCGTGCTCTTCGTGGTGAGAATTCCCGACAGCTTCAGTAAAAGACCATGGGGTGAGAGCGGAGTGACCAACAGGGTGTTGCATGGTAGATCGGACCCGTGAATTCCCTTGTTCTGCAAATCAAATCCATATCGGGCCTTGCGAATGTATCCCAAATGCGGCACAATCATACCACGCAAATGGGAGACAACTGATGAGCAAGACCGCAATGGTTCGCGCCCGACTGCAACCTGATCTCAAGGAGCATGCGGAGGGGATTTTTCACCGCCTTGGATTGAACGCCACACAGGCGATTACCATGTTCTACCGGCAGGTTGAATTGCGAGCAGGATTACCGTTTGATGTGGTTGTTCCAGCGACTGCCACCAAACATGCGTTTGCGGACTCGGAGGCCAAACGTGGGCTTGTGATCTGCGAAGATGCGGACGATATGTTTCGGAAGTTGGGGATTTGATGTACGCGCCGGTCTACACGCGACAGTTCGCCAAGGACACCAAGCGTTTAGTGCGGCGGGGCAAGAACATGGAAAAGTTCAAGCTTCTTGTGCACGCACTGTTGTCCGGCCAACCATTGGACCCAATCCATCGAGACCACAAACTATCCGGCAACCTTGCTGGTCGACGCGATTGCCATATTGAGTCAGACTGGGTGCTCCTCTATCGTCTGGACAGATCGCAGTGCATCTTTGAGCGAATGGGAACACACGCCGACCTGTTCGGGAAATAGTGCAGAACAAGCGAGCTGCTCCGTCGCGAGATACCGCGTCGGATCGCCCGATTGTTCACCGACCCAAACCCTGTACGATTAACGAAAGATAACGGAAGGCTCCACCAACAATGAAATCCTTGGCGCAAGGATTTCAGAGGACACGCTCCATGCTGAACCACCAACTGTACGACGCCCTACTCCAGAAATTCCGCCAGCAATACCAGCGTGAGCCCACGATTGTGGCCTATGCGCCGGGACGCGTCGAGGTCCTCGGCAACCATACCGACTACAACGAGGGGTTGGTTCTGTCCGCGGCCATCAACTTTGGCACGTTCTTCGCCTGCGCGCCGCGCACGGACGAGACCTGCCGCCTTACGGCCGGCGACCTGATGCAGGAGGTTTCGTTCCCGGTTGGAAGCCCCCGGCCATCCGGTGAACACCCCTGGGCGAACTACGTCAAGGGCGTATGCGCCGGACTGGGGGCCCGCGGCACGCTGTCCCACGGCTTTGACGGCATGTTTCTCGGCAATGTCCCGCTGGGGAGCGGACTCTCCAGTTCCGCCGCCCTCGAGATGTGCACCGCGCTGGCCCTTGAAAAACTGTACGGCATTACGGTGGACTCGCTCTCCCTGGCCAAGATCGGCCAGACGGCAGAGCACCTGTTTGCCGGCGTGAAGTGCGGCCTGCTGGACCAGATCTCCAGCCTGTTCGGCAAAACCGGTACGCTGGTGAAAACCGACTTCCGCACACTCGCCGTGAAACATGTGCCGCTGGGAAAAGACGCCTGCTTTTTGATGTGCAATACGCACGCCAAGCACGCGCTGGTGGACGGCGAATACAACCAGCGTCGCGCCGCCTGCGAAACTGCGGCAGCCTACTTCGCAACGGTCTTGCCGCATCCGGTCCAGGCGCTGCGCGACGTCAGCTGGCAGGAATGGGAGGCGCACCGCGCCGGCCTGCCCGAGGTTGTCGCACGCCGCGCGGCGCACCCCATTGGCGAAAACGAACGCGTGCGCAAGGGCTCGCGCTTGCTCGCGCAAAACGATCTGGCCGGGTTTGGCAGGATCATGTACGAGTCACACGAAAGCTCCCGCACGCTCTTCGAAAATTCCTGTCCGGAGCTCGATGCCATTGTCGCGACCGCCCGGCAGTTGCCGGGCGTGCTGGGCGCCCGCCTTTCCGGCGGCGGTTTTGGCGGCAGCGTCGTGGCGCTGGTGACACCGAACCAGGCCGTTGAAATCGGGGCCGCAATATCCGCCGCCTACCAGCTTACGTTCGGCACGACCTGCGACACCTGCACGCTGATCCCCAGCGACGGCGCACGGCTGGTGAACGGGTGAGAAGCACCGGGATTGGATCAGTTAACACATGAACCGACGCATTTTCCATCTCGCAGTTCTGTTGCTGGGCCTGCTGCTGGGCTTTGGCGCCAGCCAATGGTTCCAGTCGGCCGACCATCCGCCCTCCACGGCGCCGGACGAAACGCCCGCCCCCCCTGACGGAGAAACGCCCCGGGAGAACACGCCCCCTACAGCTAACACGCCGAACCGCGATGATCCCACCCCCCCCCCGACCGCAGAAAACCCGGCCACACCGCTCCGATCTTCCACCAATGCGCATCTGGCCCTGGCGCCACCCCCGAGCGATGAAACAGTCCTCATCCCGCGCAAGTTTCTGTCCAGAATCCAGTGTCCGGTCTTCAACACCGCCAGCAACTGCGTTACGGATGACATTGCCGAACTGCTTCACATTGCACCTGAGGAACGGCAGCGACTGGACCGGTTGATCGCCGCGACCCGCTCCCGTGTTGAGGCGGACGAGTTGGATCGAGCCACCGTAACGGAGCAATCGTCAACACGCGTCGTGTTAAAGATCGCCGCTAACCCCGAGGCAGGTCGCGATATTGAAAAAGACTACCTGGCTGGAGTACAGGAAGTGCTGGGAGACCGTAGCGCCGTGTTTCTGGAACGCGCCCGGGTTTATGACTCCACGCAGTTCAGCAACTTCGGCCGAAACGACACCACCCTGACCGTTACCCGGGACGAGAACTCCAATCTGCTGCGCGTGCAAAGCCGGCAGGAATACAGCACGCCCGGTGGCAGCGGCTCCTCCACGTCAATTACCATGACGGAGCAGATGCCCGCGAGGTGGAAGAAGTTTTTCCAGGCGCCCTAGCAGCCTGTCGGACTTAGCCTTCTGGAAGTACAAACCTTCTGCCGACCAGGCTGCTAGTTGGCAACCCGCGGATAGCGGGTTGCGATACCTCTCAAAAAAGGTCCCGCTACCGGCTTATGTTATCTTCCGCCTTCTTCGAGTTATGCCACATGAACCCGCATGGCACGTCAGGCGCGATGCGGTTGCGGTCTGCCAGATCCCGCGGATCAATCGGGAAATTCACGCAATTCGGCAGCCGCGTCTGCTTGTGCCGGTTGCAGGACGCCAGCCCCTGCTCCTCGCAAACGTGCCGGCAGGTCAAGGTCAGCCGGCAGCATGCGCCGCAGCGCTGGCATTCCCCCTGACGTAAGGCATGGCTGGCGCGGATGTAGCCGGGACGGAACCAGTGCAGGCACATGCGCCGCGCCACACCCAAGGCCAGAATCATACGGGCAAGGGCAGATGGGGTCTGATAGGTCATGGATCGCGGAAGTGTAACGGTTGTGGCGTCGGTGTAAAGTAGAAACAGCAGTTCTCATTCTGGCCGTAAAAAACGCCTTACGGCGTCACTACAAACGGCCTAGGAACGGCAAAAAACCGTTCGTAGTGTGCCCGTAAGGGCATTCGTGTCGCCATGAAGTATAAAGGGCAGATTTCGCGGCACGCGAAATCTGAAATTCTTTCCTTGCCCGTGGCGCGCCATTCGACCATCATTCCGCGCGTGATTGATTTCCAGAATATTGTTGTCCGTTACGGCACCCAGGAGGTGCTCGAAAACATCAGCCTGCGCATCAACGCACGTGAGCGCGTCGGGATTGTCGGGCCGAACGGTGCCGGCAAGAGCACGCTGTTTCACCTGCTCATGGGCGATCGCTTGCCGGACAAGGGCAATGTGGTCATCGAGGGCAAGCCGAACATCGGCTACGTGCGCCAGCATCTCGAACCCGCCCACGACGATGAGACGCTCCTCGAATACGCCCTGCGCGGCATGCCGCGGTTGCACGATCTCGAGCGCACCATTCACGAGACCGAAGCCCGCCTGGCACAGGCCACGGAGGAAACCGAACGCGCCCGTCTGATGCGACAGGTGGGCGATCTGCAGCACGAGTTCGAGGACCTGGGCGGCTATCAGCTGGAAACCAAGGTGAAGGTCGCACTCGGGGGACTGGGCTTCTCGCCGGAAGCTTTCAACCGCGCCTTCCTGGCATTCAGCGGCGGTTGGCAGATGCGTGCCGAGCTGGCCCGCGTGCTTGCGGCCGCACCCGACCTGCTGTTGCTCGACGAACCCTCGAACTACCTCGACCTTCCGGCCGTGGAGTGGCTGCAGCGCTTCCTGCGGAGTTTCGACGGGACGCTCCTGATTATCTCCCACGACCGCTACCTGCTGCGCACGCTCACCAGTATCACGGTCGAGGTGGATGCCGGGCTGGTCACGCGCTACCCCGGCGACCTCGACTTCTACCTGCGCGAACGCGAGGCCCGCCAAAACCTGCTGGTTGCGGCCAAGGCCAACCAGGACCGCAAGCGCGAACATCTGGAACGCTTCGTGGAGCGCTTCAAGGCCAAGGCCGCTTTTGCCGCACAGGCGCAAAGCCGCGTCAAGATGCTGGAGAAGATGGAGGAGATCCGCCTCCCCCGGCGCAGCCGCGCCGCAGCCTGCCTGCGCATCGCCCCGGCCCCGCACTGCGGCGCCGAAGTCGTGCGCCTGGAGCACGTGGATTTCTCGTATGACGGGCAGAAGCACGTGCTAAAGGACGTGGATCTTCAGGTCGGACGCGGCGAGAAGATCGCCATCGTCGGCTACAACGGCATGGGCAAGACCACCCTGCTGCGCATTCTGGCCGGCACACGCCAGCCCACCGGCGGCAAGCGCATCCTCGGCCACAAAGTCATCCCCGGCTACCAATCGCAGGAATACGCCGAGACCATCGATCCCGAGCAAACCGTACTCTCCAGCGCCAAGGAGGCCGCTAATTTCCTGACGGAACGCGAACTGCGCTCGCAGCTCGGTGCGTTCGGTTTTGGCGAGGAGGACGTGACCAAGTGCTGCGGCGTGCTCAGCGGCGGCGAACGCATCCGGCTGGCGTTCCTGCGCCTCTTTCTCTCCGTGCCCAACTTTCTGCTGCTGGACGAACCCACCACCCATCTGGACATCGAGGGGTGCCAGGCGCTCGAACGGTTGCTGCAAAAGTACGATGGCACCGTCTGCATGGTCAGCCATGATGTCACTTTCGTACGCGCGGCAGCCACCAGCATTATCGAAATCTCGCCGACCGGCATCCGCCGCTTCCCCGGCGGCTACGACTACTACCGCGAGAAGGTTGCCGCCGAGGCGGCGGCAGCCGCAAAGGCCGGAGCGCCGGCGAAGGCAGGCGCAGCGGATCGGACGAATCGGACGGATCGGTCCGATCCGTCCGATCGGTCCGATGCGCCACCCACCCCGACCACGCTCAACTCCAAGGAACTGCGGCGCGTGCGTGCCGAAATGCGCGCCAAGTACCAGACCGCGATCAAAGACCTGCGCCAGCGCGTGCAAACCGTGGAACACCGCATCGCCAAGTTGGAGACCGAACAGACGCAGCTTTCCGCCGAGCTCAGCTCCGGCGCGCCGGACCTCGACTACGCCGGCAAAAGCGCGCGCCTTAAGAACATCCAGGCCGAGTTGGGGCGCCACTCCGCCGACTGGGAAGACGCCGCCTCGGAGCTCGACCGTCTGCAGAAGGAGATGTCCGAGGCCCAGTCCGCGGTCGGCGCATGAATTTGCGGCCGATGCGCCGCAAATTCATTGGTGGCGCGTGCCGCGCCACGGTTGTACGAGCGGCATAGCTGGACGCAGTACAGCGGGGGCTGCGCACCCGCTGATCCAAGGCGTTTACTGGCCCATCCCTCAGCGGTCCCGCAGGTCCCGCTGTACCCGGTCGACGACTACGGCGACGACTACGGATAACAAATGCAATTCCGAATTCGTCCACCGTAGTCGTCGCCGTAGTCGTCCACCGAACGCACAAGCCCGGCCAGTGTGGCGTTTAAGTCTGTGCCTTGCACTCTCTCTACCCTTACACGCCACCCTTACTCGGTTACACTTACTCGCCAGTCTTACTCGACCAAGCGCTTCGCATCCCACCCCGCATCAACTCCCCAGTTGCAAGTTTCCAGTAGCGCGGGCAGGATGCGGTGATCAACGTCGAATCGCTCGCCCCGAGCCCAGCGCACACAAAGTGCATCCAAACCCAAGGCCGCATCCGCCCCGCGGCCCGGGGCGGGCCGGGGCTACTCAAGTTTCACGCGGTAGAACCGGCACCCAGATAGTGTTATCGAGTGAACGATCCACTACATAACCGGTCGCGTTGGTCGTCTGGTCGATCCACGCCAAGTTGATCTGGTTGGTGGCACGGTTGTGGCGGTAAATGCGGCTGGCGCGGTCAGGGGCGAGTTGGCGGTACACAGTGATGGACACGTCGCTGCTGACCACCCCGCCCCGGCCATCGCTCACGGTCGCGCGCAGGATATAGATGCCGTCGCGATCGAACGTAACCGCGCTCTCCGCCGCGGCTGGCGAGGCAAAAGTCATCGTTTGCGGTATATTCCAGCTAGCAGGAGTAAATGTCAGGGTTGTGCCGCAAGTAATGTCCATGTCGCCCTCCACGCGCACGGCGGTAACGGTCACCGCTGCGGTTGGCGCGGCCGAGAGACTTACCTGTATCCCCGCATTGCCGCCCTCCGGCACGGTGACGTAAGGGTTGCCGACCAGAACGCGCACATACACCTGTTTCTGGAGCAGCACGAGAGTGTGCACGGCCAGCGACGCAACTTGGTCGCGACAGCCAGAAATAGGCGCCTAAGTCAAAAAGCGACACAGGTTTCGGTACCGGGGCGATGAGAATCACCAGACTTCGCGATCCGAAACCCCTATCTCGCGCATTTCCTTACGGACGCCCCGGAGGTGCGTCCCTACCTACTACCTGCCGCCCCCACGCGATGCTTGCCTCACAACCCCTGCGGAGGTTACTCTTACGGCCATGAAGCCTTCGGTTGTCGCTTTTGTAAACTGTCCCGATTATGAAGCTGCCCTGGCGCCGGCGCTGGA
This sequence comes from bacterium, assembly GCA_037129105.1. Taxonomy (GTDB): domain Bacteria; phylum Verrucomicrobiota; class Kiritimatiellia; order RFP12; family CAIWXQ01; genus CAIWXQ01. Next base: position 10,238 of record JBAXVM010000078.1, read on the forward strand.
TAAATTGCTGGCGCATCTCGGCGGTTGGAGCGCTGTTGTCAAGCCCGGGCAGAAGGTGCTGGTAAAGCCCAATCTGCTCTCCGCTGCCCTGCCGGAACAAGCGATCACGACCCATCCGGAACTGGTGAGGCAGGTGGTGCGCGGGCTTAAGGGCGCTGGCGCCCGCGTGCAGGTTGGCGACAGCCCGGCAGGCGCCATGAATCTGGAGCAGGTCTGGCAGAAGACCGGCCTGGCCGCGGTCTGCGCCGCGGAGCAGGTTCCACTGCTGGCTTTCGAGCAGGGCGGCACGCGGCAGGTGTCGTGCGGGGGGTTCACCTTTGCCGTGGCCAATGCAGTCATGGACGCGGAACTCATCGTCAGCCTGCCCAAGGTCAAGACCCACTCGCTGACCACACTCACGGCCGCGGTCAAAAACTTCTACGGTGTGCTTCCCGGCTACCAGAAGGCGCAGTTGCACAAGGCCTATCCCAAGGCTCGAAACTTCAGCCGTCTGCTGCGCGCGTTGCACGAAGCCATGCCGCCAAATCTCTCGATCGCAGATGGCGTCGTGGGGATGGAAGGCGAAGGCCCGGCCAACGGCAAGCCGGTGAAACTCGGTTTTCTGGCCGCATCCACAGATGCTGTGGCGCTGGATCTGGCGCTCTGCCAGGCGCTGCAGATCGACCCCCGGCGCGTCCCGTACCTGGCGGACCGTGCCAGCGACGCCCCGTCCGCCGCGTTCGAACAGCGGGGCGCCATGCCGCAGATCCCCCGTCTGGACGTGCCGTCCGGCAGCGGGCACCTGCTGCAACTGCTGCCGGATCCGCTGCTGCGCCTGGTGGCACCGCTGGTCTGGGTGCGTCCCGCGTTCAACGCCCAGTGCATCTGCTGCGGCAAGTGCGCAGCTGCATGTCCAACCCAGGCGCTCCGCGTGGAAAGAGGAAAGCGCCCCCTGCTGAACACCCGCCGCTGCATCGCTTGTTGCTGCTGCCACGAAGTCTGCCCGGCCCATGCCATCCGCATGCAGCGCAGTCCGCTGCTACGCCTGGCCGGCACCTTCCGGGAGCTAAAGTAGCCCCGGCCCGCCCCGGGCCGAGGGCCGGATTGCATGACCGTAATTTTCGCAAGTTTGACGGGCTAGATGTGTTTGACCCGCAGAATATCGAATAAGGAATCATAAATCATGAAGTGAAGATCGCTCGCCGGCCTCTTGCCTTCATGATTCATGATTCCTTATTCGATATTCGATATTTCTCCCAAGTGTCCCTTTGGGTTGCGGCTGGGCCGCGCTGGGATCCCTTCGCGTCCGCCTGGGCGCATCTGCGATTCATTGACTTGCCGTTGCATTTGGGATAGGGGTAGGGAAACGGATTGATGCTTCCCCTCCCTCCGAAGTGTACAGGCGGATCTCCCGCATACAGCTCTCCAGTTGATAGTCTTACCGTTTTCA
>JBAXVM010000079.1:0-11609 GCA_037129105.1 bacterium
CGTGCCGACCGGCTAGATTCTCCGGTGGCGAACGCGTGGGAGGGGACTGGTCGCTGTGTGCCGCTTCGGCGGCACAGGGAGGAAAGTCCGGACTCCATAGGGCAGGGTGTCCCGTGGTTAACGCGGGAGAGGCGCCGCCATACCGGCGTCGACGGAAAGTGCCACAGAAAAGATACCGCCAGGTGCCGTAAGGTGCCTGGTAAGGGTGAAATGGTGGTTTAAGAGACCACCGGGTTGCTGCGCAAGCGGCGCTGCAAGGCAAACCCCGCCTGGAGCAAGATCGAATAGGGGGCCGATGGCGCTGCCCGCGCCGCCCGGCTTCGGCCGGAGAGGTCCCGGGTAGATCGCATAGACGAATGACCAGACCGCTGCCTTGTGTGGCGGAACAGAATCCGGCTTATGATCTTCCTGCGCGTTCGCCACTATTGCATGATGATGGTCGTGTCGCAGCGTTCACCGAGATTGCGCATGGCAATGCCGAAGAGCACGCGCACGGTGCCGGTGGCGGGGAGTTCCACGGTCTTCTTGACCTTCCCTTGAACCCATCCCAGTGTGCAGCGGTTGACTTCTGCATCTTTGGCGATTGTCAGGGTTATCTCCTTGGATGTCATCGTGACTTCCAGACCATCGCCGATCGGTCCTTTGTCGCTCAGCAGCAACAACAAGGCTTTAGGGCCGTACCCCGGGCCTGCGGCGGGTTCCTTGGATTGCAGACTGATGGTCGTGTTGAGGGTGGAGAAATCTTTTACTTTCCACTGGATGGCCCTGCCGAACCAGGCGTATTCGCGCATGTCCACGGTTTGCTTCTCCACCTCGCATCGTCCGTAGATGCGTCCGCGGCCGGTTTTAGCCATGAAATCAATGTTAAGCTGATCCGGCAGATCCGGATGTGCGAAAAGGTTGCCCTCGGTCGTAAAGCTGCCGGTGCGATCAAATTGCCACTTGGACCATTCGGGTGTTTTGCCGTAGACCGGGGCTTCCGGTGCGGTATTGGTATCCACGGAGGCGGCTGTGGAATGGGTTTTCGGCGAGGAACTGGTTATCACCTGCGGCACCAGGGACTTGTCGTCAAGGCCGCCACGCACCCGCTCGATCTCCTTCTTGACGGCAATGGCCTCATGGATCCGCCCCTTCATGGTCAGGTTTGCCTTCAGATTGTCCATCTGTCCGAGATAATTGCGCACCAGATCTTCCACGCGCTTGCCGCGGACATCGCTCTTGTCCTTGTACGCCTTGATGTATTGGTCCTGAATCGAGCGCAGCGATTCAGGTTTATCCACCAGTGAACTCTCGGGCATTTCAGGGATCTTCTCGAACGGATCGGGATCGGTCTTCAAGGCATCGGTAAAACGTTTGACTTCCTTGTTAACCAGCAAATAGCCGTCGAGGTCGCCGGCATCCTGCAGCTTTTTCTGCAGCGCGGCCAGTTGGGCTAGCTGGACGGCTGGCAGGGCCTTGATGGATTCCGCGTACTGCTGGGAAATCTTGGCGGTTTCGGCGCGAAGCAGTTCGCCAAGTTTCATGGCCTCGGCGGGCAGCGTGCCGGTCGGGATGTTGGGCTCTTCGGCTGCAGTGGAGCGCAACGCGGAAAGAAGCTGTGCGCCAAGCAGCAGCAGCGCGAGCAGATGTTTCATTCGCATCACGGCATAGGTTCCTAACCGGCACACTTATATTGCCAGAAAGGCGGCAAGGTTGGCAAGTGTGTCTTCGCAATTACCGTACTTGCGCGCGTCCGCGGCGCATGAAACAATCAGGGGATGTCATTTGTGGTCACAGCGGTATGGGTGTCGCGCGCGCCTGATGGACAGGCGCGATTCGAATCCTATGCCGGAGCGGGGTCGTTGCCGAAGGACGGGCCTGCGGCTGGCGGGGTGTTGCTCACCAATGATCCCGAGGCGTTGGGCGAACGGGTCGACGGAGCGGCGGCGGAACCAGCCGTCTGCGTGCTGGATGTGACGGAGCTTTTTCGCTTTGCCGAGCCGTCCTCCCCGGCGGAAACGGTGCCCCAGCTGCTGGCGTCCGTCACGGGGACACCTCCGGGTGCGGCCGCGCTGTGGCAGCTGTGGGAAGCCATTTCGCAGCGGTTGTGTGGCATGCCGCTCTGGGCGCTGGAGACCATTGAGCTGCTCCTGCGCGAGAAGGGTGATGTCTCGATGGCGCGTTGTTTCGGGTGGTTTGCGGAGACGGTGCGTCGGCGCGGCAAGGCCTGTGGCGCATGGCGCGATTCGTTCCCGGCCGTGGCCTTGCGGCAGTTTCCGCGACAGGTGCCGTCGCATGCGGATTGCTCGCCGCTGAATGAGGACGCCGTCATGGCCTTGCTTCAGCCCGGCGGCCCCCTTTCCCGGCTGATGCCGGGGTATGAGCCTCGTGCGGGGCAGGTTGACATGCTCCGGCGTGTGGTGCAGTCCTTTAACGAAGCGCGTCATCTGCTCGTCGAGGCCGGCACGGGCGTCGGGAAGAGCGTGGCGTATCTGTTGCCGGCTGTGCTGTGGGCGAAATTGAACGATGTGCCGGTCATCATCAGCACCAACACGCGCAACCTGCAGTCGCAGTTGCTGGACAAGGATCTGCCGCTGGTGCGGCAGGTGGTGGAGCAGGCCGGCGTGGGCGTGACGTCGGAAGATCGGGCGGTGCGCTTCGCCTTGATCAAGGGGCGTTCCAATTATCTCTGCCTGCGTCGCCTGGGAGGATTGCTGGAGCACGGGCAGTTCGAAATGGACCGCGCCGAGATGCGTCTGTTCGCACGCGCCGTTGCCTGGGTCGTGCAGACGCAGACCGGCGACATGGACGAACTGGGCGGCGGGTGCGGCATGGACGAGGGTTTCCTGACGCACCTGGCGTCGCTGGGCGAGGAGTGCTCGGGGCGCGGCTGCCGGTACTACCGGCGCTGCTTCCTGCAAAAAGCCCGCGACAACTCGTTGCAGGCGCACGTGATCATTGCGAACCATGCGCTGGTCTTTGCCGAAATGTCCACGCCTGGCGTGGCCCTGCCGGCTGCGGGACAGATCGTCTTCGACGAGGCGCATAATCTTGAGGAGGCTGCCACACGGCATTTTTCGATCGAAGTTTCGTCTGCCCGGTTGCAAACGCAGTTGCGGCGCTTGACGCGGGGCGGGGGGCGTCATGCCGGCGGTGTGCTGGATGTGTTGCGGCGGCAGGTGGAGCTGGGTGCACTGGGCGGAGCGGCTGACCGACGCAAGGCGCTGCTGCGTCAAATACGCCATGTGTCGGCCGCGATTGAGCATGTCCGGGACGCGGGACTCGTGTTGTTCCGCGCGTCGCATGGGCTTCTGGTTGACGGCAAAGAGCCGCGTCGCTTCCAGCGGGCGGGCGATGGCCCGACACCTGATTTCTTTGGCACGTCCGGCGCGGATCACGGGAAAGGGCGCGGCCAGGGCACGCTCCCGCTGACGGAAGAGCAGCGCACGGTCTGGGAGGGGGTCCTGCACGCGGCACAAGCGTTCCGGGCGGGCGTGGCCCAGGCTGACACCGCGCTGCAGGCCCTGGCCACGGACCTGCGGAAATCCGGGGAGGGTGAGCTGGCCTTGCATGAGGATCAGGCTGTGGATTTGGAGGCCGGCGCCGCGCAGTTACGGACATTCGCCATGGACCTCGATTTTGTGCTGGCCGGCTCGGACGATGCGCATGTGTTCTGGGTCCAGCGGGCGCGCGTGCGCGAAGCGCTGGGGGATTTGTGGGCGGCGCCGCTGCAAATTGGGCCGCGCCTGGCAAAGGAGCTGTATGCCAACTGGAGCTCGGTGGTTTTCTGTTCGGCCACGCTGCGCGTGGGGAATGTCTTTGATTTTGTAGCCGGCCGGCTGGGAGTGGATCAGATTCCACCGGACCGGCTGATGACCTGCGTGGCGGCAAGTCCGTTTTGTTATGCGGAACAGTGCGCGGTGCTGGCGCCGACGTTTCTGCCCGAGCCGGGTGCGGACGGCATGGTCTATGCCGAGCAGCTCAGCGCGCTGATGCTCGACGTGTTTGTTTTGACGAGGGGGCGTGCGCTGGGATTGTTCACCAGTTACGAAATGATGCAGCGCTGCGCGCGCCTGCTGCGCACGCCGCTGGCGGAGGAAGGGATTCGGCTGCTGGTACAGGGGGAGAACGGTTCGCGCGACCAGATTACGCGCATCTTTCGGGGTGGCGGCGCATGTGTGCTCCTGGGCACGCACTCCTTCTGGGAGGGGGTGGACGTGGTGGGTGATGCGTTGAGTTGCGTCGTGATGGCGCGGCTGCCGTTTGCGGCCGTGGGAGAGCCGGTGCACGAGGCGCGTTGCGAGCAGGTGCAGCGTGCGGGCGGGCACGGATTTTTGCATTTTTCGCTCCCTACGGCGGTGATTCGCTTCCGGCAGGGGTTCGGGCGTTTGATCCGGCATCGTACGGATCGCGGCGTGGTGATTGTGGCGGACCCGCGGCTGGTGACACGCAACTATGCGTCGCGTTTTCACCGCAGCCTGCCCTGCAAGGTCGAGGTGGTGGCGGAGCGCGAGGCCCTGCTGGCACGGGTGCAGTCCGTGCTGGGGTGATGTGGATTCATCCAATGGAGTTACGCCCCGCGTTGCCGATTCTACTTGTCTCAGACTTCCGAAAGTGTGAGACTGTGAAATGAACGTTTTGCATCCTACGCTCTGGCGCACCTGTCGTGTGCTGGCCAATCCGGTCCGGCTGCGTGTGTTGCAGCAGGTTTCGGCGGGAGGGGAAACGCACGTTTCGGCGGCGGCCCGTGCCTGCCACCTGCCGCTGTCCAGCGCGACGGCGGCGCTGCGGGCCTTGCAGGCCAGGGGATTGCTGGGTGTTCGGCGCGAAGGGTCTTTTGTCATCTACGTGGCGCGTGCGGACGACTCGGTGGAGCATGCGACGGCCGTGCTGGCGGCGGTGCGGCAAGCCTTCCGCAGCAGCAATTTGCCGGAAGAGATCATGCGCGGGGCAACCGCGTTCACGCACGTGCGTCGTATCCTCATCGTCCAGGCGCTGGCGGTCAAACCCGTGGATGCCTCGACATTGTCGGTCGTCTGCGGGATTTCCCGTCCGGCGTTGTATCGTCATCTCGACAAGTTGGCGCGTCGGGGCGTGGTATCTGCCGACCGGAACGATGTGTGGCAGCTGGTTGCGCCAAAGTCGCGTTTTCTGCGGGAACTCGTGACGCTCGTAACCGCTGGGCGTTTTTCCGCGCCAACTTGATACATACGGCCAGTCACACACTTTCAGAAGTGTGAGACTGGACAAACATGGACTACGGACAGCGACGGCTGATCGGCATGATGAGTATGCGGATGCGTAAGGAATAAAGACATGCGTGAAATTCCTCCCGGATACCGGATGGAGCAGGGGGTGGTGGCGATTGACCTGCGCCTGAATCGTGCGGCGCAGTTATTTAACACCTTCGATCCTGCGCCGTTCCATGAACGCGACTTGGACGACGACGCCGAGGCCTATATTGTGGCCTGCGCACGCGAGATCACGCATCGCAACCGGTTCAAGCTGGTGGTACACCTGCCGCCCGAAGAGGCCGCCCGCGAAAACGCCGGGCAGCTGGAAAAATCGGTGAATCACTACTTTCTTTATCGCGCACAAGGGCAGCGCCGGGAGTTGCGGCAGGCCTTCCGGCATGGCAGGTGGAGCCTCCTGGTGGGGTTGACGACGCTGGTCTCCTGCCTTGGCCTACGCGCATTAATTATGCTGGTAGATCCGCAACTGAGTAAATTGATCAGCGAAATCGCCTCCGAGGGGCTGCTGATTGTCGGCTGGGTCGCCATGTGGCGCCCGGCGGAACAGTTCCTGTATGCATGGCATCCGACACGCCAGACCCTGTTGGTCTATCGCAACCTGAGCTGTGTGAAAGTTGAGATCCGCGCCCGCGCCGATCCGGCCGGAACCGTGTGACGGGGGGTGAAGCATGGTCTTTTCCTGAAGCGGTCGGGAATTCTCACCACGAAGGACACGAAGAGCACGAAGGTCAATAAAGCCGACAGTTCTGGCTATTTCCAGCGACCGATTACATGAATCTTCTTGTTCTTCGAATCTTCGTGGTGGAAGCCGCCAAAGTGGCGCATCAGGAAAAGACCATGGGGGGTGAAGGGGGTGCATCCCTGTTTCGTTGACCTACAGCAGACTGCGGGTGGTGCGCGTTGTCCGTAAGCGACGGTAGGGACGGCTTTACGCCGGCCACTGTCAGGCCAGTTACGGGTAGACGGCATAAAGCCCTATCCCAATGCAAGTCAAGGAAACAGGGATGCGTCCGGGTGAAGGGCAGGGTAAATTGCTGGCTTGACGTGGTGGCGCCCGCAGGCGACCATGCGTGTTCATTTACAAGGAGATCCCATGGGCTTTGATCGCGGCAGTGTTTCGTTCCGTATTTTTTATCTCACCAAGTCGTTCGACTCGTCGCTGGTGGAGCGTTTTGCTGCGCATGCGGCGCCGCCCATCGAGACCCTCGGGCGTGAGCCGATCCAGGGTTGGGTGACCGGGCGGCACCTGCTGGACACCCGGCTGACGGAGGAAAATTGCATTTTTGGCGGCTACCTGAACGCCACGCTCATGCGCGCTGAACGCAAGATTCCCGAGGCGCTTCTCCGCGCACATGCGCGGCTGGAGGAGGAGGTGCAGCTGCGGGCACGCAACGCCACGACGCTGCCGCGCCAGGTGCGCGGCGAAATCCGCGAGGCCATCTTTGAGCGTCTGTTTCCCACCATGCCGCCGACGCTCACCGGGCTGCCGGTCGTGGTGGATTTCCGCAATGATTGCGTGCTGGCCGGCGCCATGTCGGACCAGCAGATCGAGCGCTTCTCCGGCGCCTTCCGCGAGACTACGGGCGTCCTGCCGGTGGCGCTGAATGCGGAAACCGCGGCGCTCAAGCGCAAGCAGATCAACAGCCGCGATGTGTCTGCGGTCTCCTTCTCGCCGGATCCGGAAGTGCCGCCGGATGAAAACGTCAGCCTCGGCATGGATTTTCTGACCTGGCTCTGGTGGTGGTGGGAAGCCGAGGGGGGCCTTTTCCGGTCCGGGAAGGACGGCCCGCAATACGGCATGATCCTGGAAGGCCCGGTCACCTTTTTCCGCGAGGGGCAGGGCGCCCATGAGGCCATCCTGCGCAAGGGGAATCCATTCGACAGCCGGGAAGCCGGCATTGCCCTTCTTGGAGGCAAGCGTGTCAAACGCGCGAAGTTCACGCTGGCCAATGGCGACAACATGTGGAGCGCCACAGTGGACTCGGATTTCGGGTTCCGCGGCGTGAAGCTTCCAAAGAGCGAACAGGTGGACGCGTCCGGGCAGTTTCAGGAGCGCATGCTGCACATCGAAACATTTGTGGGGGTTTTTATCGGCCTCTACGACCGGTTCCTCGAGGAGCGCCAATCGCCGGCCACCTGGAAAAAGACCGTCGCCTCCATGCGCGAGTGGGTTGCCAAACGCTCGCGCATCTGATGCATCGTCTATTTTGAATTCATGAAGGCTTGTCTCAGATCTAACTCGTTGCGATTGTCGTGGTAGCGAACCGCCAAGACGACTACGGCGACGACTACGGTTGACGATTAAGAGCGGGAAGCGCCGGACGGCGCCACTACAAACGGCGCTGGGATGACCAGAACGTACAACGGGACCTGCGGGACCGTTGCTTGGTGAGGGCGAGCCGCCCAACCGTAGCCCCTGCCCGCCTCGGGCCGAGGGCAAAGGGATTCCGTAGCTAAGCATGTTCCGTTCGGAACGCGGACCCGGAGCAGCTGGTATTCATTTGGAACTCAGGCTAAAGTGAGCTATGGCTTCGCTGAGTTCCACATTCAAGCCGTCCGATGCCCGTGTTACGCATCCAGCTGCACGGCGCACAGGGCATGCCCGGGAAGATTGACGAGCCGCGTGATGCCGTCAAGGGTCACTTCGGCCTGCCGGGCTTCTTCGAGGTTCCGCAGCAGCAGGCAGAGCCGTCCGTCCGGATTGCGGAAGCAGACAGTGCTGAGAAGCTGACTGAAGCATCGGACACGGATCGCACCCGGCTGCAGGTTTTGTCCGAGTAGCTGAAACACGGGATAGTCGGCGTTTAGCAGCAGTTCCTGCCTGGCGGCATTGGCCGTGCAAATGGAGTTCTGCTTCCACCCCCATGTGCTGGCCGCGTGCTCGTCGAGCACCACATTCCAGTAGGTGAATACCGAAGCGCCAGCCGCCGCATACCCCAGAAAGTCTTCAAATTGGCCGGCGGCTTCGTCCTCGGTATTGGCGCCGCCATGACAGACGGTTTCAGTATGCATGATCCGGGTGCCGGGATAGAGGATCTGCAGCTCATCGATGGGCTTGGGAAAGCTGTATTGAAAAGCCGCGCCGCGGACAAAGGCGCGAAAATCGGGGTTCTGAAAGCAGGCGTGGGACTGCAGGCCGCTGATTGTCCGGAAGGTTCCGGCCCAGACCTCGGTGTCAATCTGATGCGCCGCAAATTCTGGCTTCAGGTAATCCAAGTGGAAGCGGACAAAAAGTTCGGTGGTCCATTGGCAGCCCGGGAACGGCGCCGGCGAATCCATCTCGTTCTGCACCATGAGCCGGTCGATGCGGAGCCCTTCCTTCGCATAAACCTGAATGAAAGCCCGCAGATACGCGGCGTAGGCGCGCAGCACGCGGGGTTCGTCGCGCAGTTCGCTCTGCTCCACCCCATCCATGCGGCCGCTCTTCTTCATCCAGCCCGGCGGGCTCCAGGGACTGGCATGAATCCGGAGCGCCGGGTTCGCGGCCTGGGCCTCCCGAATGTAGGGGATCAGCCCCTTCCGGTCCCGGTCGATGGAAAAGGCCGCCAGATTATAGTCCTCGGGCGTCTCGGAAAAGCTGTAGGCGCTCAGGGCAAAATCGCTGGCCCCGACCGGCAGCCGGATCCAGGAGAAGTTGAGGCCATCCGCGCCGAAAACAGCATCGAAGAAGCGCTTTCGGGCGCTCGCAGGCAGACGCTCAAGAGCCTGCACGCCCAGTTCGCTGGCGGCACCGCCAAACCCTTCCCAGGTTTGAAAGGTCTGCCCGGTGCAGATCTCGATCCGGACCGTCTGATTGTCCTGCAACGGCTGGTTGGCATGATTCCACCAGCTCACAGACTTGACGGAGGCGCGGGTGATGGCCGACGACAGTGGCAGGTGGGATACGGATGGATTGGGTTGCATAATTAGATCATTCAGCGGGTTGCAATAAAACCCAATAGTACACCTCCAGCGCGCAGGTGAAAACCAAAAAACAAGCTGCCCGATGGGGTCGGAACACCCATGGCGCGGCGCGAAACGTGGTGCTCTCGCCGGATCGCAGTTCTGGGACTGCGCGAAGCACCCGGTGGCAAGCGCGCCAGGCAGATGTGATTGCCGCACTACAGCCGGCATACGCCGCCAAATTCGCGCTCAGGAAGAGGCCATCCTCTGCTGCAAGAATAAAAGAAAGGAGGTATCCACTTGACGCAAGCAACCACAACGGGTTGTGGTTGTCTCAACGTTGAGCGCCGCTAACCGCGTGATTCTGGGGACCGACCCGGCGCCCGTGCCTTCATTGTGACCGCCTGCCGCGACCCATCGCCAGTCCGACCGCTGGCCGCTCGCACCGACGCGGCGTCACGCCGACCGCGTAGCCGGCGATTCTGGGCGACCGATTGTAGCCTATGCCATCCAAGCGCCGGGGGCAGGAAACCGCCCGTACGGGAAACGCCACGCGATGGCTGGCACCGGGACCGGACCGGCACCACGGCGAACAGACGGCAGTGGGCAAAAAAGGCGAGGGAAGGGCAGGGGACCGGAACGGGGACTTTGCGGGACTAATGATAGCTGCCGTGATAACAGGTCTTTTTTGCTTTTCGTTTTCGCGATATTTCCAACAAAAAGCGTATATTTTAGCTGGCGCGCCTACGGGGAGTCGAACCCCGCTTCTAGGGATGAAAACCCTATGTCCTAGCCGATAGACGATAAGCGCGAAAGGCGGCATAATAGCCATATTTGACCCTGCAAGGCAAGCGTGTAACATAGCCGGGCAGGTAAGTTTTTTTTGGCTTGTTGTTATGGCAAAGGCATGAAAGTATAACTGCAAGCGGGTAAAGCACGGGCGCGCGCAGCCTGTCGGCTGCAGGCGCTGGAATAATCCCGGGACTGCGCCCGGATGGTTTCTGGATACTTACAGGAGAATGCGTATGAGCCGGATAATCGAAGCCTTGAAAATTTATCTGACACGGAAACAGGACTTGGATGTGCCGCAGGGACATCAGCCGTTTGTTACGCTGACGCGGATGGATGGCGTTAATTCGCACGAAGTGGCACGCGCCATTATCGCGCATCTGGACGATCTGCCGGATACGGGATGGAACCGCGGATGGGAGTTGCTGGATCAGCAGCTTTGCGCCTGGCTGATCAAGGCGGGGCGCGTGCCGGCCAAGCTGGAAGATCTCGTGGCGGAGAATTACGGTGAAGGGGCGCTGCGGCAGATGCTGTATGAGATGCTCGTGGGGGAGGCCGAACAGCTTGGTCTTTGCCACAAGGTCGGCGATGTCGTGCGGTTTCTGTTGAAGTCCGGCCGGACGGTGGTTGTGGGGACTGCGGCAGCGGCCGAAGCGGCTTCGATCAAAGGGCCGGGGGTGCGCATCCGGCTGGTGGCATCGGAATCCGCCCGTATCGCGCGGCTGGTGTCTGGCGAAGGACTCACGCCGGATGCGGCGCGCAAGCTGATCCACACACAGGACGCTGTGCGCGCACGCGTGCTCCATGAGCATTACCGGCGCGAACTCGACGATCACACGCTCTACGATGCCACGATACTGTCCGACCACTTTACGCCGCAGGAGATCGCGCGCATTGTGATCGAAATGCTGCACGTGCGTATGGATGCGTATGCCAAGCGCCCGCCGCTCTCGGCCACGCAAGTGCTGTCGCTGGTCTAGCAGCCTGTCGGACTTAGCTTTGTGGAGGTACAAACCGTCTGCCGACCAGGCTGCTAGTTTCTGGAGAACCGTAGAATATCGAAGTCTTTTTGTTTGGCGTATCTAATGGCCCATGGACACCATCCTTTCACTCGGTTCGAATCTTGGCGACCGGCTGGCGAACCTGACGCGGGCGCGTCAGGCGCTCAGCCTCCTGCCGCAGACACGCCTTGCCGCGAGCTCGCGCGTCTATGCGACCGAGCCGGTGGATATGCCGGACAGCTGTTGCGAGCTTGAGTTTTTCAACGCCATCGTCGTTTTGGAAACCGGATTGGAGGTGCACGCGTTTTCGGATGCCGTGCATGCCATCGAAACGCATCTCGGCAGGACGCGTGATGCAGCTCAGCCGGCGCCGCGCGTAATTGACATTGACCTGATCTGCTGTGACAGCCTGCAGTTCGACGAACCTGACCTGCAACTCCCGCACCCGCGCGCCCATTTGCGGCGTTTTGTCTGCGAGCCACTGGCCGAGGTCCGGCCCATGCTGGTTCTGCCCGGCCAACAGCTTTCCGTGTGCGCCATTCTCGCCCACCTTCCCGTCGTGCCGTGCGTTTCGCTGGCTGCGGAGCAGTGGTAGCCTAGGAACCTGTCGGACTTAGTTCTCTGGAGGCACAAGCCGTCTGCCGATCAGGCTCAGACCTCTCTACCTCCCGGAAATTGGCGTGGCACCATTTACTGGGTTTTCAGA
>JBAXVM010000008.1:0-28025 GCA_037129105.1 bacterium
AACAAGTTCTTTTAAACAGGAGGAAACGGAGGTAACGGAGCAAGGCACCCTCTGTGCCTCTGTTACCTCCTGTTCAAATCCGATTGCGTTGTGGGCTTGTGCCCGCCTTGGACTTTGCAATCTGCAATCAAAAATCTGCAATCTGCAATACTTAAGAACGCGCCTCGTAGCCGGCACAAAAGGCGTCGAAGTGCCGTTTCAGGCACTGCCAGAGGGGGGAGATATGGGGCTGGCGCGGTCGGTAGAGTTGCACGCTACCTGGGTATATGCAACTCGCGCCCTAAATCTTACACCGGCGCTAATCGACTAGAAATGGTCATGGCAACCTCCCCTGCTCCGGTTCCGGTCGGCCTTCGTCTGCGGCCGAGCGATACCCGAACATCGGCAGGAACCGATAGTACACCTCCAGCGAAAGCGCCACCATGGTCGTGCTGACGCATCGGCCCATGGCGTTGCCATACGCTCCCTGCGGATCCCAGCTGCCGGCCTCCGGCCCGGTCTTGCGCTGCAGCTGCGGGAGAATCTCCTTCATGCGCGTGTTCCATTCCTCCCAGACTTCGCCCTGCTGCTGATACAGTGCCAGGGTGGCATAGTAAACATAGTATAAGTTCAGATTATTTCCCGGCAAGGGGCGCACCCGCAAAAATCCGGCGGTCTCCTTCATCCGGTCATCCGTAGGCGGAACCTTTTGCAATTGCCGGCAGAACATACCGCAGGCCGTCATGGCCGGCCGGTCTGGCTGGTTCGGTCCCTGATACCCATACAGCCCGCCAAACGCCCCTCCGGAGGCACGATCCAGCCACCGGTCAGCCCGAGCGAGTGCATTGCTCGGGACTGGAATGCCGGCAATCCGCGCGCTGTGAAGGGCCATGAACTGCCAGCCGAATACGGACATGTCAGAATCCGTGGCATTGGGCAGGTAGCGCCAGCCGCCCTCTTTGTTCTGCGCCCGAGCGATAAAGGCAATCGCGTTGGAACTCGGCAGAAACAGCGCCGGGTCGCGGCTGATCCCGTAGGCTTCGCACAGCGTCATGGCGGCAATGCCCTGGTCGTACATCCCGGTATTGCTTTTGGCGCCGCGGATATCGCCATCCGGTTTCATCTGCCCCAGCAGCCAGGCCATGCCGTCCTTCACCGGCTTCAGATACTCGCAGTCCACATTGTGCTTCATCCCCCATCCGTAGTAGCAAAGCAGAGCCAGCGCCGTGGCCGCCACATCGTGGCCGTCTTCGCCGCCGTGCCGGCGACAGGACCAGCGCCCGTCCGGCTCCTGGTTGCGCGTCAGCCAGTCGAGCGAACCCCGGATGGCCCCCTCGGTTGCGCTGCTGCCGCCCAGCGCCTCGACAACTTCCTGGGACGGGCGCCCGGCGAACGAGAACAGATCCGCCACGTGGCGCCTGGCGTATTCCTCCGGCACTTCCATTTCGATCGGCCCGCCCAGGCGTATGTCCCCTGCCCGGTTGCCACCGCGCTTGGCCAGCCGGGTCAGGACCGTATCGGCGGAGCCATCTTCAATCGGCTTGCCAGACGAGCGGGTGCTTGTCGCGCGCTGCGCCGTGCCGCCCACCGCGCTGGCGCGATCTCCGCCGCTGCCGGAAACCGCGGATCCGGCTTCACCTGCAATTCCGCCACCTTCGCCAACCACATCTTTTATGCCTGCACCGCTTCCGGCCGGAGCGCCACCCCCGGCCCCGGGGCTTCGGCCGCCGCCGCCGGGTCCGTTGATCCCGCCGCCGGCCAATCCGGCGCCAACCTGAAACGAAGAACCCACCCTGGCCACGCCGCCCGCCGGATCGAACGAGCCACTCACGCCCGAACCCCAGGCTACCGCGCCGCCTGCGGCGTTGGTGGCGCCCGTCGTCGTTTCTCCCATGGCAGGCACCTCCATCTCCACATCCTGCAACGGGACGTCGTAACCCGTGGGCTTCCGGAACGCCAGGACTTCGCCCGTGGTTACGGGGCGCGTCGCCGCAGTCGCCGGACTGGCGGATGCGACACCGCCGACGTTCTTCACCGGCGCCGCCGCTTCCGGCGCCGCCAGGGCCCGCGTCACCTCTTCGACCGAAGCCTTCTCGATACAGGCCTTTGTTTCCACCTGAGCGCCGGACTTGAAGACGCTGGCCACCGACTTCTGGGTCACGGCCGCGTCGAGTTTGACATCGCGCGCGTCATCGGCCGACGCAATCCTGCCGGCCGGCGGCTCCTCCATCGCAATCTGATCCACATCCGCCACCTGCAATTCCGTCTGCAACGTCTTCAGCTGGCGGCTGAGCTGAACAGCCATGGGCGCATCCCGCTGGCCGCTCGCAACCGGCACAACTTCCACCGCAGACTGCTCCTTGCTGCGTGGCGTGGCCGGCACCGTAAGGCTGCTTTCCGTGGCGCGAGGGACGGACACCGGGGTGGCTTCCAGAATCATACCCGGCTCCAGATTCTGCTCTGCAACCATGCGGTTAACGACTGTGGCTGGCAGTGGAATCGTCTGCTTGTTCTGATCAAGTGCCATGGCTTCTTTGCGTGTTTCGACCTCCTTTTCCATTTCCTGGAGCGCCACCTTGTCCACCATCATCTCCATGACATTCGTTGTGTACGTCTTGACCTCACGGGTGATGGTCCATGTCGCCAGGATAAAAAGGAGCGCGGCATGCAGGATGGCGGACGCCAGCAGGCACTTATGAAACCGGTTGGTCAGATCGCGATACTGCCGGATCAGATACAGCAGCAGCAGGAACGAACCGACCATGGCCATCACCCACCACTTGATCCGGCTGAGCAGCGCCAGAAACGACTGCCACCGGGCATAGTCCACCTCGCCCACCACTTCGCGCCGGGTGACGGAAACACCCTGCAGCGCATTTGACCCGGCGGTTGCGCCATAGGCCAGGTCGTATCCCTGCATGCGCAGGGCCGGCCAGCGTTCGTCTCCGGCGCCATTGAGTTCTGCACCTGCATTCACCGGTGTTTCCAGAACGCCGCGAATTCTGCGGCTGACATACAGGTCGTAGCCGCCATGTCCTTTCGGACGGTTGGACGCGAAGTACAGCAGATCGCCGCTCGGCGACAATGCGGGGTCTGTGTCGTCACGGCCGGAGCAGATTTCGTCGAGTCGTTCGACCTGCACCACGGAAGGTGCTGCCGCCGGGCTGCCCGCACGCCGCTCGACAGGCGGCGGGGTGAAGAGGGTCGCGCAGAACAGATCGTAACCGCCACGCCCGCCGCCGCGGTTGGATGCGAAGTACAGCGACTGCCCGTCGGACGAAAGGGATATCCCGCGTTCATCCCCCTCGCTGTTCACTTCGCCGCCCAGGGGCGCCAGCAGCGCCCAGCGATTGCTCACGCTCCGCTGAGCCACCCAGATGTCCGACAACCCCTTTCCGCCGGCGCGATCGCTGGTGAAATACAAATAACGCCCATCGGGGCTCAACACGCCTTCCAGCTCATCACACGTGGAATTCACGCCTTCCAGGGAAATTGGCGCGCTCCAGGAGCGTCCGTTCCAATCCGCCTGGTACAGATCGGTGTCGGTCCGTCCCGGCGCCCTGGCAGCGAAAAGCACGTGCCCGTCATCCGCCGTGAAATGCGGCCCGCCAGCGATGGCGTTGGTTGCCACCAGGCCGGTCCAGGTGTCCGGATGACTCCACAACGTCTGTCGCGGCCGCGCATCCATGGCTTCGCGGCGGAGCGTGTCATCGTCACTATAGAAGCACCAGAACTTTTCCCGCACGTCGAGCACGACGGGGATCAGCAGCGCGGCCGCAAACACGAACAGCAGCAGGGGGACGATCCACGCAGCCGCATGCGCCAGATGGTGCAGGAACCCGAATTTGTCCGCGGCCGCGTTTGGTGCGTCTGCCGGTCGGACGCGCCGCCGGCGCCTCACGGCCGCCACGATCGAAAGCACGCAGGTGATCAACGCGGCGCCTGCCAGCAGCAACTGCCAGGCATATCGCTCCCTCAGCCATGACCAATCCGGCATGCGCGCGTAATTGTAATGCGGCCAGACGCGGCGGCTCATGGATCCGCACAGTTCGAACGACAGCTTCCCGGATTCGAGCGCCCGGCTAAAAAACAGACCGAACCCCTGCATCCAGGTGTCCGGACCCACCTCGTCGCCCGGGGTGTTGATCTCAGGCCCGAGGTTCTCGCACGCTGCGGGGATCCGGGTGGCGATGCGGGAGCGGTAGATGTCGAACCCGCCGCAGCCGCCTTTCCGGTTCGAGGCAAAGTAGAGAAAGTCTCCATGCGGCGAAACGGCAGGATCGGTCTCGTCTGAATCAAGCGCATTAATGGCGCTGGAGAAACGGGCGGCAGTGTAGTAGTTGGGCATCTCAGGCAGATCGTCCAACGACAGGGTGGGCCGTGCCACAGGTCGCTCCGGCGGCTCGTAGCCGAGGCCATAGAGCGGCGTATACCGGTAGTGGGCCTGCAGTGAAAGCGCCACGAGCGCCGTACTCATGATCCGGCCGCCATATTTGGCATACCCATTGTTCAGCATCCAGCTCCCGTCGGCCCCCTGGGACGCCAGCAGTTCGCGATGGATGCTGTCGCGCCAGTTGCGCCAGTGCGATCCCTGAAACTGGTAGCCCGATAGCGTGCCGTAATACAGGAAGTAGACATCGCCCAGTCCTCCGTTGGTCGACACCATGGATGCCGCCTCGAATGCGGCGTGTGAATTGGGAGACATCCCCATGAGCTGGCTGCAGAAGAAGCCGGTGGCGATCATGGCCTTGGAGTTCTTGCGGTGCGTCGGCATGTAGTCGAACTGGCCGCCGAACTCACCCATGGCGACGCTCCGGAGAAAAGCCTTCCACATCTCGATGCTCCGGCGCTGGACATGGATGCCGGACAGTTCCGCGCTTTTTAGCGCCATGATCCCCCAGCCGGTCACGGACAGATCCGGCTCATCCAGCGGCTTGTATCGCCAGCCGCCCTGCGTCGGATGCTGGGAGTCCGACAGGAAAAAGACCGCGGACTGCACGGCCTGGCGCAGCGATTCGTCCTTGGTGAGGCCAAACGCCTCTGCCAGGGCCAGCGTGCCGATGCACTGATCATACATGCCGTTTTCGGCAGGCTCGGGGCCGCGCAGATCGCCGGTCAGCGGGTTTTGCTGATCGAGCAACCACTGCAGTCCGCGGCGCACCGTCTTCTGGTAACGGCAGGGACGGTCATGCCGTTCGCTGCGTCCGTAGAACGCCAGCAGCGCAAACGCCGTGGACGACACATCATGCCTGGCCTGTCCGTCGTACCGGCTGATGGACCACATGCCGTTGGTTTCCTGGGTAGCAGCCAGCCAGGCCAGCGCGCGGTCCACCGCGGCCTCCGAGGCCTTGGTGCCGCCCAGAACCTGCATGACATGGGGATCGGAGAGGGCGCGTTCACGCAGCGAGTAGAGGATGCTCTGCGCACGTTCGGACTCGACGTTGGTCACGCCAGCGGGAACGGCGTCGGCATAAAAGATGTCGAAATCGCGCTGCGGGTAGCGCGTGGCAAGTGTCGCCGCGGTTTCCTGGCGGTCGTCCACCTTCAAAAAGCGTGGCCGATCGGAGGCGAAATAGAGCGTGCGGTCCCCGCTTATGGCCGGCGCGGTGTCGTTGAATTTCGAGTTTACGGTGGACGTCAGCGGCAGCGGCCAGGCAAAGGTCTCGCCATCCCAGCGGGCCACCCAGATATCGTATCCGCCGGGTCCGCCCGGACGGTCCGTGGCGAAGTAGAGGTACTTGCCGTCGCGGCTGAAGGCGGGGTCGGTTTCATTGAAGGGGCTGTTCAGCGCACGCAGGGGTTCGGCAGGGCCCCAGCCGTTGTTCTGCCGGCGCGAGAGGAAGAGGTCGAGGCTGCCGTTTGTGCCCGACTGCACAAAGACATATTGCTGCTGATCCGCGGAGAAGGCGCCCTGGGCAGCGTTTGTCCGCGCGACGTCAAAGGGCGCCTCCACCCGGGAAGCGTCCTCCCACACTACGGTTTGGGGCTGGACCCGGCAGGCTTGACGCCGGAGGCTGATTTCGTCGGTGTAGTATCGCCAGGTGTGCGGCTGGAGGTACAGCCACACCCAGACGAGCAGCGCGGTTGCCAGCAACGCACACAGCCAGCACACCAGCGCCATGCGCCAGCGCGCGAGCCACTGGCGCATGGCCCGCAGGCGGGTCATGTGCGTCGCGGCAGGTGGAAGTGAGGGGGTCATGTAGAACGATGCCGCTCAGCGGCGCGCTCCTGCGCGTCCGCTGGAGGGTGGGGTTGGCTTTCCTTGTTCTTCGGCAAACATCGCTGGATTGGGAAACATGGATCGATGCCAAGTGTTCGATTCCTCTTCCCATGCTCGTTGCCAAATGTGTGCTCGTTGCCCTGCCGTCAGTTGGTCAGTGTCTGTATGATTCGGCTTGAATGTGTACCACACCCATTTTGGGAATCCGGCAACCATTGCGTTTGCGGAAACGACATTGGCGCCCGAAAACTTGAGAAGATTGAAAACCCAATAGTTATGTGCCTTTTTGTCTTTGCCTTCTTCTCCGTAAACAAACATGGAATGTAGGAACACTGGATGTCCACTTCCGTCTATATCAAAGAAATCCGTTGGTTCCGGGTCAAAACACAGGAGCGTGTGTACGGTGTATCGATCGGAATGCGATAAGAGAAAGGTGACGAAGTAGATTTCAAAGGCGAGACCACAACCCCCATTCCATGTGATAATAACGTAGTCGGGCATGCGATCCTCGTTCAATAATCCACAGTACACTTGTACCGCCCCTAAAGCGGAGCCCTCCGTTTCAAAAGGGCGCATAAGTGCAATTCCGCCTTTTGTGTGCAGTGATATACAAAAGCCACCATTTGTCATGGAGGTTACCATGACTCGAGTCGAGGGATGATTCGTATTGGCAAACTCATATCGGAGCGGATAGTCGCCGTTCGGTCGTTGGTTAGATATGTCTGTGCAAACTTCCAGCGGATATGTTGCTGGTACTTTCTCCGGATTGAACGGGCCATAGTTTTGTGGCCATCCCCATGAATTACATGTGACGAACAGCAGCACGCATATCAAAGTATTCTTCATTTTGATCCGAAGCCAACAGCAGAATGTCAAACTTAGCATTCTGGAGGTACAAACCTTCTGCCGACAAAGCTGCTCGTTCCCGGAAACCCGCCGCCATGCGCCAGACGAATGTGCAAGTGGTGGCCAAAGACCCGGCAAAACAGCCAAATTCCTGGTTTTGGTGCCATTAGCCAACCGTTTACGGCGGGTTTCCCTAACTAGGAGACTGTCGGCAGGAGGCTCCAGACCGAACCGAAGCCAATGTCCGACAGTCTCCTAGAGCGACATCCGGATCCCGTCGAGTCGTTCCTTGGCGATCCTGGCCGCGTCGTTTTTGGGATATTTCCGGATCACTTCCTTGAACTGTTCCTGGGCCTTGGTCAGGTCGCCCTTGGCCTCCAGCACCCGGCCCATCTCAAGCAGCGACTTCACGGTCCACTCCTCATGCCCATAGTTGGCCTGAACCCGGACAAGTTCCACCAGCGCCAGATCGTAGCGCCGCAGCCCGTACAGGCATTCGCCGATGTGGAACTGGCAGCGGGCGGAAAGCACGTCCCGCTCCTTGGCATCCACAACCGTGCGGAATTGTTGAATGGCATCCTCGTAGCGCTTGAGATTCTCCAGGGCCCACCCCTGGTTGAACGCGACCAGTCTGGCATACGGACTTTTCGGGTATTGCTGCTGGAACAGCGCGCCGGCGCGGACCGCCGCATCCCACTCCGCCAGCAGGCCGTGCGCTTCGCCGAGGCGAAGCAGGGCCGACTCATGCACCTTGGGATCGGCCGCTTTTGGCGCCGTGGCACCGCCCTGGGAGGCCGCCACAGCGGCAGCAAAAAGCGTGCGCGCGGCGCTCGCTTCGTTGAGCCGCAGCCTGGCTTCCCCTGCCTGAAAGCTCGACGAAGCCTGCAGGGTGGAATTCGTGTACTCAGCAAGGAACTGCTCGAACACGGTAGCCGCGGCGCGCCAGTCGCCCTTGTTGAAGTGCGCCGACCCGAGACGGTACATCACCTCTTCGCGAAGTTTCGTGTCCTTCATCCCCTCCAGGGTGCGCGTGAGCTCGGCGATGGTCTTGTCGAAATCCTTGGCGTCGAAGGAAATTTCCGCCAGCTCGGTCCGGCTCTTGACAGCCAGGTCGCTCTGCGGATGGGCCGTGATCAATGCCTGGTAGCACTTGGCGGCCTCACCGGGGTGGTTCAACCCCTTTTCGCACCACGCCAGTTCGTAGAGCACGCGGTCATCATTCTCCGCCCGGGGGTACTTGTCGCGGTATTGCTGCAGGATCGTAGCGGCTTTTTGCCACAGCTTGCTTCGGGCCAGGGCAATCCCCTGGGAAAAGAGCGCCAGGTCGGCACGCGCATGTCCCGGAAAGCGCTGCAGCAACTGCTCGAACGCGGCTTGCGCCTCGGGGTATTTCTCCAGCGCGAGATAGAGCAGCCCGCGCTGCATCGCTGCATCCGGAGCCAGCGGGTCGTTCGGGTAGGCTGTCGTCACCGCCTCGAAGCGGCGGGCGGCTTCCTCCGGCTTCTTTTCGGCACGCGCAATCCAGCCCAGGTAATATTCCGCCGCGGCCCTTTGCGGCGCCTCGCGAAACCCGGCCAGCAGGGCTTCCAGCGCCTGGCGCGCCGGGCCCGGTTCGTCCCGTTCGTACCGCAGCCGGCCGGTCTCGCCCAGCGCCAGCGGCGTGTGCCGACTTTGCGGGAAGCGCGTCGTCACCGCGGCGAACTGTTCCATGGCCTCGTTGGTCCGGCCCTGTTTCAGATGCGCAACGCCCAGCTCGGCCAGCGCGGTGTCGAGGTTCTCTTCTTTTCCTTTGGTGGACTGCCGCACAAATGAGGCAAGGTTGGTAACCGCCTTGTCCCACTGCCCCAGGCGGAACGCGGCATCGCCCGTCAGGAACGGGAGCGGCGCAAACAGGTCCCCTTTGGGCTGCCGCCGCAGAAGCGCTTCGCCAGACACGACAGCCTGCTCCCAGGCGTTGGTCTTGTAGTGCAGAAGCGTGACGCGAAACCGGGCGATGTCGGCATGCGGGTGGTCCGGGTACGCGCCCGCAATCATCTGGTAGGCGGGCATGGCCCGATCCGGGCGGCTGAGCAGAAAGAGATTCTCCGCCTTGACGAATGCCACTTCTTCCGTGCGCGGATCCGCGGGGAACCGCTTCAGGTAGTCGTCGCACAGCTTGAGGCTGGCCTCGTACTGCTTCTGGTGGTGCAGGCAGACGGACTGCAGACGCCACAGGTCATTCGTCTGCGGCCAGGCCGGAAACTGCTGCATGAGCGCGGCAAAACAGGAGGAAGCCTCGACATACCGGCGCGCATCCAGGTGCAGATTGCCGGCCTCGAAAAAGAGATCCGCCTGCAGCGGTTGCCCCGCGTGGGAAGGAATGGCCTGCCCGAGGAGCTCAACCGCCTGCTGGATTTGGTTCTGCCGCACCAGCGCGCGTGCGAGCCAAAGCGAGGCCTCAGCGGAAATTGCGCTGCGCGGGCTCAACTGTGTCAGCGGCTGGAGGGTCGTGCGGGCGCTGTTCAGATCGCCGGACTCGACCAGCGCACGGCCCAGGTAGAGCGCCGCCCTAGCGCCCAGGTCTGCCGCGGGTTTCATGCCCAGCACGCGCTTGAACGCCGCGATCGCAGACGCGGGCTGGCCCAGTTCCAGCTGCGACACCCCGATGCGGAACTGAATCTCCACGGCAACGGTGTCCTGGGCATTGGAGAGGGCGACGACGTAGGCGGCGATTGCAGGGGCATGCCGCCCGGTCTCGCGATAGCACTCGCCCAGGAGAAAGGCCGCCTGGCTGTTCAGCACCGGGTCGTTCTGCAGACGCGGCTGCAGGACGGTCAGCCGCTGGATCGCCGCCTCCTGCTGCCGAAGCTGCTGCGCCGCATAGGCCGCCTGATACGCGGCCCGACAGCTGGCAGCGTCATCAATTTTTTGCGCGAGCAGCTTGTCGGCCCATTGCACAGTCTCCGGCCACTTGCCCTGCAGGAACGAAACTTCCGTCAGAGCAGAGAAGGCCGCG
The DNA here is from genome assembly GCA_037129105.1 of bacterium. Classification (GTDB taxonomy): domain Bacteria; phylum Verrucomicrobiota; class Kiritimatiellia; order RFP12; family CAIWXQ01; genus CAIWXQ01. The sequence goes on from JBAXVM010000008.1 coordinate 10,041, forward strand.
GGCAGGTGTTTCGGCGCATCGCTGGAGGCCACCTCTGACAGAACTTTCTCCGCCTCGGGGATGCGGCTGAGACGCAGCAGGCACTGACTGCGCAGCAACCCGATCTGACCGGCGTCGCCGGCCTTTCCCGTGCGTCCGAGGTCGGCCAGGATCGGCTCCGCCTCGGCGTACTTCGCCGCCCCGAAATAGCTCAGCGCCAAACCAAAGCGCGCCTGGTCTGCCTTGGGGTGCGCCGCATGCTGCTTCAGAAACGCCTCATATTCCGGTACAGCCAGCACATACAGCTTCTTGTTGTACAGCGCATTGGCGCTGTAAAACCGGTCCAGGGCCGGATCCAGCGCCGGCACGTTGGTGGCGCTTTGCTGACACCAGGCAACCCCGGCCATCCATCCGATCGCCACCATCACGGCAAAATCTTTTTGCAGCGGCATGTGCCTCACCCCCGGTCTGGCATGGCCTGCCAGCCAGCAGTCTTCAAATCACGGCCGTACGCACGGCTTCCGAGCGTAAAATATCGTCTTCCAGCAGCGTCTGCAGCTGGCGCCAGATGGGGCCGGGGCGCCCATCGCCGATGGTCTGGCCTTCGTAGGAGCGCACCGCCACCACATTGAGCGTGGTGCCAACAATCAACAATTCGGCGGCCATGCGCACCTCCTCCTCGGAGATATCGCGGAACTCGATCGTACGCAAAACGCCGGAGTCCAGCAACGGCCTGGCCAACTCCACCAGCCGCAGCATGGTTGTGCCTGCCAGGATGTTCTCCAGACGCGGAAAGACCAGCTCCCGGCGGCGCGTGACCATGCCGATATTCTCGGTCGGCCCTTCGGTCAGACACCCTTTGGCATCGTACCCCACAACAAAGTCCAAGCCCCGGTCGACTGCCTCACGCTTCATCAACACGTTGGGCAGATAGTTGCAGTTCTTGATCGCGGCCATCTCCGCCGGCTTGGCCGGGATCGTGCTGCGACCCACGGTCGCGCCTTCGGGATGCAGATCCATGAATGGCCGTCCGAGCCCATAAACGACAATGTAAAGCGCCGGCAGGGGCGAGTCGTACGGGCTGACGCCAAAGCTCCCGGGACCGCGGGAAAGGATGATGCGGATGGAGCAGTCGCGCTGCGCCGCCGCCTGCACCGTCTCCAGCGTCAGACGCCGTACCGCATCCATGCCTGCGGGCCACAGGATGCCGATGGTGGCGGCGGAATGTTCCAGACGCAACAGGTGCGCCTCAAACAGATAGATTGCACCGGCCACGCACTTGCAGGTCTCAAAGACCCCGTCACCGCGATGTACGAGGTGATCGTCCACGGGGAGCTGCATGAGCACCGGATCCATAACCAGCCCATCCAGCTGGCTTGAATACATGGCAAAGTATTTCGCCTGGTAAGGATGACGACTGCCCGCCAGCGCCTCTACATAATTCGCAAGGTCGATTCGTTTCATAGCATTTCCGATTTCCCGTACCGTAACATGTTTCCACCGTCAGGCGCAAACCGTGCGGGGGCAGCAGCCACCTCTACAGCGCCAGGACAACGGCTTCTTCGCTGCGGACAAGTTCCGCATACATTTCGGCGGCGGAGTCGGCCTGTCGCAGCGCGGTCAGCAGCGGCGTGTTATGCGTCATGGCGCAGAGCCGCGCAAGCGTATGCAAATGCAGCACATCGTCCTGGCAACAGAGCAGAAAGAAGAGGTCGGTCACCCCGCCGTCAGCCGCTCCGGCAAAGATCGGTCGAACCGTGCGGCCCAGCACGACGAACGATTCGCCGCACAAATTGGCATCGTGGTACCGCGCGTGCAGGAAGGCCACGCCATGATCCAGGGCCGTGGAGCAGAGCGCCTCACGCTCCTCCAACCCCTGCAGCAGGGCGGCATCGTCATAGAGCAAGTCGGTCTGGGCCGCCAGCTTGACCATGCCGCGCAACACCGATGGTTTGGTCCGGGAATGCAGTGCCGGTTCGATCCATTCGGATCGGAACAGCATCGGCACCAGACGCTCATGCCCATCCAGCGTCCGCCGTTTCTCCGAAGAAGCCCGATGCATGTGAGTCACGTGCTGGGCACCCAGTCCCAGCAGACGTTGCGACGCCCAGGCATCCAGTTCACGCCGCGTAAAGACCGGCTCTTCGCCACGAAGAACAAAGGGAATCTCCTGGTACTTGACCAGCTGTTCCACCTCCCGCACGGAAAGGTGCAGCCGCGAAGCCGCCTGCGACAGGGATAATGGACGGTAGGACATATGTGTTTCCGCAAGTGTGCCGTATTCAGAAGCCAGAATGAAACCAACTCCATGAAACCGGCAGAACTATACCGTAAGACTACAGGTATTGTCAGCACTTGTATCCCTGGGGTTGTCTTGCTCTGTTTTCGCTGTGGCCTCCTGTTCAAGAAAACTTGGTAACTACCTGAAAAACATTCCTCTATCTTTGTCGCCTTAGAGCCTATCCGAAAACCTCGCCTCGCGCTTGCGGCGGGTCCGGCGGCCCCGCCCTACCACTGCAATTGCCGCAGAATCGGTAGGGACGCACCTCCGGGGCGTCCGCAATAAAATGCGCGCGGTAGGGTTTTCGGATAGGCTCATATACTTGGCGAACCGCCAAGACGCCAAGTGCGCCAAGTTTGAAGCTTCAGAAAAAGACCATGCCTCGATCACCGGTCACGCGCAAACGTGCTTCCCATCCGCGTTCAACCAAGGTACTATCCATGGCCATGCACAGCATGAGAGGCACGCGCGCACGGTGCGCGGCCGTTCCTTTTGCAACAGGCGGTTAGCTCAGTTGGTTAGAGCGACTGGTTTACACCCAGTAGGTCGGGGGTTCGAGTCCCTCACCGCCTACCAGCCGTACAACGGGACCTGCGGGACCGTTGCCGTTGCGCCGGCCGCGCCTACTGCTCCCGGAAACCCCAGTACGGAAAATCAAGGACGTATTCGGCGATTTTTCCCGGGCTGTTCTCGCGGCTCGCGACCAGCCAGAGCGTGTTCCGGCGCTCCTGCGTTGACAGGGGGTCCAGCAAATTCCAGTTGGGCTGCAGGATGAGGGCATTGTCGGCGCTGTATTCAATATCGCCCGACTCCTTGAATGCGCCCAGATCCGGCTTCTGGCTGTAGCTGCCCTCGGATCCCCGGGACAGCTCCGACACCACCAGAAACGCCACGTTCTGCTCGTCGCGTATGGCTTCCATGTGACGCAACCACTCATCAATGCCGGTGCGGCGCTCGGACAGGTTCTTGAACGGCAGTTTGTGCAGGCTGTCGATGACGACCAGGCACGTGTCCAGACGGGTCTCATGCTTGATGAAATCGATCTGCCGGCGCATGATGTCCGGGCTCAATCGCCGGTCCGTGACCACACGGAACATGCACAGCAGTTTGCGGAGTTCGTCCTGGGCGTGACCCAGGCGACTGGCCGCTTCCGCATCGAGATCCGTTTTCCGCAGTTCCTCCTCGGAAAGCCGGCTGAAGCGGCTCAAGGTCCGGAGATAGATCTTGTGTCGTCCATTCTCAAAATCATAGTAGATCACGGGCATGCCGGCACGGGCGGCTTCGGTGGAAACCTGCAGAAAGAAGCACGACTTGCCCGCCTTGGGCTGTCCGCCCAGAATATTGATGCCGCGAATGCCGCACAGCGCGCGATCCAGCTTGGCAAAACCGGTGGGCGCGCCCAGGATGCTCTTGCCCATGTTCTTATCCATCGCGCTGGCAAACTCGATGTGCTCACGTTCCGGCGAGGCAAAGGGCGAAAAAGGCTTGGAGCTTTTGATCATGTCGCCGACCACCCGGCCGAAGTCAGCACCCGCATCCCTGGCAAGATGAATCAGGTGATATTCGCGCTTCTGGTTGGCTGGCCACTTGAGCAACCGCACCTTGAACCCCAGCCGTGTGGCAAGGGCACGAGTGGCGGCTTGTGCATCCGGGGTGTTGTTGAGCAGGATCAGCACATGGTTGAGATAGGCAAACCGCAGCGGATCCAGACTCTCCAGCGCCGACAGGGATGGGACTGCAATTCCCGGATACCCGAGTTCCTTGAGCGTCAGGAGATTCTTCTCGCCATCGGTAATAAACAGCGCCCCGTTTTCGCAGCGCTGAATATCTGCCTCGTTGAAAACCTGAAACCCCGGCCCCTGAAACCGTGCATCGCCGGTCCAGAAATCGTCAGTGTCCGAACCGGGCAGCAGACAGCGGGCGGCGTAGCAGTTGCCGTCATCGAGAATGTACGGAAAAATGAAATAGCGTCCGTTAAAACCGATCTTCATCTCATCCACGATGCCGCGTCCGACACCCATGGCCGCGAGAATATCGTATTGCGCCTTGGTCATCAACGCCCGGTAGTTCTCGACTTCGGGATTCAGGTTTTTAAACGGCAGAACAACGCCGCGCGCATAGGGCGCGCGATCCGGGTCAAAGCCGGGCACCCCCCGGGGATCCACCCCCAGCAACCGGCCGAAATGCAGGGGAAAGCCGCCCGGGCGACACCTGCTGAGGCACCGGAAATGTCCATAAAAGAAACTGTCCGGATCCAGATCCACCACCAGTTGCCCGACCACGTCACCTTTGGGTGATGCACAGAACGGGCATGGCGCGTGCAGGTTCGTGCCTTCCAGTTGCGCGTCCTTGAGATGCTGCAGATAGAACTGCTTGATGGGGTCATTCGGATTCATGAAAATGACCGTAACGAAACGACGCCGAGAAGGCAAGCAGCAGTTCTCATGATGGCGCAAAAACGCCTTACGGCGTCACTACAAACGGCCTAGAATCGGCGAAATGCCGTTCGTAGTGTGCCCGTAAGGGCATTCGTGTCTCCATATTGAGCGTCTTGCGAATTACTGGCACGAGAATAATGGGTGTGTTACTCTGGGCGCGTTTCATTGACGTAAACGGTGGTGCATGGGCACAAACGTAAAGAAATGCCTTATGAAGACGCATTATGTGTTAATTGATTTTGAGAACGTCCAGGTCAAATCGCTTGCGCTGATCAAGGACGAACATTTTCGCGTGTATGTGTTTCTGGGACCAAACAACGCCAAATTGCCGGTCGATCTGGTAATCGCCATGCAGAGCATGGGGGCGCGGGCGACTTACATCGTTCTGGAAAAACCAGGAAACAATGCGCTCGACTTTCACATCGCCTATTATCTGGGTGTGTTATCCAAAGAGGACCCCGCCGGGTACTTCCATATAATCTCCAAAGACAGCGGATTCGATCCGCTCATTCAGCATCTCAGGAAGATCAAGATCGTTGTTTCGCGCTCCGCTTTGATCGAAGATATACCCTTTTTAACCGCCGTAACCCCGCCCTTGCCGCTCGCGAACCCAATCAGTCAGCCACCTCTTCCAGTGCCCCATGTGACGCACAAGGAACCCGATCAAGCCGTCACCGCAACACCGCCCAACATGGAAGCCATGGTCAAAACCGCCATGACCCATCTGATCAAGCAGAAGACAGCCCGTCCGCGAACGCACAAGACCCTGCTCAACTCACTCCACGCCAAGTGCGGCAAAGATGTCACTGCAACTCAGATCGAAGCGATCTTTCAAACGCTTGTCCAGCGTGGGTACGTTAAACTGGAAGGCACACGGGTTGTTTACGGTTTGCCAGCGGCATAGGAACGGAACGCGACGCGCAAGGCGCGGATGATCGGGATGTTGAGTCATTCCCAGGGGAAAACCTCTATGACCGATAACGGCAACGAACAACAGGATTCTCTGGCACTGGAACTGCTGCGCCATGCGGTGCAGGAAAACATCTTCTCGTATGCCGAGATGGCCCCGCTCCTGCAGAAGATCCTGCCGCCTTCGAACGAACTCCGGCACTCCCTCTACGCCCTGCAGTGTCGACTGCTGCAACGTAGCGATCCCGAATCGCAGCTGCTGGCACAGCGGATCCACGCGCGCATCATCAACAAAGCCGCTGTGGCTGCCGCGCAACGGACCACCGCGGATCCGTCCTGGCAGAGCACGCCGGAACTGGCGCATCTCCCCCCGGATCTGCCGACCGGCGGCTGGAACACGGCCGACCAGACGCTGAGCGTTCTGCAAACCGCCGCCAAACTGGAACGTGACCGCGCCTTTCTGCTGGCCGTGGCGCCTGACCTGTCGGCACCCATGCGCGCCCTTTCGGAGTCCTGCGCACGGCAGCAAGCGTATCTCCTGCGACTCCCCATGCGCTGGTCCCTGCTCGACGCCACAATCCTGCCACTGGATGAGCAACCAACCGAAGTCCGTCATCCATCAAGTGATGGCCAGCCCGGTGGCCCGGGCGCTCCGCGCACGGGCATGGGCAAGTGCGATCCCGACACAGCTTCTGACCCGTGCGCGGAGCGCCCGGGCCACCTGGCAGAACTGGCGCGTCTGGCTGCAGCGACCGCGCCGGACACGGATGCGCCGGCGGCACTGCAACAGCTTGTCTCCTGGCCAACGGCGGAGGCGGTGCCCTTTCTCCTGCAAGTCTGCGCCGACGCACCGGCGCGGCACGCCTATGTCATGCACGCGCTGGTCCTGCGAACCGGCATCCGGTCAAACACCTGGCGGGAGTGGAAAAACTGGCTGGAGCGCGCCCACGCCGGCAGCCAGGAGCTTCGCGGCGCAGCCATCGGCCTGGCCAGCGAATATCGTGCCGAGTTGCAACTGCTCCGGCTGCGGGAACAAGCGGACGCGGCGGACGCCGGACGGGAAACCGAACTCTCCCGTGCCAGTGCGGAAGCCGCGCACCGGACGTTTCAACCCGGCGAGTTTGTCCGTCGCTGGGAGCATGTGCTGACACCGGCGGAAGTCGCCCGGATCGAAGGGTTGAATCCGTCATCTCTGCCACCACAGCCGCTGCGGGCACGCATCGTGCAGGCGCCGCCGCCACTGCCATTGGCCGCGGCTGTCATGCCGCCCCTGTTGCCGACAGACACGGAACCCGCTCCTGAAGACGCGCCTGAAGACGTACCGGAAGACGTGCCTGTTCGACAGCGGCAGCCACCGGCGCCGACGATTTGGGAGACACACATCCAGCCCTTCCTGGCTGCGAACTGGTATATCCTGGCCGGGTTGCTCATGGTCGTGGCAGGTGCCTCGCTGCTGGCTTACTTTACCTGGGACAAAAGCGCCTATGTTCGTTATCTCTTCCTGCCGGTGCTGCTGGCCTCCTTTACCGGCGGCCTGGCGGAGATCGGGCGGCGTCTGTTCCGACGTCACACGGACCTGCAGATAACCGGAACATTTCTGCTCGGCGGCGCGGTTTGTCTGCTGCCGCTCAACTTCATGGTGCTGTGCCGGGCCGCGAGTGATCCACGCGCGTCCGGTATGGTGCTGCCCGCCTTCGCCATCTACACTGCGCTGGCCGGACTCGGGCTCTGGCGCTGGTGCGGCGCCCTGCAACGCGACTTGCGTTTTTTGCTGGGGGTGCCGTTGCTGACCCTTAACCTTCTGTCCGTGCTTGGCGACATGCCCGGCATACGCGAAGCGGTGGCCGAACACCGCGCCACCCTGCTCCCGGTCTCGATCACAACCGTCGTGCTTTTGCTACTGGTCATCGCCAACCGATTCCTGCAGCAGCTGCTGACGCGCGAACGGCTGGCCGAAAAGATTGTCCCCTGGTTTTTCGGCGTCACCCTGGCCGCCACCACAGTGCAGATCGCAGCCTGGCGGCATTTTCACCTGCACCTCGCGATTCACCCGCAAGACTATGCGCTGGCCGTGATTCTGGCCGGCGCCATTGTGCTGCGTTGGGAGCGGCGCGCCTGCGAGCTTCGCGCCACCGGCGCCGCCTACGGCGGAGAATCCTTTCTCGGGTATGCGGCACTACTGCTGGGTATCCTGATGGCCGCCAGCCAGGAGGGGCTGCGTGTGGCCGCGTTGCTGCTGGCCGGCATCATCTGGCTCGCGCAGGCTCCACGGCGGCCGGGCGTGGTGCACTACTGGATCGGCGCCACGTTCTGCCTGCTCGGTGGAGCCGCGGTAGGCATGCTCCACGCCTTCCCGAAAAGCACTGAACTGAACCTTCTACCTGCGCTCGGGCTTACACTGGCGCTGATTGTCGGGGCTGTGCGCGCGCTAACAGGCCGGCGGGGCGAAGCGCGCCTGCGGCAGGTTAGCCTGGAGATGCAACCGCCGCTGCTGCTGTTGACCGTGATTGTCACCGTGCTTTCCCAATACAACCTGCGGTCATCGGCAATGCAAACCGGGGCGCTCCTGGCGATCAGTGCCCTGTTTTTTGCCGTGCGCGCCACGCGCGAAAGCCGCCAGGACTGGCTTTATCTGGCAGCCATCTGCGCCGGGATCGCCCTGCCCTATCTCGGCTGTGCCGACATGTTGAACTACCGGTTCAGCACCAACACGCTCGCGCTTGGCCTGTCCCTGCTGGCCGTGGCGTGGGCCCTCGCCACCCGTATTCTGGCGGGCGAGTTGTGGCGCAACCACATCGCCTCCGTGACATCCGGCTTCGGCATCGCCGGACTGCTTGCGCTCATCCTGCGCCTGATCCTGGCTGACCGGCCGGTGCTATCCCAGGCCGACTTGGCCGGCGGCTTGCTGCTGGCAGGCGTGCTCGGTGTGATTGCCTGGCAGACACGCGCCCGCCTGCCCGGCATCCTGGCAGTGGTTCTTCCGGCAATTCTCCTGCCGCTCTTCCGCACACCCAGCGGCGTGCTGCCGGAATGTTTGTTTGTCGGCTCCGGCATGCTGAGCGCTCTGGCCGCACTGATGCTGACGCTCGGGTGCTTTGTCGTGCGCCGTCTGGAAGACCACCGCCGCGCTTTGGGCCTGTTCACGATACCCCTTTGGGCAGCCGCCGCCTGGCTTTCCAGCAAGGCCCTGCTGCTGCAAGTGGGATCCCATCCGGACCAGACACCGTACATCCTCTCCGCGTTCTGTCTGACAGCAACGTGCTATGCCGCCGCCATCCCGAGCCGCCAGAGGTTTCTCGGCAGATTCCTCTTCCACGCCTGCTGGCTGCTGCTGGGCTTTAGCATCACCTTGGTTTGCGACGCCACCGGCTGTCATGGATTGGGCCTGTTGCAGTATCCGCTCCTGGGAACCGGTGTGGCGCTGACCTTGCTGCTGGCCTTGGAAGTCCAGGTGGCGCAACGTTGCACATGGGTGCGGGAGTTCCTGGTGCAGCCACGGTTGAAGCTCCTGGCGCGCGGCTGCGCCGGATTGGCCGTGCTGCTCGCACTCCTGATACAGACCAGCCTGCACGAAAGCCGCCTGGAACTGCGCGCACTCGCGCTATTTCTCGCCGCGCAACTGGCCTGGCATGGGATGCGTACTTCCCGGCGACGCTTCGGCGCCGTGCTTTTCACGCTGACCGCATCCTGGCTGTGCGCGGCGGTGGACCTCCCCCAATCCATGGGCACGCTCCCTATGCTGCTGCTGGCCGTGCTGCTCGTTGACACCGGACTGGCCTTCCTGCCGAAACTGCACGCCGGCCTGCAGCCGCTGCGCGCGCCATTCGTGGCTGGCGCAACGCTGCTCACGACCGCACTTGCACTCCTTGTCCTGCAGACCCTCACACCGGCCAGCAATGGGCTGCAGCTCTTGCAGGTAGCGCCGGCCACAACCGAAGTATTGCTGGCATGCCTGCTGCTGACCGCACGCACGCAGGCCTGTGCCGGTTTCGCGCTCCTGGCGATTCTGCTGGGCTATGTGCTCTGCCTGCCAGGCGAGCAGGCGGCTTTATACCGTCCCTGGCATCTGGCTTCCCTGGCGCTGGTGCTCGGCCTGCTCCCCTTCCCGGCTCGCCTGCTGGCATCTCGCTGGCCCATTCTGATGCGTGGCCAGGCACCGCAACTCCCGGCCCTGATCCGTAGTACCTCCCAGGCGCCGTGGCTCATCCTGCCGGGATTAGCGACTGCCACGGGCGCCGCCGTCTTCCAGATTTCGCTGGCCGTCAACGGCCAGGCAGACGACTCGCATGCCGTGCAAACGCTGGCGCCCTTTGCCGCGGTGCTCATGTTCGCACTGGCCGGATGGTATGCGCGGCGCGGCATGCTCTGGGTTGTGGCCGAATGCCTGCTGCCGGCGGCAAATCTATTTGCCGTCGCCGTGATCTGGGGACGTTACCTGCTGGACCGTCAACTGACACCCGTACACATCTTCGGCATGGCCGCGCTCCTGACCCTGACTGAATTTGCGATCGTCCTATGGCTGGTTCGGCGCCTGCCGCGGCTCCCGCAGCTTGCGATCGCTCGCTGGCTGCACGGCGGCGGCGTACTGCTGGCCGAGCTGACGGTACTGCTGCTCTGCATGAACTACCTCACCAATCCGGATCTTTCCATGATTCCGGCCATTCGATTCGCGACAACCGGCCTGCTGGCCTTGGGCGCCGGTCTCTATTTCCGGTATGTTGCGCGTCTGCCGGAGCTGAGAATGACATCGCAAGGCATGTGCCTGGAAGCGCTCTGGCATATGGCGCTGGGGCTGACACTCTGGTGCTGCGCGTTGCTGGTCCCGGTCCTGCGAACCCCGCAGGCAGCACTCTACGCGCTGGCGCTTCCAGCTGTGGCCTGCTGGTGCGCAGCGGAGTGGTTCCGCATTGTCCGGCGAGACACAGATGAGAATCGCCTGACCCGTGCGCGCTTCCGTTCCAGCGCCATCGCCTTCGCGATCCTGATCCTCGTGATTTATGTGTTCCGCCTCCCGTTCCAGATGGTGCTGTTCCCCGGCACCATGCTGAATCCGCAGGTCTATCACACTGGAGCGGCCATCGTGGTGCTGATGGGATTAATCCTGTTCCGGGCGCGCGGACTCAACGCGGCGCCTTGGACCGCCTGGTGCGGCGGTCTGGCGCTGATCACCGGGCTCTATTTCCTGCTAACCTGGTTGCCCGGGCTTTCGCCGTTTGCCTTCCCGATAGCAGCCGCTTGGGCGGCGGTGGCCACGGCTCATCTGCTCATTCTACTCAGCTATCAGCAATCGCCGTTGCGTGCCCTTTTGCAGCACCTGGGCGGCATCGGCGCGGAGGAATGGCATACGCACCGTCGCCAATGGGGCGTGTTCCTGACCCTTGCGACGCATATCGCGGTTGTATCCGCGTTGGTGCAGCCCCACGCTGGACATCAGCTGGCGATCACACCGCTGCTGCTGGCGCTGGCAAGCGTGCTGATCCATCAGACCCTTCTCGGCGCACCCGGGGCCCAGGCCTATTGGGGCCTGGCCGTGTGCGAGATTCTGGTGGCCGTGCATTTCGATTTCCTCCAGCCGTGCCAGTCGCCAGGGCTGATCCCTGCCCGGCTGTCGGTCTGGTTCCTCCTGCTGCCGTGGCTGGGTGCAGTCGTGTATTGGCAGCGTGTCCGGCAATGGATGGCGCCCATCGTGCACTGGCTCAGCGCGGACCGCCTGGCCCTGATTTGCATCGGCCATCTGCTGTATCATGGGGCGGCGACTGGCAGCGGTCTGCTGCTGCTGGTGGTCCTGCTACTCGCCGCGCTGTTGACACCCGTGACAGCGGAAGCGCGCCTGACGCGCAGCGCGTCAATCCTGATGATGGCCATGCCCTGGCTGGTCACGTATTGCGCCACGTGCTGGCTCCTCGGTGAAGACCTGATCGACTTCCGTCCGTTGCTGGCAGGCGCAGCCGCGCTGCTGGGCACCGGACTTCTCGCGCGACAGGCGGCGATGACAACCGGCAGCACCCAATCCGGCGATACGCTCGAGCGGCTGGCTCATGCAGTCCTGAGGCTCTGCCGGCTTCAGGGCGAGATGGTCGCACGCACGCTGCTGACAAGCGCCTTTGCCGGGCTCACGCTGCTCACCTTCCTGCACGATGATGCACGCCAGGGCCATCTGGGTGCCATGCTGGCGCTGGCGCTGGTCTGGGGCCTCTCCTGCGCCAGCTGGCTGCGTGAGGGGTATCTTCGCGACGGCGTGTTTCCCTACACGCTGAGCGTGCTCAGCCTCGCCGGAGCCTGGATTATGCTGCGCCGTCTGCTGTTCCTGCATTTCGATTTCTGGACGTACGAATACGACATCTGGCTGAGTCTCGGCGCCTCAATTGCCTTCAGCGCAGCCAAACGGCTGGTCCTGCAGCAACAGCCGGGCCTGGCGCGGACCATGTCCGGAACCGTCTGGCTGATGCCGGTGCTGCAGTGCGTGTGGCTGCTTTATTTCCGCATGGGCGCCGATCTCTCCCTGCTGGTCCTCGGCATTCAGTCGATGCTCTTTGCCTGGCATGGCGGCGGCAAACGCGATTCGCCGTACAATGCCATTGCCATGCTCGGGTTCGTCGGGTTTGTCTGCCTGCTCTTCTGGTCCAAGCTTGAACTGCGCTGCGTGCCGGCCTACACCATCCCGTCCGGGCTTGGCATACTCGGCCTGCTCTGGCTTTTTGGCGATCACCTGCTGCCGGCCGTACGCAATTCTGTGCGGCTCGTGACCGTCTGCGCCATGCTCGGAAGTTGCGGCTACTACGCGCTACTCGATGACCAGTACCCGGTCGGCTTTCACTTGTCCCTGCTGCTGCTGGGACTGGCCGTGATGGCATTGGGGCCGCTGCTGCGCGTGCAGCTCTACCTCTACCTCGGATTTGCCGGGTTCGCCACAGATCTGGTGGCGCTGGTGGTTAAACAGTTCCACGCACTGGACCGCTCGGTGCAGATGATGGGGATCGGCGCACTGCTGCTGTTGCTGGGCATCGCGGTGGTCGGCGGCGCCATCCTCTGCAAGACCCGGCGCGCAAACATCCGGGCTTTCGTGGAACGCCTCCGCAACTGGCAGCGCAACTGGGAGTGATCCTACTTGATCGAATACCGCGTGGCTTTGATCAATGTCTTCCAGAGCAGCGCGGGCGAGTCAGCAGCCAAAAGCGCTTCGCGGTTGACCGGCTTGAGCAGGGCTTCGGTGAGCCCTGCCAGGAGGCGCAGGTAAAACGCGCTGACCGCCGAGGGGATCGTGCAGAAGAATACGAAGTGCACGATTGAGCCCTGATCGTTGAAAGGCACACCTTTTTTCGACACGCCCAGCGTCAGGGTCAAGCCACCGCCCTCCACGCCGCGCACGTGCGGAAACGCAATCCCGTGCTCCATGGCCGTGCTCAACAGGGCTTCCCGGTCGAGCGCCGACTGCACCAGCTTGCCGGCGCCATTGATAAAGCCCTGCGCCTCCATGTTGGTGGCGAGGACGGTAATGGCATCCTCCTTGTTCTTGGCCACCAGCCCGGGGACCATCAGCCCCTCCGCTGAAAAACGCGAAATGCCGACCTTGCGCGGCTCGGAACGGCTCGGGCGCTCGCCGACCCAGCGGACAGCCTCGGCGTCCGCAAACATGATGCGCGCGCAGCTCGGACAGCTCTGCAGGACCTTGCACACCCGCACGGACTGAACCTGACTGATCGGCAGGCGCATGCCGCAGATCGCACAGCACCCGTCGTGCACCGGCGACATCACCGCATGATCCTTCTTGCAGAGGCGCAGGAAAAGCGAGCGGACATCCGCCGGCAGTTTATCCGTTAGTTCGTCAATGGAATCGTTAAGCCGATCCAAGTGCGAGCCGTCTCCCGTCGCACGATGTTCATCCCGGATCAAAATCAATTCCTGCAACTGGTTCAAGTGATTGACAAGACTTTGCATCGGTTCCTTTCCGCCAGTCGCGCCAAACCAAAAAGGCACATCAAAAAAGGCAGACGTGTATATTGCGCGCAAACAGCGAATCTGTCAATGCCCGGCTTGCTTTTAGCTTCGTGCTATTCTTCAGTCCACTCAGCGGTCCCGCAGGTCCCGCTGTACGGTGTGCGCAGCAAAATCTCTCTCCCGGTGGCGCTGGCGAAGCGACCGCACAGGGAAGTACGCGCAGTTTCTGAAACGCCGGCGTGCCACCCGCGCTCGGCGCAGCCCGCACGTCCCTCCTGCCTTCGCGGTGGCTCCGCCAGGCCCGCAGGGCGTCAGGCAGAGACCATACATACAAGAGACGGAACACGGCAAAGCTCAGTTTTCTTTGCGTCCGACGGTTTAAGAAAACTGGGCTTAATCGATGTTGACCTTATAAAATTCATTGGTCCTCCCCATCGTTTCGGTGTTGAACGTCGAGCTGGTGCCGGTCATGGATGTGTTTGTCATGGTTTGCACCAGCACCCACGACCCGCCGACCAGACGATCCGTACGGTAAACACTGTATATCCGGCCTGGCAACACGCTCCAGGACAACGATAACCCGGACCCGCTATTCTGGAGCGACTGCACGGCAAAAGTCCCGATCTGCTGGTTTTCGTCGACGCTGACTGCTCCTGTATCGTCGCAAACCTTCAAGTTGCAAATGTCGCCGGCGCTCAGCCCGGGCACAATGAACCGGTAGCGTTTGGTCCCCTCCACGGCAACCTGCTGCCCCACCGACACCCAGCTCCCGTCCCGCAACAGATACAGGACAATCGCGTTCGTTGACGACGCCAGGATGGTCGAGAACTCCACCTCCACCACCACGCCCGGCGCGGCGGCATAGGCATTGATCAGCATGGCTGACACCACCGTGCCGGTCGTAAAGCCGATATTGATTGGCTCACCCTGCCCCGCCAGCACGCCGTCACCGGAACCGACAGTCACGCTGGCCGTGACGTTCAAGCCGGACACCACTGCCCGGGTGCGGTTGATGTTCGTCGAGGCCGGCAGGAATACAGGCAGAGCAGCCACACTGGCCAGCACCGTGGCGCTGGTTCGCACACAGAACACAACCGTGCAGGATCCCGGCGCGAGCCCCGTGAATTGGTACTGGCCGGTGGCATCGGTGGCCGTGGCTAGCACCTGCCCCTGCCCCTGCAGCCGCACCGTCAGATTTGTCGCCAGCCTGTCACCGCCGTCAAAAACAGAATTGGTGTTTTGATCGACAAAGGCGTAGCCGAATACACGCGCCGGCAGATAGAGTCCGGCATGATGCATAACGTCCACCTGTTTCGGCAGCAGCATGAACGGCACGCTCTCCCCCGAGGCTGGATTCGCGGCGCTGTTGGTGATGCTGTTGTCGCCGCCGGCGTCCGGAACCGTAAATACAAATCCACCGGGCGGCAGGAACTGTAGCAAATAGGCGGCAGGTGCCAGACTCGCAAACGCGTACATACCGCTTGCGTCTGTCCGCGTCGTGAACAGCACGTTGCTGGAAAGATTCAGCAGGTTCACGGTCACATTTGAAAGGCCCGGTTCACCCGCGTCCCGCACACCGTTGCCGTTTTGATCGTGCCAGACGGACGCCGCGATCGCACCCGCCTCATCAATCGTGACCGGGAGGGCTGAGCCATACCATGGGTTATCCTCGCCCGCCAGCTGGGCAACCACATCGGGTTGCACAATCCAGGCATTTGCAACACCCTCAGGAATCTGGACGCAATAGGAGAATGCGACGATCCCGTTGGTTGCCAGCGGATTACCCAGAAACGCAATTACGGAGACACCGTCATACTCCGGCGCCCCGTCTCCCCATGTCCCGGTCACCGTCCAACCCGCAGGTAAATTGGGGTACCACAGCAGCGAAAACAGCCCCCCCCCGGGTGGCGCCTGCACCGTGCAATGCGCAACCACTGACCCCGGCGAAGCATAGCCCCCGGGGTCAAACGACCACGTCACAACCGGCTCGCCAGCCCGGGCTTGCAGCCCGATGACCAACGCCAGGACAATTACGAGGATTCTCTCACGAATCATATTCATCACACCCTTCGATCTCCGCGCACCAAAGCACCTGAACCACTGCGCGCAGCTTAAAAATATTTTAGCCAGGAGGGAACGGAGTCAAGCCCCCCAAGGCTGGCCGGCCTTGGGGGGCACCCGATCGTGCAGACGATCAGGGTATTTAATCCACCACGAGCCGGATGAACGGACCGCAGGAGCCGACCTCAAGTTTCCTTGAGGTCTGCGTCCCTGCCGCCGGAATTCCGGTTGCCACCGGGACGTACGGACCGGCAGGAGTTTGAGCCGCTTCAACCGTATAGGTCCGAGACTCTACACTGGGCCAGCTCAGGTTGATCTGCCCGTTCGCCAAATCGAACGATTGGATGACCAACACCGAATTGACGTCATTCGGGTTGAATCCGCCCAGATAGCTCTGCGCCAGGGTGTAGCCATTCGCACCCATCGTGGAAGCATCGGTTCCGGCAGCAATGCCGTAGGCATTCTCCCAGCCTGACCCGAGGCCGTTCGTGTCGAGGTTCGGCGCCATCTGCAGGCCTTGTGACGCCGCCACGATCAGCGGATTGACCAGCCCCTGCAGCATCGGATGTGCCTCGCAATCCAACGACACGGTGCCAATCGCCGAGATCGGGGCCTGCACTGTATAGGCGAACACCAGCGGATTCGGCAGCTCGTCCTGGGAGGTAAAGAGCACCTCGCCATGGAGGAGCACCGGAGTGCCCATGCCGCTGACCGCAAGGATCTTCCAACCGGCCGGCAGCACCGGCTTCCACGTCGTGGCCAGCAGGCGGCCGCTATAGTTCATCGTGCAGTTAATCGTCAGCGTGCCACCGGCGTCATACCGGCTCGGGCCGCTCTGCGTCACCGTGGCGCTCGTGAAGGCTGGCGTGTCGCCCATGCCCAGAGGCTGCAGCTGACCTGAAGAATAGGACGCATAGCCGTCCAGGCCTGTTGAGCACACCTGATAGGCGCCCGCGCGCCAGTAGCTGATTACCCGGGCCGCCTGGTCAGCCGTAATGGTCCCGGCATGGCCGTAATCGGCGGAGTGATACGCGCCGGTTACGCTATTCTCAACAAAGCCCTGCGCATAGCCATCGTATCCGGCTGCACTCAGGTGGTAGCCGCTGGCGCGCCAGTAGGCCAGCACGCGGTTCAGTTCGGTTACGTCAATCACCCAGTCGGACGTCCCGATAGGTGCGCCGGTCTTGCTGTTTTTAGATTGCTCGTAGTCAGCGCTGTGGAAGCGCCAGGAGTTGGCTTCGTTTGCCATTCCCAGCGTATTCATGGCGCTGCCGACCACAGGCGTGAACGCAAAGCTCACCGAGGCGTTGGTGAAGGCCACGATCGAGGCCTGGTTGCCCGGGACAGTGGCGGCGAACCAGAACGTCTGCGGGTTGGCGCCCAGGTTCGTGGTGCTGGAGAGCACCACGCCGCCATTCACCACGCTGAGCGATCCGACGGCGTTGCTGGCAGTGGAGAGCACCCACCCGGTCGGCAGCGACGGCGTCCAGGTCAGGTTGGTCAGCGCGCCGTTGGTCGGGTAGGAGAACTCGACCTTCATGGACGCGGCCGTACCCGGCGAGTGGAAGTTGACGCCCGTGTGGTTGATATTCACGATCACCAGGGTCGCGCCCACATACGTGAGGGTGTAGTTGGCGCCCGCGCTCAAGTCGCCCTGAGCAATCGGATACACGCCCACCGCGCCGGTGTTCGTGCAGACCAGGCTGCCGGTGAGCACGTCGCCATTCACCAGCGTGAGCCCGGGAGTGTACGTGAGCGTCGGCAGGGCGTTGCCAACCTGCATGGCGTGCGCATTTGCCGTGACTGTCAGCGCCCGCGTCGTGATGTCCGCTGTGGCGGATGCCAGGTTGTAGTTCGCGGCCGAACCGGCCGAACCGCCCGTGCCGTCAACCAGCGCGAGCGTGTTTTTCGTAACGTCCTTGCCGGTCCCGATGCCCGCGGTCTCAATTGTGCCAAACCCGCTCACTCCGAGCGTTTCCCCGCCGACGGTACCGCTGATGGTGTAGAAGATAGCGGCGACCACGTTGAGCGCGCCGTCATAGGCGCGTGTGGCGTGGATGGTCACATCCTTGGTTGTCACCGTCAGCGTGGCAGGTACGTAGGTGATAGCGTAGTTGCCAGGGGTGAAGCCCTCGCCGGTCGCGCCCGTAATCGTGATCGTGCCCAGGTAAGGGCCGACCCCGTTCGTTGCCAGATTGCCGCCGTTGGCGTAAGCCACCGTTACGGAGGTGATCGCATCGCTGTTGACCAGGCCGACCTGCGTGAAGTTCGTGTAGCCCGCCGTGCCACTCAGTAACGTGCCATACACCTTGGACTGCGCCGTAGCCGTGATCGTCAGCGCCTTGGCGGTGATCGTCACAGATCCGCTGCCGCCTGTCA
>JBAXVM010000080.1:0-11603 GCA_037129105.1 bacterium
CGCCACCTCTGTATTACCGCGGCTGCTGGCACAGAGTTAGCCGTGGCTTCCTCTTGAGGTACTATCGAGGCCGGATGCTATTAACACCCGGCACCTTTTCCCCTCATGACAGGAGTTTACAACCCGAAGGCCTTCATCCTCCACGCAGCGTCGCATCGTCAGGCTTTCGCCCATTGCGAATGATCCTCGACTGCAGCCTCCCGTAGGAGTCTGGGCAGTGTCTCAGTCCCAGTGCGGCTGGTCGTCCTCTCAGACCAGCTAGCCGTAAGCCTTGGTGAGCCGTTACCTCGCCAACAAGCTGATGGCACACGGGTTCCTCCTTGAGCGGCAGGCCTTGCGGTCCCCGCCTTTGGCTTCCCCGGGATGCCCCGGAGAGCCACATTCGGTATTAGCACCGTTTTCACGGCGTTATCCCCAGCTCAAGGGTAGATTACCCATGCATTACTCGCCCTTTCGCCACTCTCACGGATCCATATTGCTACTTCACCGATCCCGTTCGACTTGCATGCCTAATCCACGCTACCAGCGTTCGTTCTGAGCCAGAATCAAACTCTCATAAGAAAATACTCGCTTGCCAAGCTTACGCCTGACAAACGTTTTGTTCGGGTCAATCACCTACACAAGCCTCTCGAATCACATCCCTTCTAAATCGAAGGTCGTTTTGAACTATTCAGGTTTCAAAGAGCTAACCACGTACTCTTCTGCGCTAGGCGCTTCCGAATCAGTGGCGAAAATCAAAGGTATCAAAACCCTTGCGGGCCGTCAACCCCATTCAACACAAAAAAAACTCTCCGGCCTTGTCGAGCTTCGGCGAGTCAATCCCGCCTACCTCAACTTGATGATTAGCCGTGCCGCAATCATGCGACCGTTGCCAACCGTCGGCCGAAAACTCTCGTTTCTCGGTCCCTTCCGTTGCACCCCCGGATTGTGCCGGTTGTTTGGCGGATGGGCTTGTTTCCGTCCCGCACCCTTTCAGGCGCAAAACGAGATACAAAGGTATCATTCAGTGCGGTTGCCGTCAATACGGTTTTTAAATAATTTTTTGCGATGGGAGTGGTGGTCTTAACATGTTGACCTGCAATGTGTTAGAAAAGCATACCTGGGGCCCACGCGACCGTCCGGACCACAAAAACTGCGTCGCGGAACCGTGATTTTGCCGCCGCTCACCCGGCCGCCGGCACGGCGCCCGGCCTTTTGTAGTTGTATTAAACAACTAGCGTAGATGTCCTTTGTTTATTGGTTCGCGACCGGCATCCGTCCGGCAAACCGATATTTCTTCGCCGCCATGTCTCGCATGCCTGCGGCAGATTCGCCCTCGCCTGAAAGCCGACCGTCGTCTTTGCGCAAAGAAATCCTTTTCGCTGACCCGTTGTCGAGCTATCATCTGTTTTTTGCCTTATTTCTTATGATTTATCCGCGCGAACTTGAATCCTGGTGGCTGGCTGCCGCTTGTCGCTCAACCGACTGCGACGACCATGTGGTAGCCCTGCAGTGCCTCGAAGCAGCTGCCGCTGGCCTGAGCGATCAGTTTACGATTGAGCGGCCGCTGGCTTTTAAAGATTATACGGGCAGCCCGGTCTTATTGGCCGCATACGGCATTTTGTTTTTTCCTCAAACCTTTGCCCGCGTGAGTATTGCATTACGTGAATGTCTGGCTGCACATGCTATTTCGACGGCAGACAGCCGGAGCCTGCCAATATCAGATTCTTTTCGTGTTCTGGACCTTGGCAGCGGGGCTGGCGCATCCTCCCTGGCTGTTATGACCGGGCTGCGCCGCCCCCTGTCTCTGCATGCCGTAGACCATGCGCCGGCTGCGCTGGCGGCCTTGCAGAGTATTTTTTCTGACTGCCGTCAGCTTTGGCCAGCGGCCACACTCACCACGCACGTTCGCGATGTCCGCACCGATGGCCTGCCAGGCACTTTTGATCTCATTCTGGCGAGTTTTGTCATGAACGAGCTTTTCGCTGAGCACGAAAGCCAGCGCGCGGACAACTGGCTGCGGCAGCAACTGGACCGCCTTGCGCCCGGCGGCTGCCTGATCGTGCTCGAGCCGGCCGGGGCAGCCACCTGCGAGCGTCTGCAACGCATGCGCGACAAACTTGCCTGCAACGATAACTTTTCCCTGGTTGCCCCATGCCCGCATCGCCTCCCCTGTCCCATGCGGGCCGCAAAGACCGGTTTCTGTCATGATGTGCGACGGTGGTGCGTTCCGGAAAGCGTCAATCTCATCAACCGCCGCCTGTTTCGCTCCGTGCATGACCTGAAGTATGGCATGCTGGTCGTTCGCCGCGCCCCCATTGACAGCATCCCCGAAAGCGCGGAAAACCAAGAAACAGAAACAAAGAATCAAGAATGCCACCCTCCACCTGCCACGATCATGCGCCTGGTCGCCCCGGTTTACCGCATCAAGGGCCGTATCCTCATGCAAGGCTGCTGCAGCGATGGCTCACTGCGTGCCATCGAATGGCCCACCCGCCACCTCACGCGCGAACAACTCGACACCCTTATGGCCAAAGAGCGCGGCGACATCCTGCCGCTCGGACACGTGCGCCTGCTCGGCGATGGCAAGACCTGGCGCGTGGAGAATTTTATTGGGAACTCAGGAAGGCAGGAATAGCCTCCTGCTGCCGTTTTTGCCCTATTTCAAATATGCCCAAAAAATCAAAATCGCAATCGTAATCGAAATCGCAATCGTAATCGAAATCGCAATCGTAATCGTCCTCAACCACCGCCTCCTGTCCATCACCCCATAGAACTCGCGCCGCAAAATTTTTCGTCATGGCCTCCACGTAATTGCTATACGATTTCGATGGCGATGGCGATGACGATTTCGATTACGATTGCGATTGCGATTGCGATTGCGATTGCGATTTCAACTAGGAACCTGTTGGCAGAGGGCGATGGAACAACCCAGGGCTTACGCCCAACAGGTTCCTAGAAGCTCATCCGGCGCTGCCGCCGCATGTTCTCGGCCGCGAGTTGCCAGTCCGGGCTCCGATCCTTACGGCTCCATTCGGTCCAGAAGTCAACCGTCGCACTAATCGGCTTCTCTTGGGGCACCAGCACCCGGACCCGACTGGGCAACAGCACCGCATCGCCCACCACCAGGACCTCGCCCGTGTCCAGAATCGGTAGCATTTCCAGCAGCGCGCCGAGGCAGTCAGGCATCATGCGCTGAATGACCTGCTGATCCTGCGTGTTCGACAATCGCATGGCCAGCACATTGTTACACTGACTGAGGATCGTGGTATCCACGTCGGACGGGCGCTGACTGACCACGAACAGCGACACGCCGTACTTGCGACCTTCCTTGGCAATCTTCTGGAAACAGGCCAGCGCCCGCTCTTCGTTGGCGTTGGTGCACTTGTTCGGCAGGTAGAGATGCGCCTCTTCGCAGACCATCGACACCGGGTGCCGCAACTCTTTCGGCATCCAGAACTGCAGGTAATAGATCAGACGCGCCACAATCCCCAGCATGATCGGCAGCACGTCGGCTGGCACCTCCGAGAAATCGATGACCCGCACCTGAGCGCGCGGCGGCTTGAAGTCCAGCAGCTGACGGGCCAGTAAAGCGAATGCTTCGTACGTATGCATCTGCTCCGGGCACTGATACATGAAGCCGTAGCGTCGGTCCGTACGACGGGTTTTCATGCGCACCAGCAAGCGCCCGAACATGCCGTAGAATTCGCCCTGTTTGGAGCCGCGGTAATCCTGCACCACCTTGGTGTTGAGGACGTCCAGATGAGTCGCAACCGTATCGAGCGGAAACGGCACTGGGCTGTCGACCGTGAAAGCCTTGAGCACTTCTGTTTTGTTGAGTTGCTGTAAAAACGCACGTTTGGCCTGCTCAATCTCCCGCTGGAGCACCAGAATCTGGTCGTGCGCCGTATCTTCCGTATTGTCCACGAACGTGGCGGCCAGCTCTTCCGCCGTCATGAGCCAGTGCGGCAGAAAGAGCAGGTTGGGGTCCGTGGACTGCAGCTCGTCCGGCCCGGGAACGCGCAACTGCCGCGCGTAGCCCAGCTTCGCATATTCACCGTGCAGGTCAAACACCACCAGGCTGGCAGAAGGAAGCTGTGCGGCACGCTCCAAGATCGTAGCCACGGTCCATGACTTGCCGGATCCGGTGCTGCCCAGCAGCGCGGCGTGGCGCTGAAAAAACTTGTCGCCATCGAGGAACGCCGTGGCCGTGGGATGCATCGTATACTGCCCAAGAACCAGAGCGTGATCGGTCGCGCCGGCCTCTACCAGCAGATTCATAAACGTGATCAGCGCCTCGCCGCACGCGGCGAAGCCGGGCGAATGCACATCCGGCGCCGCAACCAGCGACCGGGAGAAAAAATAGGACGTATGCCCATCTTCGTGCTGGCGGTCTTTTACCGTGCCAATCAGCGAGACCATGGCCACATTGCCCTGCGATGTCCTGACCAACGGCACGGCGCCGGGCGCACCATCCGCAGTCCTGTTTTCTCCGGCCGGCGCAGAAAAGCCCGGCATCCCACAAACCAGCCGGTCAACCAAACCGACCAGCCACTGGCTACGACCAATCAGGGGGAACACGGCCAGTTGCCCGACTTTGACCTGATCCAGGCGTGCCGTCGGCACATCCACGGTCACGCTCCGGTTGTCCACGCTTACGACCAAGCCAATATACTGCGCGTCGCTCAGCGGATCGGAAAGATTAAAGGCGAAGAATGCCATGTCGCTCCTCCGGATCGTTGTGTACCTAAATCACTACGGCCAAGACTCCCTGCAAAAAACGCAACGCCACTCGCTTCTCCGCAACTCAGCCAGCTAACATGAACGATCCCGTGCGGCCTTCGTCGCCACGTGTAGCTTTGCCACATGCTGTTCCGTCTCCGCCCGCAAAACCCTGCACACGGCCGAAAACGCGGGAGCGTCGGACGTCACGTCAACATAGAATCGGCTCTCCACCAGCGAACACTCCAGTCGCAAAGCCATGGCAAACGCCTCGGACGATTCCATCTTATCCGTTGTCACGTTCTGATCGGCTTCTTCCAAAATTGCCAGCAATCCGTCCACCTTCTGTTGATCGAACCGGCCGATATTCTGAAACAACTGCCCGCGCTCAAGAAAGGAGTGCATGCTCTTCAGCGCATGGACATGTCGGCGTTCCTCGCACGCCAGACCTTCCCAGAACTCCGCGAACCGGGGGAACGCCACGGCAAATTTTTGGTAGAGCGCTTCAATCCGACTCTCGCAGTCAACCAGCGAGTCGAGTATCCGGCGCTGAGCGCCGATCACTTCTGTAAAAACCGAACTCATACTCTGCTCCTGTTTCGCTCCTCCGCGAGACGGACGGCAATACGCTTGCGATGCGCTTGCGTCTCCTCCGTCAGAGCCTGCCACTCCCGCTGCACCTCGGCTGGATTGACCACAACAACCTTGAAAAACTCTTTCTCAATCAGGCCGGTCTCCAAATCAAACGCTGTAGCCAGAGCTCTCACAAGTGTAACGGGCTCCGTATTGGCGATCTGAACCTGTTTGCGGATGTGCTCGCTGGAGGTGCGCAGCCCAACCGTATTGAACTTGCGCGCATCAAAACTGCACGTCGCCTGATCCATCCGGCCAGCCAGTTGCTTCAGCAACCCGGCATGTCCGTCCTCCTCCTCGGCGAGCTGACCCCAGAAAGAATCGAGTTCGGGAAAAAGATTCTGGTAGGCCTTATACAGCTGCCCGATCCATTCTTCCTGCTCAATCAGCAGGGCCAAAATGTCCTGCTGCGTTGTGTTCATGGTCGATATGCCCGCCATACGATTGATTCCTTTGCGCAAAGTAGAAAACAGCCGCAACCATTTGATCTTCAGTCTAGTCCTTGCCGCTGACGCGTACAAGCGCGAAACTGGGGCCTGGAAACATCCCACACCCCATGCTTTTTCACTTGTCCTCGCGAATGTTGCAGGCGATACTGGAACGCACGCACCGGCAGTCGACGGAAACTCCAACAACCCGCGAGAGGCAGAGGTTTCACATGGCTATGCCACAAAAAAAAATCCTCGTGGTGGATGACGAAAGCTCCGTTCTCAAGGCCATCCAGCTCAGCATCGCCCATCACCTCCCCAACTGCGTCGTGGATGTTGCCCAGAATGGCTTCGACGCCATCGAACAGTTTAGCCTCAAGCGACATAACCTGGTGATTCTGGACATCAGCATGCCGGTTCTGGACGGAATCAAGGCCCAGTACGAGATCCAGACGATCTGCGAAAACCGCGACTGGCCGGTCCCGGACTTCATCTTCTGCACCGGCTATCTCCCGCCGGCTGAAGTGCATCGCCTCATGAAGGAGAACCCTTCGTGCTCGCTCGTCATGAAGCCCGTACTGCCCAACGTCCTGATCGAAACGATCCGCCAACGGCTGTTGACAGCCGACGCCCCCCTAAAAACCGCAACATGAACTTGCACTCCGAAATCCGTCTTCTCGGCGATCAGGCTCTGGCCGCCAGTCGCCGCATGGTTAACCTCTCGTCGCGCCGCAAGAACGCCATCCTCGACGCCATGGCGCAGGAACTCGACGCCCGCCGCGCCGCCATCCAGGCTGCCAATGCGCAGGATGTCGCCGAGGCCTGCGCCGCCGGCCTCGCCGCGGCGCTCGTGGACCGCCTCACGCTCACCGATGCCCGCTTCTGCGCCATGATCCAGGGGATCCGGGAAGTTGCCGCGCTACCGGACCCGGTCGGCAAGCGCCTGGCCAAGCGCGTGCGTCCCAATGGCATCGTGATCGAAAAACGCCGCGTCCCCATCGGCGTGGTGGCCATCATCTTCGAGTCGCGCCCGAACGTCACAGCTGACGCGGCCGTGCTCTGCATCAAGTCCTCCAATGCCGTGATCCTGCGCGGCGGCAAGGAAGCCTTCCATTCGAACCAGGCCGTTGCCGCGGCGCTGGCCGCCGGCGGCCAGCGCGCCGGGCTCCCCCGGCACGCCGTGCAGCTGGTAGCCACCACGGACCGCGAGGCCGTGCGCGCGCTGGTGCAGATGGACGACTGCGTGGACGTGGTCATCCCCCGCGGCGGCGAGTCGCTGATCCGCGCCGTGGTGGAGCAGTCCCGCGTCCCCGTGCTCAAGCACTACAAGGGTGTCTGCCACGTCTTTGTGGATGCCGCGGCCAGCCTCGACATGGCGCTCCAGATCATCGAAAACGCCAAGTGCCAGCGCCCCGGCACGTGCAACGCCGCCGAGACGCTGCTCGTGCATGCCGATGTCGCAGCCGCGTTTCTGCCGCGCCTCGCGGAGATGTGCGCCCGCCGCACGGTCGCGGTCCGTGCCGACGAGGCCGCCCGCCAGGTTATCCCCGCGTTCGCTGCCGCAACCGAGGCAGACTGGTACGCCGAGTATTTGGACCTGATTCTCGCGGTGCGCGTCGTCAAGGACCTGCGCGCCGCCATCGCCCACATCAACAAGTATGGCTCGCGCCATTCCGACGCCATCATCACGCAGGACGAGCGCAGCGCCAGGAAGTTTCTGAAAGAAGTGGACTCCGCCGCGGTCTTTGTCAACGCCTCCACGCGGCTGCACGACGGCTACGAGTTCGGCCTGGGCGCGGAGATGGGAATCAGCACCGACAAGCTCCACGCCCGCGGCCCCATGGGGCTCGAGGAGCTGACCACCTACAAGTACCTCGTGCGCGGCACAGGACAGATACGCCCGTAAGACCAGCTGCCGGCCCAGTACAGCGGGGGCTGCGCACCCGCTGACCGAAGGCGTTTACTGGCCCATCCATCAGCGGTCCCGCAGGTCCCGCTGTACCGCACAACGAACCCGCCGGGGGAAGCGCCTGACGGCGCCACTACAAACGGCGCTCAGTCGTAGCGCGGCGCAAGGGGCGCGCATGCGCCATCGTCAACCGACTCCCTTCCCGTACCGGTGGACGACTACGGCGACGACTACGGTGGACGATTTGCTGCGGGCTGCCCCTTCTCTCCACTTCAACAATCAGCACGCAACACGCCCTACGCCCGGCTCGTCACCGCGCCACCGCTTTCAGGCGCTCTTCCGCCAGCTGCAGCATCTGCAGCCGCCGGAGGGCCGGATGCCCGGATAGCGCCCCCTGCCCTGCAGCCGCATCCCTATCCGCTCCGGTCGCAGTAATGTCCGCATCTTCGTCAACCAGCAGCGTGATCGTACGCGTCTTCGCATTCGCCCCCTCGTCGTCCGTCACACGCAGCACCACCTCGTCGCAGGCCGACGCACCAGCGTTGTCCCACACGGTCGACGCCACCGTGTAAGTTCCGCCTGTGGCGGGTGTCCAGAGGAAGTCCGGCTCCGTCGCGACTACCTTGCCTTCAATCCGCCACTCACAACCGACGATTGTGCCATCCGGATCGTAACTTTCCATGGCCCAGAAGTAGCATGCGTTCGTTATCGCGCCGTTGGCCGGATCCACCCCGGCCATAGCCACGGGAGGCACGTTCGGCTTGGTTGTGACCGGGATCGTCACGGTCGACGCCCTGGCCAAGACCGCAGCACGCTTCGTCACCGGCGCCTGACTGACGACGGTGCCGCCGCCAACGACGTAGCGCACGATCACGATACCGGATCCGCCTGCGCCTCCTGCGCCGCCGCTATCGCCAGCCCCTCCGCCCCCGCCGCCAGTTTGGTTTGCGCCGGCTGTGCCGGCCGTGCGATAGCCGCCGCCTTTGCCGCCACCATGGCTGACCTTACCGCCGCTGCCGTAGTACCAGCCACCGCCACCACCGCCGGCATAGCCATTCGTGACGCCCGTGATGGCGCTTACAATGCCTACACCACCATTGCCACCGGTGCCGCTGTTATTACCGCCCGCATTGCCGCCGTAACCACCCGCACCGCCACCACCGGCCGATTGCCAGGTGCTGCCGGAACTGTTGCCGCCCGCATATCCTTGTCCACTTGTGCCGAGGCCACCCACGCCAGCGGAAGAACCTGCGCCACCCCCTGAGCCACCCACGGCACCATTCCCACTCAATGTGCCGCCTTTCCCTCCGCCAACAGCGCTCAACCCATTAAAGACACTGCTCCCGCCATTGGCGTTGATGCCGCCTGCACCCACGGTAATGGCATAGCCGCCGCTTCCGAGCGACGCCGCACCCCCCAACACTCCGCCACCGCCGCCACCAGCGCTCGACCAGGAACTAACCTCATTCCCGCCGGCGCCACCGCCGCCGACAATCAGGTATTCCACGGAGCCGCCGCTAGTGACCGTCAACGTCCCGTTGCTCGCGAAGATGTGCGCCCGGTAGTTGACACCGTTCAGCGTATAGTTCTTCACGTATCCACCCGTGGCCGACACGCCGCCGCTACCGCCGCCGGAGGTCACCGTGATCGCGACGTTCGCCGAGGCGGTGCCGCCCTTGCCATCAGAGACGGTAACATAGGACGTATAGGACCCAGCGGACGCATAGGTGTGACTTGGATTTTGAACCGACGCAGTGCCGCCGTCGCCAAAGTTCCAGGCGTAGGTCAGCGCGTCGCCGTCCACGTCCGCGCCGGTCGCAGTGAAGTTCACGGCCAATGGCGCGGTGCCGCTGGTGGGCGTGCCGCTGGCGGTGACTGTGGGCGCGTCGTTGACCGCGGTCACGGTGATGCTGACTGCCGCTTGCCCTGAGGCTCCCGAAGGGTCGCTGGCCCGGAACGTGAAGGAGTCCGCGCCGCTGTAGTTTGCGTCAGGTGTGTAGGTGCGACTGGCGCCTGTGCCGGAGAGCGTGCCGTGCGCCGGGTTCGCCACGATCACGTAGGTCAGCGCGTCGTTGTCTGCGTCCGTCGCGGCCAGAGTGATGGCCTTGGCTGTGTCTTCCGCCGTGGTCACGCTCTGGGCGTTGGCCACAGGCGCGCGGTTCGGCTGCGCAGTCACCGAAATCGTGACTGCCGCCTGCCCTGAGGCTCCCGAAGGGTCGGAGACCGTCACGGTCGCCGTGTAGGTGCCGACTGCCGCATACGTGTGGCTCGCCGTTCCCGCTACTTGCGGTGAGCTTGCCGAACCGTCGCCGAAGGTCCAGGCGTAGGTCAGCGCGTCGCCGTCCACGTCCGCGCCAGTCGCGGTGAAATTCACGGCCAATGGCGCGGTGCCACTGGTGGGCGAGCCGCTGGCTGTCACTGTGGGCGCGTCATTGGCCGCGGTCACGGTGATCGAGACCGTCGCCACCGCGCTGTCCAGCGCGCCGTCGTTCACCTTAAAGGTGAAGCTGTCGCTGCCGTTGTAGTTTGCGGCAGGTGTGTAGGTGCGGCTGGCGCCTGTGCCGGAGAGCGTGCCGTGCGCGGGGCTGGCCAGCACCGTGTAGGTCAGGTTCGACCCTTCCGGATCGCTGCCGGTGAGCGTGATGGCCTTGGCTGTGTTCTCGGCTGTGGTCACGGCCTGGGCATTGGCCGTGGGCGGCTGATTGCCCGCCACAACCTTGTAATACCCGGCTTTGGACTCCCCATTGATCGGATCGCCGAACGTCGCGTTGTTGAAGACGATGGTCCCCGTCACGCCGTACTTATAGGCGAACATCCCGTTGGCACCATAGGCCACGTCCACGGTCTGCGTGAACGTATAGGATTGGCTCTCGCTCGCGCACCAGGTGTAGCCCGCTGGACCACCACCACCACTGCCGCCCACCGTGATCGCCACATTCGCCGAGGCCGTTCCGCCATGGCCGTCCGAGACCGTGACGGTGGCCGTGTAAGTTCCGGCTGCCGCGTAGGTATGGCTCGCCGTTCCCGCTACTTGCGGTGAGCTTGCCGAACCGTCGCCGAAGGTCCAGGCGTAGGTCAGCGCGTCGCCGTCCACGTCCGCGCCAGTCGCGGTGAAATTCACGGCCAATGGCGCGGTGCCACTGGTGGGCGAGCCGCTGGCTGTCACTGTGGGCGCGTCATTGGCCGCGGTCACGGTGATCGAGACCGTCGCCACCGCGCTGTCCAGCGCGCCGTCGTTCACCTTAAAGGTGAAGCTGTCGCTGCCGTTGTAGTTTGCGGCAGGTGTGTAGGTGCGGCTGGCGCCTGTGCCGGAGAGCGTGCCGTGCGCGGGGCTGGCCAGCACCGTGTAGGTCAGGTTCGACCCTTCCGGATCGCTGCCGGTGAGCGTGATGGCCTTGGCTGTGTTCTCGGCTGTGGTCACGGCCTGGGCATTGGCCGTGGGCGGCTGATTGCCCGCCACAACCTTGTAATACCCGGCTTTGGACTCCCCATTGATCGGATCGCCGAACGTCGCGTTGTTGAAGACGATGGTCCCCGTCACGCCGTACATATAGGCAAACATCCCGTTGGCACCATAGGCCACGTCCGCGGTCTGCGTGAACGTATAGGATTGGCTCTCGCTCGCGCACCACGTGTACCCTTCGGGACCGCCGCCGCCCGCAGACGCCTGTGGCACGAAAGCGGCCAGCAAGCCAGTGGCCAACGACAAGGAAAGAAGGGCTGATCGCCAAAAGGAATGCGAACATGTCGAAATAAAACTGGACGTCCTGAACTGCATAATCATGCCCCATTTTTCAGGATCAGATCCGTTTGAATTCCCGTAATATAGGTTTCTCCGAACCTTTTGTCAAGCCTCTTTTTCAATTTTTCTAGACTGAGAAAACCGGGGACAGGCAAATAATAGCAAATATTTTTCTAAACGGTGTGGAAAT
>JBAXVM010000081.1:0-11333 GCA_037129105.1 bacterium
ACCGTCGCTTACGGACAACGCGCACCACCCGTAGTCTGCTGTAGGTCAACGAAACCGGGATGCGCCCATACCGCACCGGCACAGAACCATGGTCTTTTCCTGACGCAGCCGGAAATTCTCAGCGTCCGATTACGGGAATCTTCGTGGTGGAAGCCGCCCAGATGAAGTATCAGGAAAAGACCATGGGCACAGTACGGGCGCCGCGAGGGCGTCGGAAGCGAACGGCAGAATGTCGAGCCAAGAAAATGTGACGGCATGAACTCCCTTACCTCTAACTTGAATTAGGGAAGAAGGCTTATCTCAGACATAACTCGTTGTGATTGTTGTGGTAGCGAACCGCCAAGACGCCAAGTACGCCAAGGAAAAGGGGGGAGGAGAAACTGTGTCTGGAGCTTTGTCGACAAAGCTCCAGACAAGCTCGCGAAAAGATGGCGGAGCGTTTCTCATAGGTAGTTACCCGAGCGGTGGCCATGGCATCAACCCTGCTAACACTCTTCACACATGAAATCGAACTTCTACATGCTGGCGCTGATTTTAGCTGGAGCGCTCCAGTTGGCAGCAGCAGACACTAACGCAAGTGTCACGACTGCAATATGTTCTGACTCAACAAACCGTAACCAGTCAGAAGCCTGCGCCGCCAAGCCAGGCAGCACCAATACAGCTCCGGAAGCATTGCCGTGGTCACTCTCTGCAACAGAAACTGACGATAAGTTCAAGGATTTGTCGGGTGGCCTTGGCAAGAGTTCCGGCAACGGACCCAGTCTGCTGCGATCTCTTGGCGCCACGATCGCTGTTCTGGGGTTGCTTTTCGGAGTCAATTACTGGTTGCGCAAGCGCAGTGGCCGTTTCACCGGCGCGATCAAAAGCGCCCGACTGCAGATTGTTGAGCGTGTAGCTATTGATCACCGCCGCGGCATTCTCCTGATTGAAGTCGACGGCGAACGCATCGTTGCCGCAGTCAGCGCGGATCGCATTGAACCGCTTGCGGTACTGCCATCGAAGCCACGCCAACGGGAGACCATGCCATGAAGAAGGTGTTTTTATTTGCCGCCGCCATCGCCTTGCTGGCCGGTGGTGCCGCCTATGCCCAGACGACCGGCACCGCCTTGCCGATGGGTATTCGCGTTCAGCTCGACGGAGCCGGAACGCCCCAGGAGACCTCAAAATCCATCCAGATCCTCCTGATGCTCACCGCCCTTTCGCTGGCACCGTCCGCGATCATCATGTGCACATCATTCACGCGCATTCTCATCGTCTTCGGCTTCCTGCGACAGGCCATGGGCACGCAGCAGACGCCGCCGGCGCAGATCATGGCCGCCATGTCGATCTTCCTCACCATTTTCATTATGATGCCGGCGTGGAACAAGATCAACGAGGATGCGATCAAGCCCTACATGGCCGGCACGATCACGCAGGAAGAGGCTTTCACGCGCGGCGTGGCTCCGCTGCGAACATTCATGGGCAAGCAGACCGGCAAGGAGGAGCTCAAGCTCTTCGTGGAGCTCTCCAAGTCAAAGCCGCCGCGCAGCATGGAGGATGTGCCGCTGCACGTGCTGATTCCGGCCTTCATGATCAGCGAGCTGAAAACCGCCTACCAGATGGGGTTCCTGATCTATTTGCCGTTTCTGGTGCTGGATCTGGTGATTGCCTCATCCCTGATGTCGCTGGGCATGATGATGCTGCCTCCCATGATGATTTCGCTGCCGGTTAAGCTGCTGTTCTTCGTCCTCGCGGATGGATGGAACCTGGTCGTCCGCGGCATTATGCAAAGTTTTGTGTCATGACCCCGCAAACCGCACTTGATCTGCTGCAGCTGGCGCTGATGACAGCCTTCAAGCTGTCCTTCCCCATACTCGCCACCACCATCGTCGTGGGCGTGATCATCAACATCATCCAGACCGTCACCACGCTGCGCGACCAGACGATCTCCTTTGTTCCCAAGCTGCTGGCAGCCGCCGTGGTAATGGTTATCACCCTGCCGTGGGGCATCGAGACCATGAACAGCTACTTCCGGGCCATGTACTCCATGCTGGGTCAACACAGCCCCTAGGAATAACGCCATGGAAATCCAGCTGGGCTGTTATCCGCAGGTGTTCATGCTGACGCTCGCGCGCACGGCTGCCATCATCTTTGCCCTGCCGTTTTTTGACGCCCGCATCGAATTGCAGATCCGGGTGGGGTTGGCGCTGGCCATCACGCTGGCCCTGCTGCCGGTGCTGCCGGACACCTGGATTCAGGCCGCGCAAGCCATCCACTCCCTGCCGGAAATTCTGCTGGCCCTGTTGAACGAAGTGCTGCTCGGCGCCGCCATCGGGCTCATCTGCAGCATGTTCGTCGGCGCATGTCAGATCGCGGGCGAATTCATGGGGCTCAGCAATTCACTGTCGGCCGCCGAAAGCCTTGACCCGTTCAGCGGCATTTCCAGTCCGGCCATGGTGCAAATCATGACCACCGTTTTCCTCCTCATGATCCTGCTCAGCAACAGCCACCTGGCCTTGCTGCGCATGCTCGGCGCCAGCTTCCGGACCCTGCCACCCACCATGACCTGGATCTCCGCCGGCCTGGGCGAGCACATCGTAGCGCTTGGGACCAGCATGTTTACCCTGGGCGTGGGGCTGGCCATGCCGCTCATCGCCGCCGCTTTGCTGGTGGATATCTGCTTTGCGCTGGTCGCCCGGCTGGCGCCGGAAGTGAACATTCTATTCCTCTCGCTGCCGGTGCGCCTGACCATCGGCTTCGCGCTCTTCGGCCTGACCTTACGTTACAGCGCCGGCAGCTTTGCCCGCATGATCGAGCAGATGCTGGAACAGTGTGCCCGCGTCATTCTCTAGCACGGAAGGAGGCTGTGCGCCCGCCAGGGGTGCCACCCGGTTATGGAAGGCAAAGATGGAAAGACCGAACGCGCCACCCAGCACAGGCGCGACGAAGAGCGGCGCAAGGGCAACGTGTTTGTGTCGCAGGAAGTAACGTCCCTGTTCGTGCTGCTGGTGGGTGTTGTCGCGCTTCGCTACGCCATGCCGGCCCTCTTTGCGCACGTGCAGGGGCTGTTAACCATCTGCTCCCGGTTCAACGTGCATACCCCGTGGACGGCAGAAACCGTGGGCCGGGTCGCCGCGGAAGGATGCCTCGCGCTGACGGTGGTCATGGCGCCATTCTTTATATCGATTACGCTGGGTTCCATTGCCGGAACCATGGTTCAAACCGGGCCCTATTTCAGCATGGAAGCGCTGAAAAAAGGGCTGGCGGAGCTGAGCCCTGCCCAGGGGTTGCGGCAGCTCTGCTCGCCCCAGGCCTTTATCCAGCTGCTGCTCAGTGTCTTGAAGATGGCAGCGGTCGTGCTTACAGCCTATTTCGTATGCCGCGACCAGATTCCATTTCTGATCGGATTGCAAGACGTAGGCCTGGCTTCGTCCGCCAGCTGGATATTTCACCTGATCTACCGGCTGGCACTGACGATCTGCGTGGTGGCGATTGTGATTGCGGCGCTGGATTGGATTCTCAAGAAGCGGCAGCATGAAAAGAGCATCATGATGAGCAAGCAGGAAGTCAAAGAAGAGTTCCAGCAGTATGAGCCGAGTCCGCTCGTACGCAAGGCCCTCAACCGGCGCATGCGGCAGCTGACTCTTTCGCGCATGATGGCCGCAGTTCCCAACGCCAACGTGATCATCACCAACCCGGACCATGTGGCCATCGCAATCGAATATGATGCCAAGTCCATGAGCGCGCCCAAGGTCACCGCCAAGGGGCTGCGCCTGATGGCCGAGCGCATAAAGACGATTGCCCGGGAAAACAATGTACCCATCGTCCGCCGCCCGGAAACTGCCCGTGCCCTGTACAAGCACGTCAAGGTCGGGCAACAGGTCCCTTCCCAGTTCTTCCGGGCCGTGGCGGAAATCCTGGCCTACCTGCACAAGTTGGGCCGCAAAGTTGGCTTGAGGGCGGCCTAAGTAACCGGAGCGTATGGCCATGGCTGAAAACAGCATCCTGAACCGCCGCATGCCAGACCTGCTCATGGGCCTGGCGCTGCTGATCATCCTCTCGATCCTGATCGTCCCGGTGCCCACGCAAATCATCGACCTGCTGCTCGTCCTGAGCATCGGCATGGCCGTGCTGGTGCTGATCCTCACGACCCAGATCCGGGACGCCCTGCAAATGTCGTCGTTCCCCTCGCTCCTGCTGATCCTGACACTCTTCCGGCTGTCGCTCAACGTGGCCACCACACGGCAGATCCTGCTGCAGGGGTTCGGCGGAAACGTGGTGCAGGCCTTCGGCGAGTTCGTCGTGGGCGGCAACTATATTGTGGGCGTGTCCATCTTCCTGGTGCTGGTCATCATCAACTTCATGGTCATCACCAAGGGCGCCGGCCGCATCGCGGAAGTCGCCGCACGCTTCACGCTGGATGCCATGCCCGGCAAGCAGATGGGCATTGACGCCGACTTGAACGCCGGACTCATCACGGAGAAGGACGCCATCGCCCGCCGCGAGCGCCTGTCGCAGGAGGCGGAATTCTACGGCGCCATGGACGGCGCCAGCAAGTTCGTCCGCGGTGATGCCATCGCCGGGCTGATTATTACCGCCGTGAACATCGTCGGTGGCTTCGCCGTGGGAATCCTGCAGCAGGGCATGGGTATCAAGCAAGCCCTGAGCACCTTCACCATCCTGACGGTGGGCGACGGCCTGGTCTGCCAGATCCCGGCCCTGGTGATCTCCACGGCGGCCGGCATGCTCGTCACGCGCATCGCCACCAACACCAGCATCGGCACCGACGTCGGCAGGCAGCTGTTCATGCGCTCGCGTCCGCTGATGATGACCGGCGGCATCCTGGGCCTCATCTCCCTTGTGCCGGGGCTCCCCTTCCTTCCGTTTGTCACGCTCGGCGCCGCCATGGGCGGGCTGGGGCTGGTCATCGACCGGAACACGTCCAAGAGCGGCGGGCCGGAGAACGAGGCGGAGGAAGCCGCTTCCGATGGCCGCAACACGCGGCAGGTGAGCGGCAAAAAGACCGCCGCCGCGCTGCCGGCCGCCGATCCCAAACACATCCCCGAAGTCTCTCCGCTGGACCTCGATATCGGATTCGGCCTGGTTCCGCTGGTGGATCAGAAGCGCGGCGGCAAACTGATCGACCGCATCGGCCAGATCCGGTCGCAGATCGCCGAGGAACTCGGCTTTGTGCTGCCGCCGGTCAACGTGCGCGACGACATCAGCCTCAAGAACAACCAGTACGCCATCAAGGTGCGAAGCGTGCGCGTGGCGGACGGGTTTGTGCGGCCGGGCAGCCTGCTGGCGATCAACCCGGGCGGAGCCGAACCCCTCGAGGGGATGACCCCCGTGCGCGAGCCTGCGTTCGGCTTTGAAGCCTACTGGATCAACGAGGGCATGAAAGACGCAGTCGAAGCCAAAGGCATGACGGCCGTGGACTGCACCAGCGTCATCACCACCCACCTGGCCGAGCAGGGTAAGATCCACGCCTGGCGGATGTTGACACGGCAGAACGTTAGCGCCATGATAGAGAAATTGAAGGAAACACAAGCATCCGTAGTCGAGGAACTGATGCCGGCCAAAATGACGATCGGCGGCGTGCATCGCGTCCTGGCGGGCTTGCTCAAGGAACGCGCGCCCATCCGCGACCTGGGTCTGGTCATGGAAACGCTGGCGGACAACGCGCACCGGACGCAGGACACCGCCGTGCTGGTTGAGCTATGCCGCCGTGCGCTCGGATCGCAGATCACCCAGCAGCGTCTGGCAGCCGATGGCTCGCTGCCGACCATCGGCCTGCAGCCGCAGGTGGAATCCATTCTGATGACCTCCATACGCTCCGAACAGGGCACCCTGGGCATGCTCACGCTGGACCCGGTCACGGCCCGCAAGATCGTGGATGGCATCGTGGAAACATTCAAGGCCTCCCGCGATGAGGGCCTGGAACCCGTGCTGCTCTGCGCCCCGGGCGTGCGCCCCCACCTGCGCGAATTGACCTCGCATGATCTACCGTCCGTGTCCGTGCTTTCCTTCCTGGAAGTGCCGGACTCGGTTCGCGTGAACGTCGTAGGCATGGCCACACTTGCCACGCAAGAAAAGGAGGCTCTGGTCGCATGAAGATCCGAAGCTATAAGGGAGCATCCCAGGAAAAACTGTACGAAGCCATCCGGCGCGAACTGGGGCCGGAGGCTGTCATCGTCTCCACCCGCCACACCACCGAGATGAAAGGGTTTATGCCCAGACGTCTCTTCGAGGTCGTGGCCGTGGCGGACGACGCCTCTGCCGACAAGCAGCTGCTCGACCGCGCCACCGGAGGCGCCGCCGGCATGCAGAAGTTCACCGACCAGCAGGAGGAACGCTGGAAGGGGATCGAGGACCGCCTCGAACACCTTTGCCGGGAAGTCCGCACCACGACGCGCGGCGGCACCCCGGGGGCAGGGAATGCGGAAAGCCTGCCGGAGTTCGCACAGCACTGGGACCCCCGGTTCCTGCGCGCCGTGCGCATGCAGATCCCGGAGCTTTTCAGCGCCAAGCCCGATCCCGCAGCAGCGGTACGCCTGAATGAGTTTGTCAACGTGTGCGAGCGTTTCCCGACCCGCCGCGAGCGGCGCCCGAACGTCGTGGTGCTCGTGGGCCCCACAGGCTCCGGCAAGACCACGACGCTGGCCAAGCTGGCCGCCATCTGGCGGATCGAGCAGGGGCTGAACGTCGGCATCGTCACCACCGACACCTTCCGGATTGCAGCGGTGGATCAGATTCGCGAATACGCCGCACTGCTGGGAATCGAGATGAAGATTGCCTTCTCCGCGACCGAAGCCCGACGCGCCGTGGAATCATTCAGCTCCAAGGACATCGTGCTGGTTGACACCCCCGGCCGAAACCACCGCGACCGGATCGGCATGGAGAACCTGCGCGGCATGCTGGACAGCATGGGCACGGTAACGTCGCTGCTGACCATCCCGGCCACGCTTGGACGGCGGCATGTGTCGGCTGTTCTGGACAGCTTCCGGAAACTGCACCCGAACTACCTCGTGATCACCAAGGTGGACGAGGCGCAAGACCTGAACGTGCTCTCCACCATTCACAGCGAAGTGCCCTGGCCGGTGGCCTTCTTGACGGACGGGCAGCAGGTGCCGCAAGACCTGCATGCCGCCTGTGCCAAAGACGTGGTGGCCGGATTGCTCGGCAAGATGCCCTACCGGCAGGAAGACGAGCCGGCGGCCGCACCTGTGCGGACCGCTTCTGCGCCGATCGAGAAGAAGGAACCGACCCCGCGAACCACCCCGCCGTCCGCCCCCCGCTCCGCACGCGGGACAACCCTGGAGCTGGCTGCATGACGTTCCCGGAACAACAGGGGCAAGCCATCCCCGACGACCAGGCCGCCGGCCTGCGGCGACTCGCCGCCGGACGCGGCCTGCCGCCGTTGCCGGGACGTCTGCACTGCATTGCCGTGGGCAGCGGCAAAGGCGGTGTCGGCAAAACGGCGGTTTGCGTCAACCTGGGCTACTGCCTGGCGCGTATGAACCGCCGGGTGCTGCTGCTCGACGCGGACCTGGGGCTGGCCAACGTGGACATCCAGATGGGGCTCGAGCCCACCCGCACCCTGCAGGATGTGGTCTTCGGCAATTGCTCCCTCGAGGATGCGGTTGTGCATGTGCCGAACGGCCCCGATGTGATCCCCTCCTCATCCGGCACGCCGGAAATGGCCGACATGGGGAATGCACGCCGGCAAATGCTTGCCGAAGACCTGCTGCGTTTCGCCGCCACCTACGATTTTCTACTGATCGACACCGGCGCCGGCATCGGCAAAGGCGTCACCACCTTCCTGGCCTCCGCACCGGAAGTGCTCGTGGTTGTGGCCAACGAGCCCACGTCCATCATGGATGCCTATTCGCTGATCAAGGTCCTGCATCGCGCCACGCCGTGCCCCCGGATCCGCATCATCGCCAATATGGTGCGCTCTCTGGACGAAGGGGAACGCCTGGCCGAGCGGCTGCAGGGGATCACGCGGCGCTTTCTGGGCGTGGACCTTCCGCTGGCCGGCAGCATCCCCTTTGACCAGGCCGTCCGGGATGCCATCCGCACGCGGCGCCCGCTGATTAACCTGGCGCCCGGCTGCGCGGCCATCCAGTGCGTGGAGGAGATCGCACAGAAACTGATTTCCGAGCGACGCATGGCGCGGCCTGAGGCCGCCACAGCCGCCAATCTGTTCAGCCGGCTGGTGGACGTCGCCGTCAAGACCGAAGGAATGGTGGCTTCATGAGCTCAGCCCTGAAAAAACTCGCTTACGCCGCAGGCACGCTGCTGGCACTGATCGTGCTATCCCTTGCCCTGATGAACGGCATGCCGCTGAGCGACGCGCTGTTCCGCGCTGCCGTGGTGATGTTCGCCGGCACCGTGATCCTGGCCCTGTTCTTCCGGTTCTTCACACAAGTGCTCTTCGCCTTTATGCACGAGAAAATGGCGGAACAGCTTGCCCGCCACAACAAAGAACGCTCCGACGAGTCTACCGCCCGCCGAAATGTTGCCTCGCAAATTACCAAGTGAGGTAGCCCGCCATGCCTGAACTGAAATTCAAAAATCTGTGGTTCGCCTACTGGCAGGACCGCTCCTCAAACGAGGCCATGACCCGGCTTATGGAAGCCTGGGAACCTCTGGTGCACTCCCTGCTGGCTCGCATCGCCATCCGCCTCCCTTCGCACGTCTCACGCGAGGACCTGCTGCAGGCTGCCCTGATCGGTCTGTATAGCTCCATCGACCGATTCAAGCCGGATATGGAGAACGGTTTTGAGGCCTTTGCCAGCCACCGCATCCGGGGGGCCATGCTCGACGAACTGCGCAAGAACGACTACATCTCCAGAGGCTTGCGCGCCCGACTGCGCAAGGTGGAAAGTGCCATCGAGGAAAGCACGCGTACAAACGGTTTGCCGCCGGAAGAAGAGCAACTCGCCGGAATGCTGGGCATGTCGCAGGACGAATTAACCCGCACGCTGGACAGCGCGCGCCCCTGGCTCTCACTCGACCAGACCATCTCCTCCGAGAGCACCGACGGGACGATCCTCCTGCGGGACATCGTGGCCAACGACCAGGCCGAAGATCCTGCCGACGAGGCCTCCCGCGAGGACATGTATCGCTGCTTGCGCAAGGCCTTCCGCAGCCTCACGGCTCGCGAACAGAAGATCCTCTACCTGTATTACTACGAGGATCTGCGGCTGAAGGAAATCGCCAAGCTGTTCGAGATCACGGAAGGCCGGATCTGTCAGATTCACGCCCTGTCCATCCTCCGCCTGAAGGCTGTCATCAAGCTGTACAATCAAAAGAACTACCAGGCCGCGAGTTAAACGCCATGGCTGACGATTTCCAACAACGGCCGATTCAGGGCACGGCGCCGCTGCTGCAGGTCAATGCCGCTGACCCGGACGCAGGCAGCCGTGGGGACGGGTTTGTGCGTGACCTGCCGGCCAGAAAGCCGAACAAGAAATCGGCCGCCCGTCATGCACCACCCCCGCCAGAATCTCCGCCAGCCGAAATCAACCCTTCCGTGCTGCTGCAGGATGAAGTCAACCTGACGCGCTCCGCCCGGACCATCATGGGGGAACCCCCCCCTCCGCCGGCCGCCTCAGCCGAACCGCCGCCCGAAGACCCCCCGCCCAACCAGCCCACGGCCACGCGGCAGCATATTCATCTTACAGCCTAGGAGACTGTCGGACTTAGGCCTTGGATCGCTCTGACACATCTTGCCGACAGTCTCCTAGTAAGGGAAACCCGCCGTAAACGGTTGGCGAATGGCACCAAAATCGGGAATTTGGCTGTTTTGCCAGGTCTTTGGCTACCACTTGCGCGTAGATTTGGCGCTTGGCGGCGGGTTTCCGAGCTTTCGGGGCGGCTTTGCTCTGCCGTAGTCGTCCACCGAACGCGCACATCCGGCCAGTGTGGCGTTTAAGTCTGTGCCTTGCACTCTCTCTACCCTTACACGCCACCCTTACTCGACTATAGCCGGGTGACTTACTCGACTATAGCCGGGTGACTCTTTCGTCGGCGGACATGATGCCCTCCTTCATTTAATAGTTCCCGCTCGGAAAGTAAGGGTCAGATATCTGCCAGGAACTGCAGCCACGCCGTCAGCGCCTGCTTGTCCGCTGGCGAGAGAGCGCGCACCCAGGCGAGATAATCGCTGGCCGCGGCTCGCGGGGACGCTCGCCCTCCCGTTTCCGGCAAAAAGCCTAGGATGGCGCGCACTTCTGATGTGGGCTGAAGCGTGGCGCGCGCCGCGAGTCGCGCCTGAAGAGCTGCCCGCTGCGCGGGCCAGGCCTCCAGAAACTCGCGCTGGGCTCGGGCCGCAGAAGCGCCGGGCTCCAGCGACAGCGAAATTGCCACCTTCTCCGCAAACTGGTCCAGCCGCTTGAGCCGTTCGTCGAACATCTCCGCCAGTCGCTGCAGCGCGCCTGCGTGGCCATGACGCTGCCAGGCCTCGCGCACAAAGCGCACGCGCACCAGCCGCCACCAGGCGTCCAGCGCCAGCAGATTGCCCAGATACCGCAGGTTGGCGGCCACGCGCGGCCCGACGTCGTTCATGATGCGCGGATCATACGGCAGAACAATCCGCTTGGCCGATGCGGCATCGCGCACCAGATGGCCGGGCGTGAGTACATCGCGCCGGCAGATCTGCCCGGCCGCGAGCACCGTGCCGTACGCGATCTGGCGCGGGCCTACCAGCCCGCCCTGTCCGCCCAGGAAGATGGGCGCCTGGTCCAGCAGTACGCCGCGCGGCACATCGCCGATCAACGAGGGCGTGGCTTTGTCCTGATGCGGTGTAAAATTAAAATGAATGTAGGAGGAGCCAACCTCGGAATGGTTCTCCCTGCCGGTGCCGCCAGC
This sequence comes from bacterium, assembly GCA_037129105.1. Lineage (GTDB taxonomy): Bacteria > Verrucomicrobiota > Kiritimatiellia > RFP12 > CAIWXQ01 > CAIWXQ01. The sequence continues at coordinate 10,855 of JBAXVM010000081.1, forward strand.
CATAAGGCAGTCGCAGAAGTTGATCAGGCTGCCCAGGGTTGTAAAGGGCAACAGCACGGTCTGCTTGAGGCCGACGCTGTGGCCGAACGAGGCGTGCTCTTCCAACAGCGTACCGGGCCGGACATGCGCACAGGAGCCGGCGTCAACGTCGTCCAGCAGGGTGGCGCGATCCAGGAACCCGCCGCGCAGGCGTACGCGCGCCCCGAGCTGACAGTCGCGCACCGTGACCGGACCTTCCTCGCCCAGCACGCAATCCGGGCCCATGGACAGTGCCGCGCCATACAAGCGGCATCCCGGATAGATCTCCACACCTGCCGCAAAGCGCGCCGGATCCACCTCCGGACCCACGGTCACCGTCTCCGGCGCAACCAGCCGGATGCCGCGTTCCAACAGCGCTGCGATTTGTCGGACATTGCTCATTTGCTTCTCTCCACGCGGCCCATGATAGCGCAAGCACGCCACAGGCTCAACTGCGCGCT
>JBAXVM010000082.1:0-11254 GCA_037129105.1 bacterium
ACGCCGGCGATGCCGAGACCGGCGGAAAGTATGCCTTTGACGGCAAGATCTCGCGCGAGGTGCTGGAGAACTACCTGGCGCGGTCGCTCAACATGCTGAATCTGGACGTTGAAGACGACACCGCGTTGGAGGAAGATCTGCGTATGGTGAAAAACGTCGGGGCGAAGCATCTGGGCTTTGTCACCTTAATTTGGTTCGCGGGCGACACCAAAGTAGATGTCGAAGGGCATTTCAGGAAGGCCACGGCAGTGGCAGACAAAGTCCACCGCATGGATCCGGAGATCATGCTGCAGGCCGGTGTCTTTGAGACCATTTCCGCGGCCGCAGACTCGATCCCGATTCCCGAGTGGGTGTTCAGAGAATACGGTGTGCCCGCCGAAATGCGTACCTTTTCCCACCGGAAGATGCTTTATGATCGCCAGGAAGTGGGCCACGGTCACCAAACCTTGCCGCCGGACATCAGCAAGATCGAGACCCGCCTCTGGTTCTACTACTGGTCGCGGCGCTATATCGACGCCGGATACGAGAACATTCACCTGGGCATGATCGGCATCATGGATAAAGCCGACAGCGGTCACGCCTGTTCGTTTGAACTGCTGAACAAGGTGCGCGACTACGCGAAGCAAAAGGCGCGCCGGCATTTTGTTCTGTTCGATTCCCAGTATCCCTACGGTGTGGTCGAGAATGGCAAGCTACTCTTCGATTTTCACCAGATGCAACTGCGTCCCAAGGATGTCGTCGGCTCGCCGGAGAAATGCATCCTGGAAATGGGCTATGGCGATACCATCTACGGCAAGAGCAAGGGCGGGTTGACCCCCAGTGGATGGTCTTGTGATCATCTTCCCTACTTCATTCAATTCGACAACGGTTATCCCACCGGCAAGGAAGGCAAGAACATCGGTTTCCCTTACGCTTGGGGCCGTTGCGAACTCGACTGGTTCGCACACCAGCCCGAGGCCTACCGAAACGAGTGGCTGCGATATGCTTGGAAATGGCTGAGGGACAACGATCCCGCCGGCTACCTGCAGATGCCAGGGTTTGCATGCGACGGGATCATTCAGCCCGTCGCGGTTGGTGCTGCGACGGTGACCTGTTACCGGGCGAATACCCGCAGCAAGACCAGCCCGCACGGGTTCAGCCAGGAAGAGACGATCAAGACCATCTGGAGCGCGGTGCCGGGCAAATGAAATGAAACAGCAAACCGGAGACTCAAGCAAATGAGAGCACGAACCATGATCGCCGCCCTCTGGCTGACCACACTGGCCGCTTCGGTCATTGCCGCGGAGCCTGCAGCGGCGCCGGAAGCGCGCGGACTGATCGACGCCGACTATATCGACCAGGCCCTGCTCTATCAGCAGCGCGTATCAAAAGCGCGGCTGCCCGAGCACAGCGTGGGAGCGCGCCTCAATCCCGGCAGTCTGGATCCCAAAATGCTCAGGGCCTTTGGCGCCGAGTCCGCCCAGCGCGGCCTGGCCCAGGTGGAGCGGCTGACGGCGACGAAGATCGATGTCCGGCAGGAGCGCGAGCGCATCCGCGCGGCTGCGGACCGCCTGGCGGCCATGCCGGCGGATGCCCCCATCGACGGGTTGCGTGCCGCCTATCTGGAGTTGCGCTGGGCCATCCGCGCGGCGGTGCTCAAGCACCCGGCCTGGGATGTTAAGGAACTGCTCTTCTACACCCGCCGCGACGGCATGGTCTTCCCCGATGTCGGCATGATCCACCTGCCGTGGGTAGGCAGTCCCGGCGGGGACATCCATGTGTTGACGCCCGATCCTTCCGGTTTGACCTTTGGCACCGTACGTCCGCTGCTCAAGGGGCGGCTCGATCCCGGACATGTGCGCGGCTTCGATCTGCACTTCGACGCCAAGCGTCTGATCTTCGGCTGGACCAAGGGCAATCTGGACTTTTCCTCGGCCCCCTGTCGCCCCGGTCACGATGCCTTTACCCTCATGGGATCCGGGTGGATCCACGAGCTCGACCTCGACACCGGAGCGCTGCGGCAGATCACCCGGGGCACGGCCGTCCATGACGCGGCGCCGTGCTACCTGCCCGACGAGCGCATCGCCTTCATGTCCGACCGCAGCCGGTCGGGCGTGCAGTGCAATCAGGGGCAGAACGAGATGTTCGCCAATCTCTACGCCTGCGATGCCGAAGGCAACCGGTTGGAACGTCTCAACAACAACAATAACGGCGATCACAACCCGCGCCTGCTGGACGACGGCCGCATCGCCTACATGCGATGGGAATACAACGAACGTGGTCTTCAGAACAAGGCCTTCTGGGCCGTGCGACCGGATGGCACGTATGCCGAGCCCGTCTTTGGGCAGCATGTCGGCAATCCCGAGATGTATACCGATATGCGGAACATTCCCGGCAGCCGCCTGCTGATGCTGATCGTCTCGCAGCACTACAACTACGAGCGCGGCATCATCGGCGTCCTCGATCCGGCGCAGGGGATCAGCAACCTGCAGGCCATCCGCCCGCTGCTGCCGTGGACGAAATGGATTCCAGGCATCGGGCATCCTCAGCGCGACTGGCAGGGGTGGTTTGCCGAGCCCTGGCCCCTGGCCGAGGATCTGGCGCTCTGTGCCTACGACTTCTCGCCCAACCAGTACGAGGCCACCGGCTTTGGCCTCTACCTGGCGGATGGCAGCGGCAACCTCGAACTGCTCTATCGGGACCCGCGCTTCTCATCACACCAACCGGTACCGTTGCGGACCCGCAAACGGCCGCCGTTGCTCCCTCGCGTCTGCAAGCAGCCGCCGGTCGAAGGCCCGGAGCTTTCGCCCGTGGGCTATCGGAACGTGGCGGGTGACGGCACCATCATCCTGAGCGATGTCACCGATGGCTTGGAACTCCCCGCCGGCGTCGAGCCCACCTATCTCCGCGTCAGCGAAAATCTGGTGCTGCCTTATTTTACCAAGGCGGGCCAGACCATGTATCCCGTCCTCACTTGGAATCTCGATGAGAACGACGCCTATACCCCAAAACGCATCATCGGCGATGTGCCGATTGAGTCCGACGGCAGCGCCCATTTTCGCATTCCTGCTGACCGCGCCCTCTACTTCCAACTGCTCGACCGCCAGGGTCGCGAGATCCGGCGCATGCGGTCGTGGGTCAGTCTGCAACCGGGCGAAACCCGCTCGTGTACCGGCTGTCACGAAGTGCGTGGGACCACGCCGCGCCCGCAGCCGGTCTCGCTGGCGGTGCGCAAGGAGGCCGTCACGCCGCAGAAGCGGGTCTCCTGGGGCGACAAGCCGGTGAGTTTCGCGCGTGACATCCGGCCCATCCTGGACCGCCGTTGCATGGACTGCCACAGCGGACTGAAGCCGGCCAAGGACCTCGATCTCCGGGACCCGAAGAGCGTTAAGCGTTTGTGCAAACTCGCCGCTATCGCCAACCGCTGGACAGACCATCAGATCACGAAAGTCCGTCAATATGGCAGCGCAGTGGCGCCGATTTTCACCATCCTTGCGAACGAAAAGCATGCGGAGGCTGTTAAACTGACCGAGCAGGAGCGGATCGATCTATACGCCTGGGTGGATCTAAGCGCACCGCGCAAGGACCGCTGCGAGCCTCCCTACTGGTATAGCGCCGAAGGCGATGTCATCGAGCCGGAGATCAAGCCGTGGAATCCTTCCTCCACCATCCCGGGATCACCGATGGGTGCCGCCTGCGTGGTTCCGCCTCGGAAGGCTCGCATTGTGGACGTCAGCATCGACAAGAAGATCACAGCGGTCTATCAGAAGCGCTGCATCCAATGCCATGCCAAGCCAGAGCTGGTTCTACGGCCGCACTGGGTGGACCTGCAGGAACCGGCCAACACCCTGTTTCTGAAGGCCCCGCTGACAAAAGCCGGCGGCGGCACCGAACGCTGTGGCGGCACGGTCTTTGCCGACGCCCAGGATGCCGACTACCAGAGCATCCTGACGGCGTTGCAGGCCACCGTGCGCGAGGCCTGGCAGAATCCCGATGCAGATCGGATGTCGCTGATCGAAGCCGGCCGCGTGCCGGCCTGGGTCAGCGCAGCAGCGCCGAAGCCGTTGCCGACGGGTCCGCAATTGGTTAACGCGGCAGGGTCGAAATCGTTGCCGGCGGTTCCGAAATGGGTGGAACTGGTACGCGACACGTTTGACAGTCAGAAGGCTGGCGACGTGCCAACAGGCTGGACCCTGGACACTGCCGCAGGCGGCATATCGGTGCAGAACGTCCCCGCCTCGACGAACAAGTGCGCGATGATCTCCGACAGCTCCGCGACGGCGGGCTCGAGCATGAGCCGGTCGTTCGCCGCGCAAAGCGGCAAGATCCGTGTGGAGATGTCCGTCCGGCAGGAGGCGAAGAACCACGGCATGGAGATGGCGCTCAACAATGCCGCGGTCGTGCGGTTCCATAGTAACGGGGAATTGCGTTGGATAGACGCTGCCGGCGAGCACACCCTGCAGGCGTTCACACCCGGCGTCTTCTACCGGGTGAGGATCGAGGCCGACATCCCCGCCGGCGTCTTTGACGTGTATGTCGACAACGAAGCGAAAGCCAGTGAGGTGCCGTTCATCGCCAAGGCGGCCACGTTGGACAAGCTCACCTTCCAATCCTGGGGAAGCACAGCCGGAACGGACTACGTGGACGATGTCGCGATCGCTCGCGAAGAGACGGAGACAAAGGGGAAGAAGTGAAAGTGAAGAGCACAATGACAACAAGCACAACAAGTTCAGCAATCAGGGGGTTCATCATTATGGCAACAATGAGTGCGACTGTGGCAGCATACGCCGGCGATGCCGAGACCGGCGGAAAGTATGCCTTTGACGGCAAGATCTCGCGCGAGGTGCTGGAGAACTACCTGGCGCGGTCGCTGCACATGCTGGGGCTGGCCGACAGCAAGCAGTTCGATGAAGACCTGCGCATGATCAAGAACGTCGGCGCCAAGCAGATTGGACGCGTCGCCGGCATCTGGTGGTCCGGCGACGTCAAGGTGGATGTTGAAGCTCATTTCGCAAGGGCGAAGACGGCGGCCGATCGCCTCCTCAAGATGGACCCGGAACTGATGCTGCAAGCCTGCATCTTCGAGACCGTGAGCAAGGGCCTCAACGAGATCCCCATTCCTGCCTGGGTCTTCGAGGAGTTCGGGCAGAAGCCGGAAACGCGGAATTTCCGCTGCGAGAGCATGGGATACGACGATGGATGGCAGGGGCACGGACACGGCTGCCTGGCTCCCGACATGAGCAAGCCCGAAACGAAGATGTGGTTCTACTACTGTGGGCGACGGTACATTGACTGCGGCTACGAGAACATTCACCTCGGCATGATCGGTATGATGGATCGAAAGGATACAGGGCACGCCAACTGGTTTGACACACTGGGGCGGTTGCGTCGCTATGCCGCCCAGCACGCGCGGCGGCACATGGTCCTGTTCGACTCGCAGCTCCATGGCATCGCGGAGGGGGGAAAGCTGCTGCTCGATTACCACAACATGGTGCTGCGCCCCAAGGACGTGATCGGATCCCCGGAGAAGTGCATCCTGGAGATGGGCTACGGCGACACCATCTGGGGCCGGAGCGCGGGCGGCGTCACCCCGAGCGGCTGGTCATGCGAACATCTGCCATACCAGGCTGAGGTGGACAATGGCTTTGCCCCCGGCAAGGCGGGGCAGAACATCGGCTGCCCGTATGCGTGGGGCTCCATCGAGATCGACTGGTTTGCCCGGCAGCCGGAGGCCTACCGCAACGAGTGGCTACGCTACGCATGGGATTGGATCCGGAAAAACGATCCGAACGGCTACCTCCAAATGCAGGGGAGCAAGTGTCTCAATCCCTCGGATGTACGAGGCGCATCGTGGTACTACGCCAACACGAAGAGCGCGGCCTGTACGAACGGGTTCAGCCAGGAAGAGACGATCAAGGCCATCTGGAGCGCGGTGCCAGGCAAGTGAAATGAAACAGCAAACCGGAATAGGCTCTTGCAAAACCCCTCGCAAACATGTCACCGGTAGGGACGTTTCTCCGAAACGTCCGCGGACGGCTCGGAGAGCCGTCCCTACCAATGGGGGTTCTGCAAGAGCCTCGGAGACGCAAGCAGATGAAAACACTACGCATGATCACAGCCCTGTGGCTGGCAACGCTGGCCGCTACGGTCATCGCCGCGGACGAAACGCGCACCAACGCGATTACCCACCGCTTTCTGGCGGTGGATGACGGGACCCTGACGTTGCACTATGTGGACCAGGTCGAGCCTGCGAAGAGCTGGCGCGTCAAGTTTGGCGGGTACTGCATGGACATGCAGTTGATCGGCAGCAATCGCGTGGCGCTGGCCGTGGACAGCGGGTACCGCGAGTTCGATCTGGCTGACGGGAAAGAGGTCAAGGTGTGCAAGGGCCCCGGCGGCCTGATGCACGCGATTGAGCGCCTGAAGGACGGGCGTACCGTGCTGGGCGGGCGCGACGTTCCGGGACTGGGGCATGGCGTGATTATCCTCGACGCGGAAGACAAGGTCGTGAAACAGTTCGCGCTGCCCGGCGTGCAATGGATCCGGCATCTCCGTTCCACCGTGCGGGGCACGCTGATCATCGCCGCCGTCAATACGGTGCTGGAGTGCGATCTGGACGGGAAGGTCATCTGGTCGGCCGCCGTGCCCGGCAACAACTTCAAGGCGGTGGAGTTGGACGAGCAGCGCGTGCTGGTCTCCTGCGGGCCGGGCGGACGCACGCTGCGCACGATTGATCACGAAGGCAAGGTGCTGGCAACCCTGGACGGCAAGGATCTGAAGGAGGGAAATTTCGTGGGTTTCCAGCGCCTGGCCAACGGAAATCTCGTGGTGGCCAACTGGCTGGGCCATGGATCGGAGCATAACTGGTTGGGGTTGTTTGAGTACAACGCCGCGGGCGCCGTGGTCTGGAACTATGGCGTGGAGAAGTCGTCGTTTGTCGAAGTCATCGTGCTGGACGGTCTCGACACGAAGGTGCCCCATGCACAGCAAGTCAACGGTGTGTTGGGCCCTGTGAGGCCGTGAACGAACGAAGGAGTACATCATGAATCGAGTTTGTGTTACGCGTATCGTTGGTATGTTATGTTTCTTGTCGGTCCGTTCCCTGCTGACAGCGGCGGAAGGGCCGGCCTATCGCTCCCCGTACGATCTGGCCTACAGCCCGGACGGCAAGCTCCTGGCGGTGTCGGACCGCACGGCCGGGGCGGCAGTGCTGATTGACCCCGCGCAGAAGAAAGTGGCGCGCGAGGTGAAGCTCAACGGCCGCCCCATGGGCGTGGCGTGGAGCGGCGAGAAGCTGTACGTGGCGGAATACGATGCGGGCAGCGTGGCGGAGATCGCCGCGGAGTCCGGCAAGGTGCTCCGGCGGCTTCCGGCAGGGCCGAAAGCGCTGGGCGTAGCCGTGGCAGCGCAGAAGAACCTGCTGCTCGTTACCGACTACGGACTGCACACAGTGGTCGCCGTGGATCTCGCTACGGGCAAAGAGGTCAAACGGATTCCCGCGGTCTATGCGCCCATGTTTCTGGCCGTTACCCCGGACGAGTCGCTGGCTGTGGTCGCCAACTCGCTGCCGTGCGGGGATGCCACGCAGACCACGCAGGCCTGTGCGGTAACCGTGATCGATCTGGCGAAAATGGAGAAGATCGCCGACATTCCCCTCCCCTCCGGATGCGTGAACCTGCGCGAGATCGCGGTCTCGCCGGACGGCAAGTGGGCCTATGTTGTGCACACCGTGGGCCGGTTCACGCTGCCGACAACCCAACTGGAGCGCGGGTGGATCAACAGCAACGGCCTGACGATTCTCGATCTGTCGAACCGCACCTGCTACGCAACTGTGCTGCTGGATCAAATCAGCAGCGGCGCTGCGGATCCGTGGGGTCTCGCGCTGTCGCCGGGCGGGACCAACGCCTGGATTTCGCTCGCCGGCGCCCATGAGATCGCGCCAGTCTATTTGTCCGGTCTGCAGGTGATGCTGGCAAAGGACCCAGCCAAGCGGAGGGAACTGGCGTACGACCTGGCCGCCCTTTACGCGGGGAAAGTGCTGCAACGCACCGCACTGCCGGGCAAAGGGCCCCGTGGCGTGGCAATCTCGCCCGACGGCGCGCAGGTCGCCGTGGCGACGTACTTCTCCGGTCAGGTGGTGCTGCTGGATGCCAGGGGCACCACAGCCGCGGTGACCATTCCTGTGGGTACGCAGGCGCAAGCCAACGCCGTGCGGCGCGGGGAGACGGCGTTTTACAGTGCCGAGCACTGCTTCCAGGGGTGGCTCAGTTGCGCGACCTGTCATCCCGACACCCGGGCCGACGGCCTCAATTGGGACCTGTTGAATGACGGCTTGGGCAACCCAAAAAACGTGAAATCCATGGTGTGGGCCACCCGGACGCCGCCGGCGATGTGGTTGGGCGTGCGCGAAAGTGCGGAGGAAGCCGTGGAGAAGGGGTTCCAGTTCATCCAGTTCAGCGTGGCTGGGACACAGACGATTGCGGATGTGCGCGCCTACCTACAAAGCCTGGAACCGGAGCGCAGCCCGTACCTGGTGGACGGCAAGTTGTCGGCCAAGGCGGCGAAAGGCAAAAAGGTGTTCGAGAGCGCCAAGACCGCCTGCGCCCAGTGCCATCCGGCGCCGTTGTACACGGATATGAAGACGTATGATGTGGGAACGGCCGGCACGCTGGATCGGGAACAGAAGCAGTTCGATACGCCCACGCTGATCGAACTCTGGCGCACAGCTCCGTTTCTACATGACGGGAGCGCGCCGACGCTGCTAGACTTGTTGACCGCTAACAATAAGGGTGATGCCCACGGCAAGACCTCCAAGTTGTCGAAAGAGGATCTGGACGCATTGGTCGAATATTTGCTATCGCTTTGAGTGCAATGGTCCTTGCTTACGCGTCTTCGATCGCGGCGCGAAGGACTTCGCGCCCTCCAGGGGGTCTGGATACCGCTAGTTTTGAAAAATGGAGGGCGGCAATCCTTTGCCGCTGTTGATCGATGGCAGCGCGTAAGCAAGCGCCATGATGTTCTGACTGAGCTTATGAAACCAAATGGCAGAGTTTGTGTCTCTCCGCTGGCGGGGCTGCCGTTTGGCATGTACCACATCACGGCGCACCCGCCGGACGAGGCGCAACCGTTCGCGTTGTTCGATGCGCTGGCAAAGTGTGTCCGGGACCAGCGCGCGCAGATCGTGGCGCAGTTTGTATTCGGCGGCGGCGGACATGCCGCGGACGGCATGCGGGAATTGGAGCGTGCGGCAGGGCCCGTGAACTGGCCGGTCACGTGGCTCCATGCCGATGGCCCATCGGGCAAGACCATGACCGGCACGCAGGCCTATGCCGTGACAGACACACCGGTCCGGCGCGTGATCCTGGACGGTCGCGTCGTGGGCAGTTGTTTTGCCGACGAATACGCGGAGTACTGTTTGCTGGGCGACCTCCTGCCGCAGGATCTGGCAGCCTCCCGGTCGACGCAAACGCGCAGTGTATTCGAACAATGCGAAGCCGCGCTGCAAACCAACGGCATGGATTTCTCCCACGTGATGCGCACATGGCTCTATTTGGACGGGCTGCTCGACTGGTACGACGAGTTCAATGTTGTGCGCACGCGATTCTTTGAAGAGCGCCACGTCTTCGACCGCGTATTGCCGGCCAGCACGGGTATTGGCATGGCCAATCGCCATGGCGCCGCGCTGGTATTGGGCGCCATGGCGATCAAACCCAGGGACCCGCGCGTGCGCATCCAGACCGTGGCCTCGCCGCTACAGTGTCCGGCCACCAGCTATCGCAGTTCGTTCAGTCGGGCCGTGGAGGTGGCAGTGCCCGGCCATCGGCAGCTTCATATTTCCGGCACGGCGAGCATCGCGCCGGACGGCACGTCCATCTACACCGGCGACCTCGGCGCGCAGATCGCGAAGACCATGGAGGTGGTGGCGGCGATTCTGAAGTCACGCGGCATGGATTGGTCCAACACGACGCGCGGCATCGCCTACTACAAGCGGGCGGAGGACGCGGCGACGGTGCGGCGGCATCTGCAGAAGTACAACGCTGACCACTTGTCCATTGCGCTGGCACACGCGGATGTCTGCCGTCCGGAACTGCTCTTCGAGCTGGAACTAGACGCATGCCTTTTTCAGTGAGGAGCGGCGCCGATAAGAAGGACGCATGCCAAAGTCATGAAGGCGTTGGTTGCCGCAAAAGGGGCGATCCCAATGTTCGGGGTTTCCAGAATTGTTTCAACAGGAGATATCGGAGGTAACGGAGCCAGGCGCCCATCTGTTGACTCTGTTGTCTCCTGTTCAAATCCGATTGGGTGGTGACCAGAACAGCCGCTGTCGCTTGTGGCTGACGTTTGGCGGAGAAAAGGTGCCATTCACATTTTCCGAATGCGACACCGCAATAAATTCATGGCATTTCTACCGAACACCTTTATCAGCAATGTGTTACGCGAGTAGCCGTCGAGTTGAAGTTGCGTGAAATTCCGTTCGAACGCGAGCGCCTTCTGCCGGTTCGCTACAAGGGCTGTTTGCTGGCGCCGACCTATCGAGCAGACTTTATCTGCTACGACGACATCATCGTGGAAACCAAAGCTGTTGAAACGATTGCTGGCATTCACGTGGCACAGGCGATCAACTACCTGAAGGCGAGTGGCATGCCGCGTGCCCTTCTAATCAACTTCGCAACCCGCTCCCTCCAGTATCAGCGTCTGGTTAGTCAGTTGCAGCCAAACCTGACATCACAACTCACCCAAAAATCTGCGCAATCTGCGTAATCTGCGGACAACACACCAAATTGCCAAGGGGCGTTTCCTTGAAAGGCTGCGAGAAAGTGCCAAGTCATTTTCCGACGCGGTCATAAAATCTGAAGTCCGACAGTTTCGTTCGTTGTCCTCGGCCGTTTATGTGAATCTTCGTGCTCTTCGAATCTTCGTGGTAGAAGCCGTCGCCTGCGCCGGATCGGTTCACTTCCCCGCCGCTCCCGCGCCGCCTTCCTTCATCACCGCCTGCACCTCGGCGGGGGTAAGCGCCTTGCGGTAAATGCGCACGTCGCTCAACAGGCCTCGGAACAGCCGCCCGGCCTTGACAGTTCTGCCAAGTTTGCAGGCCGGATCCGACAGACGCGCCAGGAGGGCCTTGGTCTCGCGGCTACCTTTCTCCTTGCCGTCAACGTAGCAGACAGCTTTCTGAGCAACAGCACGACGTCACCATTGGCCTCCACCGAGACATTCATTCCGATGTCGCCATTGCCGATGGGCATGGAGGCGTCTTCGCCGGCATTGGCGGCCG
>JBAXVM010000083.1:0-10972 GCA_037129105.1 bacterium
GCAATCAGCAGGGCCACGATCTGAACGATCTTCATCATGGGGTTGAGCGCCGGCCCGGCGGTGTCTTTGAGGGGATCGCCGACTGTATCGCCAACAACCGCAGCCTTATGCGCGTCGCTGCCTTTGCCGCCGCAGTTACCGTCTTCGACATACTTCTTGGCGTTGTCCCATGCGCCACCCGCGTTACACATGAAGAAAGCCAGCATGAGGCCCGACACAACAACGCCAGCGAGGAATCCGCCGAGCGTTTCCGCACCCAGCATGGCCACCACCATCGGCATCAGGATGACAATTGCGGCCGGCACGAGAAGCTCGCGCTGAGCCGCTTTGGTTACGATCGCGATGGATCCGGCATAGTCAGGCAGTTGTGTGCCCTTCATGATGCCGGGGTATACGCGGAACTGCCGGCGCACTTCTTCGACCACCTCAAAGGCGGCGCGACCGACCGATGCGATCAGGCGGGCCGAGAAGATGTAGGGCAGGGAAGCGCCCAGGAGAACGCCGATAAAGACCTTTGGGTTTGCAATATTGATCGTGGTAAGCCCGGTGGCCTCGAAATAGGTTGCAAACAATGAGCTTGCTGCAACCGCTGCGGATCCTACGGCAAAACCCTTGGTGAGCGCCTTTGTCGTGTTTCCGACGGCGTCAAGATTTCCGGTGATAACCGCCGCCTCGCCGGTGATCCCTGCCATCTGGACCATGCCCTGGGCGTTGTCCGAGATCGGGCCGAACGTGTCCAGCGACATGATGATGCCGGTCGTGGCCAGCATGCCCATGCCGGCCAGCGCGATGCCGTAGGATCCCATCAGGGAATAGCCGGCGAAGATGGTGGCGGCCACAGCCAGAACAGAGAAGAAGGTGGATTCCATTCCGATGGCCAGCCCGGAGATGATCGTTGTGCCTGCTCCAGTCTTGGAGGCGGTTGCAATCTGCACGACCGGCCTGGCGTTCGGGCCCGTGTAGTATTTTGTGATCAGGAGCAGCACGAGCATGGAGAGGATTCCGGATACGGCGGCAAAGCCAGCCTTGGGTTCGCCGAGCAGCCAGACAGCCAGCGCCATGAAGATCACGATGGACGCAACTGCCGAGATGACGAATCCACGCACCAGAGGCTTGAAGGGGTCTTCCTTGTTGTTCCTGGCCTTCACAAAGAAGGTCCCCAGAATGGAGGCCATGATGCCGCCGGAGCGGGCGAGCAGCGGGAAGACCACGCCCTTGAGGCCGAACACCTGTCCGCCGAGAATCATCGCGGCGACGATGGTCAGCGCATAGGATTCAAAGACGTCTGCTGCCATGCCCGCGCAGTCGCCGACGTTGTCACCCACGTTGTCGGCGATAACCGCCGGGTTGCGCGGATCATCTTCCGGGATCCCGGCTTCGACCTTGCCGACCAGATCCGCGCCGACATCTGCAGCCTTGGTGAAAATGCCGCCGCCGACGCGCATGAACAGCGCGAGGAGCGCCGCACCAAAGCCGTAACCGACCAGCACTTTTGTGGCCTGGGACGAGACCATATCAGGCCCCTGCCCGATGAACGTGAAATATGCCCACATGTAAATAATTGAGACGCCGAGGAGTCCGAGGCCGACGACCAGCATCCCGTTCACGGTTCCGGCCCCAAAGGCAACCTTCAGCGCGGGATTCAGCCCCTGCGTTGCACCATGGGCCGTTCGGACGTTTGCGCGGACAGCCACCCACATCCCGAAGTATCCGATGACCGCGCTGAAGATCGCGCCCATCACGAAGGTCGCGGCGATGCCGGCGCCAAGGGCAAAAAAGACGATCACAGCCAGGATCACAATGAAGATGGAAACCACCCGGAACTGTTGATTGAGATACGCCATGGATCCGTCGCGAACCGCCTTGGCGATGCTCTTGAGTTTGTCGCTGCCTTCTTCGTTCTGCAGCACGCGGCCAACGAGCCAGGCTCCGTAGGCGAGCGCAATAAAACTGGTGATCGGCGCGACCCATAATGCCAGCAATTGAATATCCATGACCTGCTCCTGTTTTGGCTGTTGACCCCGTAATCCGCCGCCTGCCCGCCCCTCGTACAAAATCGCAAGATGCGGAATCTAATGCTTTTTCGAGGCTGAAGCAACGGGAATATACCACAATGTGGTGGTGCAGACCGCATTCGCCCTGCGCGCGGGCCGTTTGTCATTCTGCGACCGGAAGCCAGACATGCAACGTCGTGCCGTTGCCAGGGCCGGACTCGGCTCTGATGGCGCCGCCGTGCTTCATGATGATGGTGCGGCAGAGGGCCAGGCTTAACCCGATTCCTCTCGGGCTGGAGCGCTGTTTTGTGCTGAAATAAGGGTCGAACACCTTCGGGAGGACTTCCGCAGGGATTCCGGTGCCGCTGTCGGTAACGGCAAGATGGATGTAGGCGCCAGGCTCCAGCGCAATTGGATCCTGCCCGGTTACCGTTGCCGCCTGTGCAACCAGGTGGAGCGTCCCGGCCCCTTGCATGGCTTCGACTGCATTGCGGGTCAGGCCGGCAAACACCAGTTGCATATGATGTTTCACCAGCCTGCAGCGCGGCAGATCGACCGGGCAGTCCAGGCTCAGCACAACGGCAGTTCCCGCCAGGGCGTTCTCGATCGCGCCCCGGATGCAGGGGATTACCGGCACGTGCTCCATGCTTTCGCTGTAATCGTCCCCGAGGATCCTCAACATCTGGCCCAGTTTGCCCGCTTCGCCAAAACACTGCTCCACAAGCCGGAGAAACTGGCTGCTCTCGCTGGCCGGATCAAGTTTCGCCCGGGCCAGAGTGACATAGCCGATGATCGCCTGCAGCTGGTTGTTATAGTCGTGGGCTATGCCTGCGGACAATATCGCAACGGTTTCGTTATGCTTCGACCACTCCTCCCGGATTTCCAGCTGATGCTGGAGTTTGAGCTGCTGCTCCGCCCTCAGCCGGTGAACGCACGCCAGCAGGCTCTCGAACAGCAGGTCACTGTTGACCGGTTTGGCGACGTACCGGTCTATGCCGATCGTAATCGCGCGCAACATATAATCGGTCTGCTCAAAGGCTGTCATGACAATGATCGGCACGGTCGGCGCCAGATTGCGGATTTTCCGGGCCATCGTCAATCCGTCCATTCTGGGCATCAGAATGTCGGTAATCACAATATCCGGCGCATGCTTGATGAACGCGGCAAGACCTTCCGCGCCGTCGGCGGCGGTGATCAGCGTTCCGACCGGACGCGTGAGAAGCTCGATGAACTGCTCCCGGGTCTCCGCATCATCCTCAACATACAGTACGGTGCGGGTTTTCAAATCCATCTGGTCCGGGCAGCTGTTGATGCTCATGTAAGCCCCGTCTGACGTGGCGTCACAACAACAAATTCAGCGCCACCATCCTTGTTATGCGCCTCGATCGCGCCGCTCATGCTGCGTTCAATAATCATTTTTGACATGTACAGCCCAATGCCGGTACCCATCTTCTTCGTCGAGAAATAGGGCTCGAATATCTTTTCCAGAACGTCGGCGGGGATGCCGCCGCCGTTGTCGCTGACCGATACGCAAGCCCGGCCGTCACGCTCAAAAAGCCGGATGCGGATATGTCCGTCCGGCACCCCGGAATCCTTGATCGCCTCCTTGGCGTTAACCAGCAGATTCAGCAGCACCTGGGAGTATTCATTGGGAAATCCGGTCAGCTCGGCATCCACCGGGGCATCCAGATGAATGCGAATGTTCTCGCTTGTCAGGCCGGCTTCCACAAGGCCCGTGGCGTGCAAAATCTGCACCCGCGCAGAAAAGCGCACCTTCTCCCGGTCCGGCAGGAAGAAATTGCGAAAATCGTTGATGGTGCTCGACATCTTCTGGATCAGGCGGTTGCCGTTTTCAACTTTCTCGTTGAGATTTTCGAGGGTGAGCGCGTTGTGCTGGTACGCCATCCGGATATTGCCGAACACCAGCGCAAGGGCGTTCAACGGCTGCCGCCACTGGTGCGCAATGTTGCCGATCATCTCGCCCATGGCCGCCTGCCGGCCCTGGGAGATCATCATCTGATCCTTCTGGCGCAGCTCCACAAGTGCCCCGGCGATGCGCTGCTGCAGGGAGTTGTTCAGAACCTCAAGCTGCGCCTGTTTGGCTGCAAGCTCCTCCTGGGCAAGCTGCCGCTCCGTGATCTCCTGCTCCAGCTGCGCGTTCGCATTGCCCAGATCGCAGGTGCGCTGCTGCAGCTCAACCTCCATCTTCTTGCGCGCGGTAATGTCATGCCCCTGCGCGATGGTCGCCACCGTCGTCGCTCCAGCTTCGCCGTAAATGGAGGAGGCATTCCAGAGAACCGTGCTGAGCGTTCCGTTGACATGCACAACCGGCAGTTCGACCGACTCCCAATGCTCGCCGGCAAATATTTTTTGGAGCAGCTCAGGGGGGCCGGCACTGCCGTCGGAGCCGAATATTACGGCGATGTCCTGATTCACAACATCTTCGGCGCGCCTGCCGGTCAGCCCTTCAAACGCTTTGCTGAAGCGGGTGATCCGGCCGGCGCTGTCCCAGACGATGATCGGCACGTTGGCGTAGTTGAACAGATTATCCAGATGTGCGTTCACGGCATCATGGGTGCGCCGCACTTCGCTCATCCGTCCATTCATGCCGATAATCAGCAACTGGATCAGCCCTGTGATGACGATCGCAATCCCGCCCGTCGCCCAGGCCAGCAGCGGGCGGTGCTGCTGCAGGTAGACGTCGCTGGCGGATGCGGCAAACTCCCATTCGCGGTCACCCATGCGCAGCGCGGTCTTCCAGCCTTCAGTGCGATCGGATGAACGATTGCCGGCCCCCCATGCACCTGAGCAGTAGAGCAGCTCTCTCCCGTTGGGAGCATGGCGGTCGGAAATCAGAAACTGCAGTCCCGTCGGCACATGGCCACGGGTGGCGATATCGATCACCTCGTCGATCTTGACCACCGACACGGCAAATCCCGTCAGGCGGCGGACGTTCAGGGCATTCTGCGCCAGGTCGCCAGACTCCCGGTCGCCGACCACCGGCATGAGTTCCAGAACACCGACCCTTTTTTTCTGCTCCTGCACCAGTTGGATCGGCGAAGTAACGGCCATCGATCCGCTGTTTCGCGCACAGTTGATGGCTTCGCGGCGAACCGGTTCGGAGTGGATGTCGAACCCGACAGCCGGCTGGTTGCCGGCCAGTGGCACGATATAGCGGACAGCCACGTATTCCGGCCTTTCCGCAGCGCTTACCAGCATTTTCTGACTGTCGCGCTCGGTAATCTGGAACCTCCCCAGCGGCGACAGGGCGCTCATCTTCCGTTCGTAGAGCGGTCGCTGGTCATGGGCGACCAGGTCGTTAAAGCTGAGGGCAAAAATGTCCGGGTTGTCCTGCAGCGTGATATTCGTGAACTGTTCGAACTGCCGGAAGCTGACGTTCGGGGTAGCTTCGATGAAATTACGCAGTGATGCAAGCACTTCGCGATGCGTCAGCAGCCGGTCGGCGATCCGCTTGGTAATGATCTCGCAGTCGTGCTTCAGGCTGTCTTCCTTATCCCTCGTGATCATCCGGGTTGCCCCGTAAAAGGCCAGCCAGAGAAGCCCCATGACCACCAGCATCGGCACGAAGGCATAGCGCTGACGGTCGCTGCGATCCTCGGCGGGGCGCCTGAGCAGCAGCAAAAGCAGCGGCGCAAAAATCAGCACGCCCAGCGTATCGCCGACATACCAGTTCCAGTAGGAAAAGAAAGCATCGCCGGGTTTTATGACGCCGGTCACGTACAGTCCTGCCACACCGACGGCGGGGGACAGCAGACAGGCTAGCACGCCGCCGAGCAGCAGAAAAATGAAGGCATCCAGCTCACGCTCCAGCTTGCGCCAGACGGATTTTTGCCAGCCGTTTACCAGACTTGATCCTGCCCATGCCTGTGCGGTCGCGCCGACAGCTATCAGCAGCGCCAGGGTCGTGGTAGCCGGATTCAACGTGCCGTGCATCAGGGCAACCGCCATGTTCATGACGAACGATCCGAGCCAGACCCCTGGCAGCGCCCGGGGTCCAAACAGCAAGGCCACGGCCAGCGCCAGTCCGGCGGCCGGGAAGATCGGGCTGGCGTAACCGGGGCCGATGGCCAGCATCAGGCCAAATGCGCCCACCAGCGGGTATACCAGGGCAATAAACGCCGTCAGGCTCCGGGTGGATATGGCGTCTGGGCCGCCGCTGATAAATTTGTCTTTTATGCCGGTCAGCAAATCCGCTCCCCATATAGCGGATAATCACCCGCCCTCGCACGGACAAGAGGATGGCAGAAGCGGGCGACAATGTCCAGAGCACCGCAGTGCTTGTCACCGCAATTCTCACGGTCTTTCTCTGAAGCGCGCCCATTTGTTTTGCCGCCCGGGGCGCCGGCTACGGCGCTTAAAATACCCGGCATACTTCATACGCTTCGAGGTCCAGCGCGATCTCGCCCCTGGTGGCGATTGTCTGGGTGGATGCCGGCTCCGTGCCGTGCGTGACCTGCAGCGATGCGCCGTCGCCCAGGCCGGCCAGGGTCACGGCCTGGCGCTGGTCTGTCAGATTCGCCACCCAGATCTGTCGCTTGCCATCAACATCGATCGCCAGCACATCAATTGTGCGCGCCAACCCGCTCCCTGCGATCGCCGCGCTCAGGAGCGGCCTCCCGGCGAATTTTGACAGTTCTCCCACTGTCCCGGCTGCCGTGCCGTCGCCCACATCGAACGCGGCCTCCGCCACACCGGCATGCGCAAGGCAGTTCACCATTCGCACGACCCAGGCCGCGCCGAACGCGCTTCGACAACGCGCGTCCGGCCCCGGACGCGGATACGGCGAAAGGAAGGTCACTGGCGCAAGCCGGATTTTGGCCTGCGGGGCAAAGGCTTGCACCGCTTGCACCTGATCCACAACCGCCGGGATGTTCTCCAGCAGCGTGTCGTCGTCCGGCAGATGCATGGCCACATTGAATCCCCAATTCAATTCGACGGCAGCCGCCAATTTGGCCTGATTCCCGTTGATCTCGTGAAAGCCAGTCCCCTGGCCGGAGGCCGTCGCAATTTTCGGCAGTTGCGCCCCGGGCATGGCCTTGTCCAGCGTCACACGCAGCGGATGGGCCACGGGTTCCGACGTTGCAGCTGGCGCGCCCTTGACCTCGAGCGTCAAATTCTGTGCACCCTGTTCGCCTTTCTTTACGTTCATGTACTTGAATGCCATGCCGCTATACGCCTTGTAGGAACTGTCGCCAAAATTGCGCTGGTCCTCCATGCCGAACTTGCCGTCGGCAAGTCCGACACTGACCTGCATGCCATCAACCGTCTGATAGCGCAGCGTACGGAAACTTTCCGCCAGCGACTTCGGGGAAACCAGCCGCGGGAATCTGCCGTTTGTGATTGCGCCGCCCTCGCCAATCAGCTCGTAGCTCTGATCAGCCAGCGCCTCTGCGCCATAAAGCACGTTTAACCCGATGCGCGGCGGTTTGCAGGCGCGCTCGGCCTGACCGCTGACCTGGAAGGTGATCCTGCCGTCCGCTGTGCCGGTGATTGTGCCGGTCCAGGAAAAACCAGCCACGTCATTGCTGCACGTAGCCGCCAGCCGGATGGTGAACGAATCCGCCGCAGCATCCACGGCAATCTCACGGAACTCCGGCATGACCGTATCGTAGCGCTCGTCGCGCACGGCAAAATAGATGCGCCGGACAATCTCGCGGTTACCGGCCTGGAGATAGCGCAGTTCGCCGTCCTGGAACTTCACCCGCACAGGCCCGGCCCGCAACCAGCGCGCTGCGGACGTCTTGCGCGGCATATCGGCAGTAGGCGCGTTCGTGACGCCGACATCGCTCGCGGCTGACGCAAACTCCTTTTGCGCCGCGGCTGCAGCCTGGGCCACGAGCGGATTCCGATCCTTCGTGGCTTCGGCAAGTTTTTGCAGCAGGGCCTCGCGCGCTGCGCCGGGAGCCACGGCTGCCACGTTGCGCCCCAGCGCCTCGATGGCTGCCACGCGCACCGCCCCCTCGCGATCAGCCAGACCGGAGATCAGCACCGGCAGAATTTTGCCTGTCTCTGCCGCATTCGTCGCGGCGATGCGTCCGAGCGCCTGCAGCGCAGGCGCTCGCACCAGCACATTACGGTCGTTGGCGCCTTTCAGCAGGGGCGTCACAGCCTCCGCCGCGGCCAGTTGTCCGAGCGTATCGGTCGCAATGATCTTGAGATACGGCTGCCACTCCTTGGCCGCCAGCAGCGAGATCAAGGCCGGGATGGCCGGACGGCCCAAGCCTGCCAGCGCCTTGGCCGCAGCCTCGCCCACATCCCACTGCGGATCGTTCAGCGCAGCGCGGGCAAGGAGCGGAATCGCAGCCGGGTCAGCGGATGCAGCCAACCGCTCGATCACGTCGAGGCGCACGACCACATCGTCACCTGCCACAGCCGGATGCGCCTCGTAGCGCTTCTGCAAGGCGTCGAGAGATTCCTTTTCCCCGGCGCCCTGCACCACAGGAAGCGCAGCGCCGCCAGTTCCCGTCAGGCAGTACAGTGCCTGAGTCGTGCGCAGGAAGATGCGTTCGGTTGTGATGGCCGGCGAGGCCAGGCATTTCTCCGCCAGGTCGTTGACACCTGCCAGCGTCAGGACCGCATTTGTGCCAGCCGACGCCGTGACACGGACCACGTAGGTCTTTCCGCTCTCGGCGCTCCAATAGATGCGCCCGCCAGCAAAGACGGGGGACGCCGTGAAGTGATCTCGCAGGCGCAATTCCGCGCGCAGGCGTCCGTCCGCGCCGCGCAGTCGCAAGTGCCCATCGTCGCCAGGCAGCAGCAGATCGGGCAGGGCCAGGGGCGACGGTACATACGGGCCGCCCGTGCCGACACGCATCCGCACGTGGGTTTCAGTGACGTCGCCCTTACCGGATGGATCGATCCACAAGGCGGGTCCGTTGCGGCCGGAGGTCGCGCCGACGCACTGTCCGTCCCAGACCGGACTCGGCGCCACAACCGGATTCAGCCCGCGGCAAGCCCAAAGCTCATGCCCATCGCGCGGATCGTAGGCCTGTACAGACGCGCCGTTGACGACGACCTGCGGCTGTCCGTTGGCCTCGATCACCAGCGGCGTGCCGTACTGTTGTCCCTGCTTGCGCGGCGTTTTCCAACGAATCTCGCCTGAGCGAGCGTCGGCTGCCAGGAGGAAGGAGTCGCCGTTGTGATCGCAGCACATCAGGACCAGGTTGCTGTAGAGAATGGGCGAACTGGCGATATTGTAGGGCGTCTGAAACGGACCCAGCGACAACTGCCAGCGCACTTCACCGGAGGCGGCGTCGAGGCAGACGAGCCCCGGCGAGTCGAAGAACACGTAGACTTGTTCGCCGTCCGTGGCGGGCGTGGACGGCGCATAGCCGGACTTGGCTTCCGTGACTGGAACCTTCGGTGTGGCAAAAGCGCGCCGCCAGCGTTCGGTACCGTCTGCCGCGGACAGGCAGAGCACCAGGCGGTTCGAGCCGCCATCGGTAGATGCAGTGACGAAAACCCGCTCGTCCCACACAATGGGTGATGAACTCCCCTCGCCCGGCAGACTGCTGCGCCAGAGCACATGGCTGTTGCGACTCCAGGATTCCGGGACGCGCTCCGCCCGGCTGATCCCCAAGCCATCCCCGCGCCAGGCCGGCCAGCGCGTCACGCCATCGTCGGCCAAGCTCTCCCCCAGAGCCAGACCCGTCAGGCACAGCAACTGCATCGCCAACGTACGAACGTTCATCAGGAGAGTTTATCAGAAAGCAACGGCCGGGGGCAAACGGGCGCACAATCTTTCCTGATTTGGAACTTTTGCTGTTTTACGGTTCCGTCCAGTACAGCGGGGGCTGCGCACCCGCTGGGAGAAGCGCCTGTAGAGGCCTCTAAACCAGCGGTCCCGCAGGTCCCGCTGTACTATACCCTGCCACCACGCGCTACTTCCCGAGCACAAAGCGCGGATACAGGTCGGCCCGGAAGGGATAGGAGATGCCCTGGGCCAGCCGGAGGTTATAGCGCATCCCTGTGGCGTCGTCGCCATCGCAGACCATGGCATTGAAGCCAATGGTGTCGCCCGGTGTCAGGCCGAGGGCGGCCAGCGGCAGGCGCACGCCGTAGCGGGTGATGCGGGTCTTGTCGTCGCGCGTCACAGAGCAATCCAGCGCCTTGAACAGCGCGTCGCTGCCGCCCATGAACTGATGCACGGCGACGCCATTCGTGGTCAAGGCTACGGCCAGGTTCCAATGCACGCCCTTGGGCGTGACCACACCGAACTGTATCGCGTCGCCGTTCCAGAGTGAGCCGCCGCTCTGCGTATTCAGGTGCTGATCATCCGTGACCTCGGCCCCGACCAGGATCGCTTCGCCATCCCACGCCAGGTAGAGCTTGCCGCTCAGATCTGCAGGCCCGTTCCAGAGCACCCGCTCCTGAAACTTCATGAGGCACCGGCTATTAACCGGGAAGAGGGTTTCCGTCGAGCCGAGGATCGCCACAGGCTTACCCAGCCCATCCAGCAGCTTGTCCAGTTTGACCGGTGCGGCCAGGCGCGCCAGCGGGCGAACCGCCGAGGCGTCAAACCGCGACGCGAGGGTAGCCGTCGCGATCGGATCGCCGGCCGGCGCCGTGCGCGCGATGCGACAGCCGGCGAAGAGATCGGATTGACTGCCGAAGTTTCCGGAAAACCGGTCGGCCTTCGGATTGAAATCGGAGGCCCGCCCGGCTGTGCACAGGTGGCCCACTCCAGAGTATTTGCGATATCGCAAATAGTTGCCGCGATAGACCACCCCGCCCTTCACGGCGAAAGGCCAGTCCGCCGGCAACTCGGCGATGCCACAGCCGTGCGTCCCCTTGAACTTGCGCCCCTCGTCCGTGGCCACCGTCACCTGCCGTTCATAGGCGTCGCCCGAGTTTACCTCCTGCAGACCATAAAAGGACAACCCGACGTCTGTTCCCTCGGGAGCGTCCAGCCCGCGAACCGCCTTTTCAAACTCCAGTTCCGTCAGAGGACGCAACCC
>JBAXVM010000084.1:0-10834 GCA_037129105.1 bacterium
GCGCCTGACCCACTCCCGGTTAACGCTGGTGGTATTACTGGTCGTCGTGGGGATGATGCTGTTTCCGCCGGTGAGCCGTACCTGGCCATCGTCGCCAGAAGGCGGAAAAGAGGACGAATAAACCACCAGCTTGTTCTGACGTCATCCATCCAGACGATGTGCAGGCGGAATTCAGGAAGGTAATGCCGCCGACAGGGGAAAATCAGGGGAACCACCCCGCTGGATAAACAAAAAACCCCTGAAATACAGGGGTTTTTCATTGAAAAATGGTCGGGGCGTCGGGATTTGAACCCGAGACCTTTTGCACCCCAAGCAAACGCGCTACCAGTCTGCGCTACGCCCCGACAGAGGTGTAAAGAAAGTGGGAGATTACCAGCCACGCGCGACAGGGTCAAGGAGAAGGTCGGTGGGGCTTGGCGGTCAACCGGTCGGACAGTTAAACGGTTGGACGGTGAAACCGTCACACTGTCTGACAGCCCGACCGTCAAACCGTCCCACCGTCCTCAGCCGTCTTTGCCGATCGTCACTTCCTCATCGCGGATGCGGATCTGGTAGAACGACCGCCAGACAAAATACAGCGCGATGGCAAAAAAGACGAAAGCGAGTCCAGGGCGCACACCGGGCTTCGTGATTTCAATCGCCAGCTCGAGGGCCAGCAGACCGAACAGGGTGGTGAACTTGATGATCGGGTTCAAGGCCACGGAAGAGGTGTCCTTGAAGGGATCGCCAACCGTGTCGCCCACCACCGAAGCGGCGTGCAGCGGGGTGCCCTTCTGCTTCAGGTCCACCTCCACCACCTTCTTGGTATTGTCCCAGGCGCCGCCCGCGTTGGCCATGAAGATAGCCTGGAACAGGCCGAAGAGCGCCGTGGCGACAAGGTACCCGATGAAGAAGAACGAGTCCACGCAGGCGGCTGCCAGCGTGCTGAAGAAGACCGTGAGGAAGAGGTTGACCATCCCCTTCTGGGCGAAGATGGTGCAGATCTCCACCACGCGCTTGGAATCCTTGGTGGAGGCGCGATTCGACGTGCCGTCGAGCTTGATGTTCTCCTTGATGAACTCTACCGCATGGTGCGCGCCGCTGGCCACGGCATGCGTGGAAGCGCCGGTGAACCAGTAGATGATGGCGCCGCCCGCGATCAGGCCGAGCAGGAAGGGCGGGTGCAGGATCGTAAGCTTGTCCATATTCGCCTCCAACCCCTTCGTCAGGATCATGATGATCGAGAAGATCATGGTCGTGGCACCCACGACGGCGGTGCCGATCAGCACCGGCTTGGCCGTGGCCTTGAAGGTGTTTCCCGCGCCGTCGTTAGCTTCGAGAAAGTGCTTGCCGTTTTCGAAATCGGGAGTAAAGCCAAAGGTCTGCTTGATGTCCTGAACGATGTCCGGCTGGCTCTCGATCAGTGAGAGTTCGTAGACGGACTGGGCGTTATCCGCCACAGGCCCGTAGGAATCCACGGCAATGGTCACCGGCCCCATGCTCAGGAAGCCGAAGGCCACCAGGCCGAAGGCAAAGACCGCCGGCGCCAGCATGATGGCGCTCAGGCCCATGCCGCTGATGAAGTAGGCGATGGCCATCAACCCCATGATCACCATGCCCATCAGGTAGGCGCTGAAGTTGCCGGTTACAAAGCCCGCCAGAATGTTAAGCGAGGCGCCGCCGCTGCGCGAAGAATTGAGGATGTTCTTCACAAAAGCCGAGTTGGTGGAGGTGAAGAGCTTGACCAGCTCAGGGATCACCGCGCCGGCAATCGTGCCGCAGGTGATGATGCCGGACAGCTTCCACCAGAGGGTCTTGTCGCCGGCCAGGTCAGGCAGCAGCAGCCAGGAGGCCAGGAAGGTCAGGACGATCGAGACAAGGGAGGTGATCCAGACCAGCGAGGTCAGCGGCACCTCGAAGTCCATCTCCTTGGCTTCGCTGAAGCGTGCCTTGGAGATCACCCCGTTGATCCAGTACGAAACGGCACTGGCGATCAGCATCACCAGACGCATAACAAAGAGCCACACAAGCAACTGGACCTGAATTTCCGCCTGGGTGGCTCCGGGGAGCGCCTTCTGCAGGATGGCATCCGGGAGGATCGCCAGCAGGATGAAGGAGATCAGCGCTACGCCGGTGACACCATAGGTTTCGAACCCGTCGGCCGTGGGGCCGACCGAGTCGCCGGCATTATCGCCGGCGCAATCCGCGATCACGCCCGGGTTGCGCGCGTCATCTTCCTTAATGTTAAACACAATCTTCATCAGGTCGGAGCCGACGTCCGCGATCTTGGTGAAGATGCCGCCGGCGATACGCAGCACCGAGGCGCCCAGTGATTCGCCAATGGCAAACCCGATAAAGCAGGCGCCAGCGCTCGCGGGATCCACAAACAGCAGGATGCAAAGCATCACCAGCAGCTCGATGCTGATCAGGAGCATGCCGATGCTCATGCCGGCCTTGAGCGGAATGGCATAGGTGGGATAGGGCTTGCCGCCCAGGCTGGCAAAAGCCGAGCGCGAGTTGGCATAGGTATTGATACGCATGCCGAACCAGGCCACCACATAGCTGCCTGCAATGCCGATCAAACTGCAGATCAGGATGAGGGCCACCTTGCCCAAACTGCAATGGCTCAGGTAGCCGAAGTAGACACCCATGATTACGGCCACCAGGGCCCACAGGACCATAATAAACTTGCCCTGCGTGATCAGGTAGGTCTTGCAGGTTTCATAGATCAGGTCGGAAACATCCTTCATGCAGCGGTGCACCTTCATCCGGCGGAGCTGGATGAACTGGACCGCGCCAAAGAGCAGGCCAAACACGCAGACAGCAATGCCGGCCAGCAGCAGTTCGCGTCCGTTCAGACCACCCATGCCCTTGAAAACAACCGAACTAAGGTCCGGCAGCATAAGGTCCGCTTCGCTGGCTTGCGCCATTCCAGCGGTCATGCCAAAGGCCAGCAGAGACAAAAACACACGCGTAATCATTCGCACGGCATTCTCCATGGTAGTGTTTTACACTCGGGAACGTTGGGCGCGTACCTATCCACCTACGTAAAGTGTTGTGCGCAGGGCCAAACCACCCAATAAGTAAAGAAAGCTACGATTATGCGGAAAAACACAGGCGTCGTCAACACCGCCTTTTTTGCGACACGTTGACCACCCATGGTCTTTTCCTGAAGCTGTTGGGAATTCTCACCACGAAGGACACGAAGAGCACGAAGTTCAATAAATCCGACAGTTTCGGTTATTTCCAGCGTCCGACTACGTGAATCTTCGTGGTGGAAGCCGCCAATGTGGCGCTTCAGGAAAAGACCATGGGGTGACGCCCTGCGCATCGGCGCTTTGTCGCGCAATCATCGCTCCCGGTCGGGCGCATCTGCAATTGCTGATTGACACTACGCCACCGAAACAGCCAAACTTCCCGTGTGCCTTGCATAGGAGCGTGGCGGCCAAATGGCTCGGATCGTGCCTGTGCGTCCAGACGGCAGTCTCCTACGTTAGGGAAATCGTTTTATCATGAACGGAAGGCCAGTTATGGGCACAGGGGATCGTCAACCAGCCATATGTCGGCGCGAAACCTGTGATAGCCGTACGGCTGCGCCCGGAAAACAACTGGCGATCATAGACTACAAGGCCGGCAACCTGACCAGCGTGCAGCTTGCCTTTGACTCGCTGGGGCTGGAAAGCGTCATCACCGCCGATCCGGCTGTCATCCGCGCGGCCAGCCACGTGGTCTTTCCAGGCGTAGGCGCAGCCGGCTCCGCCATGGCTAACCTGCAGGCGCTGAACCTATTACCTGTCCTGCGCGAAATAATCTCGGCCGGGCGTCCCTTTCTGGGCATCTGCGTCGGCACCCAGATTCTGTTCGACTTCTCCGAGGAGGATGGCGGCACCCCCTGCCTCGGCATCCTGGCGGGGCGCGTGGCTCTCTTTCACCCATCCGACAGCCGCGACAAAGTGCCGCACATGGGGTGGAATCAGGTGTGCATCCGCCGCATGCACCCGCTGCTGGACGGCATCGCGGACAACCGCGACTTCTACTTCGTGCACAGCTACTTCCCGCAACCCGCCAATCCCAGTGACGTGATCGGCACCACCGACTATGCGGGCGTCAACTTCGCCGCCATGGTCGGCCGCGGCAATGTCGCGGCTGTCCAGTTTCATGCCGAGAAATCCGGCCCCGTCGGGCTGAGACTGCTGGAGAATTTCGCGAAGTGGGACGGGAGGGCGTGAGAGAGGTTTCAGGGTTCAGGGTTCAGGAGGCAGGCGGCAGGCATCATCGATCGCACGGTCATCCCGTTTACGCTTTCTGGTCGTTTGCAATACATACCCGCCATGATAAATGGGTCGTTGATCATCAAACGCTGACTCCTGAATCCTGCCCCCTGAGCCCTGAACACTGAACACTAAAACCTGAAACCTGATCCCTGGATCCTTCCTTATGCTCACACGCCGCATCATCCCCTGCCTGGACATCATCAAGCGCCGCGTCACCAAAGGCGTGAAGTTCCAGAACAACATCGACCTCGGCGATCCGGTCGAGATGGCCGAACGCTATTACCACGATGGCTGCGACGAGTTGGTCTTCTATGACATCACGGCTTCGGCCGAGCGCCGGCCCATCGACATCCAAATGGTACGCGATGTGGCACGTGTGGTGCGCATTCCGTTTGCCGTGGGCGGCGGCATCTCCAATCTGGAGGACATGTCGCGCGCCCTGCTGGCCGGCGCGGAGAAGGTCTCGGTCAACTCCCTGGCCGTGCTGAACCCCGCGATCATCGCCGAGGGCGCCCGGGCCTTTGGCGCGCAGTGCATTGTGCTGGGCATGGACCCGGTCGCGAACCCGGATCGCGCTCGCTTCCCCAGCGGCTATGAGGTGACCACCCGCGGCTTCCGCGAGCGCACCGGACGCGACGCCGTGGCCTGGGCCCGGGAGGCGGCTGACCGCGGCGTCGGCGAGATCGTAGTGAACTCCGTGGATGCCGACGGCACACGCCGGGGGTACCAGCTCGACATCACCCGCCTCATTGCAGATGCGGTGCGCGTGCCGGTTGTAGCTTCTGGAGGCGCCGGCTGCGCTCGCCACCTGCGTGACGCGTTTGTCGAAGGGCACGCCGATGCGGCCATCATCGCCGGCATGATCCACTCCGGCGAGCTTACCATCTCCGGCATCAAACAGGAACTGGCAGCGGACGGTGTCCCGGTACGAAAGATTTTTTACGACTAAAAATCTTTTTTGTTACGGCACAGCAGTTCTCATTATGGCGCCAAAACGCCTTACGGCGTCACTACAAACGGCCGAGAAACGGCAATAAGCCGTTCGTAGTGTGCCCGTAAGGGCATTCGTGTCGCCATAATGAGAACTGCTGGCAGCTGCGGGTCCGGCTTGCGACCGCACCAGAATCCGTGCAGAATGTACCCGTGTTCATAACTCGGAGCGTCAGTCACCCTTGAACTATCGCCTGATTGCCTGCAACATTTTCCAGCGCGAAGCGTGTGCGTGTGTCGCCCACTGCTCGCACGTGGTGGACATGGATTTTCTGGAGCTCGGCGAACATGCCCGGCCGGACACCCTGCGCACGCTGCTGCAGGCGCGGATCGATGCCGCGGAAAACGGCGCACGGAAATACGAGGCCATCCTGCTGCTCTTCGGCCTGTGCGGCAACGCGGGCGTCGGCCTGGTAGCGCGCCAGACGCAGCTCGTGCTGCCACGCGCCCACGACTGCGCCACGATCCTGCTGGGGAGCCGCGCCGCCTTCCGGAAACACTTCGGCGACAACCCCAGCCAGGGGTTCAGCTCCAATGGCTACCTCGACCGCGGCGACTATTTTCTTCGACAGGCCGAGGAGGGCGGCGGGTTCACGGCCGACGGCGACGCCTATGCGGATCTGGTCAAGCGGCATGGCGAGGAGAACGCGCGCTATGTCTGGGAGGCACTGCATCCGTCGCGCCCTGGCGACGACCATGTCGTCTTTATCCGCATGCCCGGAATTGACGATGCCAAGCACATCGAACGCTTTCGCGTCCAGGCCGAAGCCACGGGAAAGAACTGCGAGGAGCTGACCGGCGACATGCGGCTCATCTCGGCGCTGCTGAGCGGAAACTGGGATTCAGCCGAATTTCTCGTAGTGCCTCCCGGCAGCCAGACAGCCGGCGTCTACGACTGGGACGAGGTGGTGCGCGCCAAGCCGGTGGCAGGTGCAGCCGAGCCCCAGCCGCGCAAAGTGACAAAAGGCAGCTCCGCGCGAGCCGCAACCCCACGCGCCAAACCGGTAGTCTAGCAGCCTGATCGGCCGTTGGCTTGTACCTTTAGAAGGCTAAGTCCGACAGGCTGCTACGCCCCAAACAGCAGCTCGTGCAGCTGCGCATCCTTCTGCCGGATTTCGTCGGCGGTCAGCCCTTCCAGCTCGTGCGGAAAGACGATCCAGGCTTCGGTCTCACGCACATAGTAGTGCGGCCGCAGATCCGAGCGGCTGGCGTTGGGCTTCCAGAAAAGTGTGGCCAGGCGCACTTCTGCGGCGCGCGGCGCCAGCAGGCGCAACGCGGCGTGGGCCGTGTTGCCGCTGTCAAAGATGTCGTCCACCACCAGCACGCGATGCTCCGGGCGGATCTGCGCCAGCAGTGCCTCCGTGTTCTCGAACACCACTTCGCCGCGCCGGCCGATGCCGCTGTATGACTGGCATTTGACCGCCATGTGCAGTGTCGAAACGCCCCGGAACAGCAGCAGTTCATGCACCGCCACGCCCACGGGCGTGCCGCCGCGCCAGAGTGCAATCAGCACCTCCGGCCGCCAGCCGGACGCCAGCACCTGCAGGCCCAACCGAAAACTGTCGAGCAGCAGTTCGTTCGCCGAAAGATAGATCTTGTCCGACATGGAGGCAGCATAAGGCACACCCATGCCGGATCGCCAGCCTGTATTGCAAGGCCCGTACCAGCAGCAGTTCTCATGATGGCTCCAAAACGCCTTACGGCGTCACTACAAACGGCCTGGAAACGGCAGGACGCCGTTCGTAGTGTGCCCGTAAGGGCATTCGTGTCGCCATCAGAACTGCTGCGTGCGCAAGGCCTTGAGTTGCACCGCGTCCCGCGGTATGCTACCGAAGTTGAAGAGACGCACGGCTGCTGAACCCGCCGCCGTTACAAAAACAACACGCCCAGCGGGAGCTTTCGCCATTCACAATCCTCTTTTCCGGCCGCCAGCCGAGGCGGATAGTTTAATCCTGCAGATTGACCAGGGGTGCCCCTACAACCGCTGCACCTTCTGCGGCATGTACCGGCAGGTCCGGTTCCACCGGCGCTCCATGCCCGAAATCCAACACCTGCTGGACGCCGAAACGCGCCAGGCCCGCGGGGTGCGGCGCGTGTTTCTGGCCGACGGCGATGTCATGCGCCGCCCGTTTGACGAACTGCAGGCGATTCTGCAAGCATTGGCACAGCGGTTGCCGGAACTTGCCCGCGTGAACGTGTATGCCACGGGCCGCGCGATTGTAGACAAAACCGACCAGGAACTGCGGGCGCTGCGCGCCGGCAAGTTGCAAACGCTCTACCTGGGACTGGAAAGCGGCGACGAGGAAACGCTGCGGCGCGTGTGCAAAGGCGAGGATGCCGCGACCATGGTCGAATCGGCCCGGCGCGCCCAGGCCTGCGGCTTGAAAATTTCGGCTATGGTGCTGCTGGGCCTTGGCGGACAAACACGCAGCGGCGCCCATGCAGACGCCACGGCGGATGCACTGAACCGGATGCAGCCACGCCTGCTTGCGGCGCTGCGCGTGGTCCCGGTGCCGGGCACGGAGTTGCACGCGGCTGTGCGCGCCGGCCATTTCCAGCAGGTCACGGAGCGCGGCGTGATCGAAGAAATGCGACGCCTCGTCGCCAAGCTGGAACTCACGAACACAGTCTTTCGCGCCAACCACTCCTCCAATATTGTGCCGCTGGAGGCGCGCTTGCCGCGCGACAGACAGGCTTTGCTGGCGCAACTTGATGCGTTGCTCGCTTCTGGCGTGTTGAACGCCGAAGCGCCGGGCCCGCAGCCGCTATGGTTATAGCCACCGAGCCCCCGGGGAGCGCGCGGGGAGCATGGTCTTTTCCTGAAGCGTCACATTTTGTCCAACCGCCAAAACGCCAAGGTCGCCAAGACCAACAAAATTGATGTTTTCGCCTGCGAAGAGACAACGCCTGAGAAACTTGGCGTCTTGGCGTCTTGGCGGTTAAAAACGCGGCTTATGTGGTGCTTCGGGAAAAGACCATGGCGCGGGGTATAACTCGAAATATACATCTGCACGAAGATCGCTGAATCGTGTATACTGTCCGGCACTGGAGCAAAGTAGCGAAATCATGGAAAAGAAACGCATTCTGGTCGTGGATGACGACCCCAACATCAGCGAACTAGTGTGCGTGAACCTGGCCGCGGTCGGCTACGAGGTCGATCGCGCATCCAATGGACATGCCGCCATTGACCGCATCGCGGCGGTCCGGCCGGACCTGATTGTCCTGGATGTCATGATGCCGGGAATGGACGGCTGGGAGCTCTGCAAGACGCTGCGCGACGACCCGGAATGCCGAGACATTCGGATCGTCATGCTGACCGCGCGCGACTCGGACCGCGACAAGATGATCGGCAAGGGCGTCTTTGGGGTGGACGAATATCTGACCAAGCCATTCGATTTGGGCACGTTGTTCGACACCTGCCGGAGATTGCTCCATGCCTAAAGCATCCGCACGGCAACGACTGGAACTGACCGGCGCAACCATTGCGCCGGGGCTGACGTTCGGCAAGGCCCATCTGCTTCGGCAGATCAGCCTCGACGCGCTGGAAAAGACCATGTTTCCGGTGCGCGACGTCGCCGCTGAAATCCTGCGACTGGAAAGCGCCGTATCGCAGACGCGCAGCCAGATCGAGCAGCTGCGCGCACAGGCGCCCGCCGAAAACGGCCGTGATTTGGCCGGCATCCTCGATGCGCAATTGGCCCTGCTGGAGGATGCCGACCTGCTGGACAAAATCCGCAACACGATCCGCACGCAGGCGGTCAACACGGAATACCTGATTGCCAACGAGATCCGGCGGATCGAAAAGGAGTTCCGCAACCTCAAGGACGAGGTCATGCGCAGCCGGTTTCTCGACGTGCAGGACGTGCAGCATCGCCTCCTGCGCAACCTGCTGGAGATCGAACACGTGCGCACCAATCCGTTCCGGCGCCTGACCACGCCGGTGGTGCTGGTTGCGGACCGCATGCTACCCTCCGATATCGCGCTGCTGGACCTCGACAAGATCCTGGGGATTATCATCGAGGAAGGCAGTCGCGTCTCCCACGTGGCCATCATCGCCAAGTCGCTGGGCATCCCCGCGCTCACCGAGGTGTCCGGCGCTGCCACCCGCATTCATCCGGGCGACACCGTGCTATTCCATGCCGACGCAGGAAGGGTGATCGTGCACCCGGACGGAAACGATCTGGCGTGGTATGAGAAGGCGCGCAAGACCCGCCCCCTGACGGCCCATGCCTCCCGCCAGCCAGCCCAAGCGCACGAGCCATGCCAGACCCGCGACGGCACACGCATCACGCTCGAAGCCAACATCGGGGCGTTACGGGAGGTGAAAGAGGCGCTGGCCGCCGGCGCCGACGGCATCGGGTTGCTGCGGTCCGAATTCTTTTATATGTCCTGCCCGGAATTGCCAAGCCTGGAAGCCGAAACCGCCTTCTACCGCGACGTCCTGCACGCCATGCGTAAACGGCCCGTGACCATCCGCCTGCTGGACATCGGAGCGGACAAGCCACTCTCCTGCCTCCCCTTGCCGAAGGAGGAAAACCCCCAACTCGGCATCCGTGGCGTGCGACTGCTCCTGCGCACGCCGGAACTGCTGCGCCGCCACCTGCTCGCCATTCTGCGGGCATCCGAAAGCGGGCCCGTGCGGATACTCCTGCCGTTTATCGCCACCATGCGCGATCTGGAGCGCATCCTGGCTGTCGTCGAAGAACTATGCCGCCAGGAGCACATCCCGCGCAAACGCTTCCATGTGGGGATCATGGTTGAGACCCCGGCCGTGGCCATGAATCCGGACCCGTTCCTGAACCGGGCTGATTTCCTCAGCATCGGCACCAACGATCTGGTGCAGTACATGTTCGCCGCCAGCCGCGAAGAACGGCAGCTCGAGGAGTACCGGCAGGCGTACCACCCGGTCATCCTGCGACTGATCCACGCCGTCGTCGGCGCGGCACGCGCACACGGCAAGCCGGCGTCTGTATGCGGCGAAATGGCCTCCGACCCGGCCATGGCGCTGCTGCTGATCGGCCTGGGCATCCGCACGTTATCGCTTCAGGCCAACGCGCTGGCGCCCGTGCGTGCAACCATCCGGCTGCATTCCATGGCCACAGTCGAAAAACTCGCCCATGACGCACTCGAGATGGAGCGCAGCGAACAAGTCCTGGCCCTGCTGGAAAAAATACGCGCCGAATAGACCTTACCCGTCCTTGTTATGTAACGTTCAGGTTACAGACAAGCCAACCGCGCGGCTGCGCCGCGAACAAACGCTCGGGTAACTTGAAAGTCTCCGCGATCTCCGCGCCTCTGCGGTGGAAACTGAATTAGGATTCACCGCGGAAACGCAGAGGGCGCAGAGGAATGCGGGGTGGTGTGTCGTTCGAACTAACCGCGCAAAATCAACGGGTTAGATGCTTCCAAGGCCTTCACTGCTAATTCAAGTTATAGGTAAGCAGCAGGACGGATTCGACAATCCCCACCCTCATGCCTCCCTACCTCCCGGAAACTAGCGTGACACCATTTGCTGAGTTTTCAAAATGAGGTTTGTTGTCCGCAGATTACGCAGATCTTTGGTTGAGTTGTGATAGCAAGGCAACCCTCCG
>JBAXVM010000085.1:0-10677 GCA_037129105.1 bacterium
TCGCGGGCGGGGGAGGGCATGCTGGCGTCATGTCAATCGAAGGTCATGACAAGTGCGCGCGAACCGGTGCACCGCGCGGTTTGCGCCTGGCACTGCTACTTTTGGTTGTGGCGCTGGCCATCATTGTGCCGTTCCTGATTTGGGGCGAGGGGCTTACCGCAGCGGTTCAGGCGTTTCTGCAACGTGCAGCGGAGCGTCCGGCGCTCGCGGCGCTGGTGCTGGGCGGGCTGCTGGTGGTGGATATTGTCGCGCCCATCCCTTCGAGTCTGGTGGGGACGGCTTGCGGGGTGGTGCTGGGGTTTGCGGCAGGCACGCTGGTGGGGTTTGTGGGCCTGAGCATCAGCTGCGCCATCGGCTATGCGCTGGGACGATTCTGCCGGACACCTGCCACGCGACTGGCCGGGGAAGCGGATATGCGGCTGCTGGAACAGGTGCAGGCACGCTGGGGCGTCTGGCTGCTGGCCGCACTGCGCCCGGTGCCGGTGCTGGCAGAAGCGTCGGTGGTGTTTGCCGGGTTGACACGCCTGCCGCTGCGACAGGCCGCGCCCGTGCTGCTGCTGGCCAACCTCGGCATCTCCGCCGCCTACGCCGCGATCGGTGCGTGGGCGGCACAAACCAACGCCTTCCTGCTGGCCTTTCTCGGCGCCGTGCTGCTGCCGGGGATCGGCATGCTCCTGGCGCATCGAAATCGAATACGATGTCGATTTTGATAGGACAAGGGGAGGGATAATTTTTTTTGCGGCCTGGGTGTGTGTTTTGTGGACGGCGTAAAGCCGTCCCTACCGCGGGATGAAACGGTAGGGACGGCTTTACGCCGTCCATATCGGCACACGCGCATTTAAACAAATAGGCTTTCGGAAATACTTTCGCGGCGTGTGTAAGATATAGCTCGTATTGGGCATATTCCTTGGTAGGGACGGCTTTACGCCGTCCACATGGTGAAAGGAAAAGCACATATGCCCACCCCCCGCTTCCGCGGCTATCAGCGCTGTTCGCGTATTGACTACACAAACAGTCACAGCTCCTTTCAGTTGACCATCTGCGTCAAGCCGCGCCGTCCTGTCTTTATCACCACCGTGACAAACGAGTGCGTCGTCGCAGAGATCGTCTCCCTGCAAACAGATGGGGCTTGTTCCGTATACGTGTATTGTCTGATGCCAGACCATATTCATCTGGTCGTCAGCCCTGGCCCCGCAGGTGTTTCAGCGCTGGTGCGACGTTTGAAGGGGCGCCTCGCTGCGTGGTGGCGCAAGCATGGCGATGGGCAGGTGTTATGGGAAAGCGGTTACTTTGACCATCGCATTCGCACGAGCGCGGCGTTTTCTGAAAAATGCGAATATGTTTTGCAGAATCCGGTGCGGGCTGGATTGGTGGCAAACGCGCAGGATTACAGATGGTCCGGGATTTTAGCGGTCAGGTGATAAGCATGGACAGCGTGGAAATTCGTGGACGGCGTAAAGCCGTCCCTACCTGGACGCGACATGGGCAATGTGGACGGCGTAAAGCCGTCCCTGCCTGGACGCGACATGGGCAATGTGGACGGCGTAAAGCCGTCCCTACCTGGATGCGACATGGGTATTGTGGACGGCGTAAAGCCGTCCATAATGCGGGATGAAACGGTAGGGACGGCTTTATGCCGTCCACGCACACATCTGCTTGGCTACGGGCGAATGGTTTGCGACAATACAACCCATGCACAACTCACTGAATGGTTTGCGGTCGAAGACGCTCCGCCTGTGGCAGGTGGGGATTCTCCCGGCCTTCATCGTAGCGGTTCCGTTCTTCGCGCTGACGGCTGCAGAGCCGGTGTCCACCAACACCCCTCCCGCGCGCATCGCCACGAACAGCACCCCCGCGCTGATTGTTACCAACGCCCCGGACCGGTTGTCCATCGAGGCGGCCAGCACGGATGTGGTGTATGATGACATTGCCGTGTTCACGGAGGCGCTGCTGCTGGTCAAGCGGCAGTACGCGGATGACAAGGCCTTTCGCGACCTGATCTACGGCGCGATTGACGGTATGCTCGTTTCGCTGGATCCGCACAGCGGCTTCCTGCAGCCGCAGCAGTATCAGGAACTGCGCGAGGACACCAGCGGCCATTTCTCCGGCATCGGCATTCACGTGGGCATCAAGGAGGGTCGCGTGCTCGTGCTCGCGCCGATTGAAGGTGCGCCAGCCCATCGCGCCGGGCTGATGTCCGGCGACAAGATCGTGAAGATCGACGGCCAGCCCGCGCTGGGGATTTCGATGGACGAGACCGTGCGCCGCCTGCGCGGTGCCAAGGGTTCACCCGTCAAATTGACCATTGAACGCGAGGGGCGCGATCTGTTTGATGTGACGCTGTTACGCGACGATGTCAAGGTCGCGAGTGTCAAGGGCGCGCGCATACTTCGTGATGGCGTGGGGTATATCCGGTTGATGCAGTTTGGCGAAGGATCCACACTCGAGTTTCTCAAGGCTTTGCAGTCCCTGCAGGATCAGAAAATGACGGCGCTGGTGGTTGATCTGCGCGACAACCCCGGCGGTCTGCTCGCCACGGCGGTGGAGGTTACCAGCCTGCTGTTGCCCAAAGGGACGGAAATCGTGTCCGTGCGCGGCCGTGACGGTACGCGTTCCGAGGAGCGCCATGTCTCCAATGGACCGCTGCATCTGACAGATCTGCCGACCGCGGTGTTGGTGAACAGTCACAGCGCGAGTGCCTCGGAGATCATGGCCGGCGCCCTGCAGGACCATCATCGCGCGGTGATCGTGGGCGAAACAACCTTTGGCAAGGCCTCCGTGCAAAACGTGCTGCGCCTGAGTACGCGGCCGGATTGCGCCGTGCGGCTCACGACAGCCCACTACTACACGCCGGCCGGGCGCATGATCCACGGCAAAGGGATTGTGCCGGACATTTCCATCGAGGTGCCGCTTTCGAAATGGCGCAGCATTGTAATCAAGCGCGCCTATGCCGAGATGCCGGAGATCTACCCCGCGGCCACGCGTGAAAAAGTCGAGGACGTGCCCGATGAGCAGCTCAACCGCGCAATCGATGTCGTGATCGGGGTGCGGATTCTTAAACAAAAGTAGCCCCGGCCCGCCCCGGGCCGAGGGCGGACTGCGGCTGAAGGTTTGGATGAGCCTTGAGTGCGCTGGGCTCGGGGCGAGCCCGCGCTACTGGCGTAGCCCCGGCCCGCCCCGGGCCGAGGGCGGACTGCGGCTGAGGGTTTGGATGAGCTTTGTTTGCGCTAGGCTCGGGGCGAGCGGTTCGACGCTGCTCACCGCATCCTGCCCGCGCTACTGACCCCATGACCATACTTGGCATAGAGACTTCTTGTGACGAAACCGCCGCTGCAGTGGTGCGCGACGGGCGCGACGTGCTGTCCAGCGTGGTCTACAGCCAGGTGCCGCTGCACCAGCCCTACGGTGGCGTGGTGCCGGAGATCGCCTCGCGCAGTCACGTGGAAAAGCTGCCGGGCGTGATCGTGCAGGCCATGGAGGATGCACGGTTGGACGGTGGGCCGGTTGGACAGTGGGACGGTGAGACGGTAAGACGGTCGGACGGTGAGACGGTAAGACGGTCGGACAGTGGGGCGGTTAGTGAGCGAGACCGTTCCACGGTCCTACCGACCGACCGTTCGACCGTCTCACCGACCGACCGTCCAACCATGCTACACTGGTCCTCCCTCGACGCCATCGCCGTCACCTACGGCCCGGGGTTGGCCAGTTCGCTGATTGTCGGGCTGGCTGCGGCCAAGGGGCTGGCGCTACGCCTGAACAAGCCGCTGATTGGCATCAACCACATCGAGGCGCATATTCATTCCGTCTTCCTGACGCCTGGTGCACCCGCCGCGGAGGAAGCCTATCCCATGCTGGCGCTGGTGGTGTCCGGCGGCCATTCGATGCTGGTGGATACGCCGCAGCCCGGAGTCTACCGTGTCATCGGGCAGACGCTGGACGATGCCGCGGGCGAGGCCTTTGACAAGGCCGCCCAACTGCTGGGCCTTGGCTATCCCGGCGGTCCGGCCATTGATCGCGCGGCCCGGCAGGCGACGCCGCGGGTCGATCTGAAGTTTCCGCAGGGACGGGTGCGCGCCGGGCATCATCTGGTTTCCGGCGACTTACGGGCGGAACTCTGCGTGAGCTTCAGCGGACTCAAGACCGCACTGATGTATCATCTGCGCAACCACCCGGTGGCTGGGCCAGAGGATGTGAACGCCATTGCGGCCAGTTATCAGGAGGCGATTGTGGGCGCGCTGGCGGATCGCTGTGACCGCGCGCTGCGCGGTGGCCGCTACCGCTGCCTGGCTGTGGGCGGCGGCGTGTCGCTCAATGCCCGCCTGCGGGTGCGCCTGCAGGAAGTGGCGGAAAGCCGGCACGTGCGGCTGCTGCTGGCGCTGCCGAAGTATTGCGGCGACAATGCCGCCATGATCGCCGGCCTGGCCGGCGCCGGCTGCGGCGTGCGCGGCCCGGCGGCGCTGTCACTGGATGCCACGCCGAGCCTGGCGCTGCATTGCGCGTGCCGCGAAATGCATGCGTAACAGGCGAGGGTGTCGGGGAGTTATAACCGTTTTACATGAATCTATTTGGTCAGAGCGATAATGGGCAACGTTCTCCTTCCGGCTATGAGCCATGGGGCGAAAAGCAGTCGCTTTGGCGGCGTGTGAAAAAAGCCCTGGGCGTGGTGGTTGTGGCGCTGATCGTGATCGTGAAATTCTTCGCGAAGCTCAAATTTCTGATCATCCCCATCCTGAAGTTCTTTCCATTGGTGCTCAAGACCGGCGGTACGATGGTTCTTTCCGTCGGCGCGTATGCGATGATGTGGGGATGGAAGTTTGCGCTGGGGTTTGTGCTGCTGTTGTTGGTGCATGAATGCGGACATCTGCTGGCCGCGCGGAGGGTGGGGGTGCATGTGGGCGCACCCGTGTTTATTCCGTTCATGGGCGCCTTTATCGCCATGAAAGAGGCGCCACGCGATGCCTGGATCGAGGCGCAGATCGGCCTGGGCGGTCCGTTGCTGGGCACGCTGGGTGCAGTGGCCTGCTGGGGGTTGTATGCCATCACTGGCGAGCCGCTCTACGCTGCGCTGGCCTATACCGGTTTTATTCTAAACCTGTTTAACCTCATTCCCATCGGCTTTCTGGATGGCGGTCGTGTGGTTGGTGCCATCTCGTTCTGGCTTTGGGTCGCGGGCGTGGCGATTGCGATCGGCTTGCTGGTGATGAACCCGAACCTGGTGCTGGTGTTTGTCGTCCTGGCGTCGGCGCCGCATATGTGGAAGTGCTTCAAAAATCGCAAGACAGAGTATTATCAGGTTGCGCTGGCGCGTCGCTTCGTGATGACCGGTCTCTATTTTGGCCTGCTGGCGTTCCTGGCCGTTGGCATGAAGTTCGCGCATGTGAAGTTGTCGTGACCGGCAGGTGCGAGAGGGTCAGACAATCTTACCCCCCGGAAATTGGCGTGGCACCATTTACTGGGTTTCAGAGTTCGGTTTGGTGTCCGCAGATTACGCAGATCTTTGGGTGAGTTGTGATCGCAAGGCGAAAAGCTTAGAAAACAAAATTTTCACCACGAAGGACACGAAGAACACGAAGGCTATCGCGATTAACGAATTCTTCGTGTTCTTCGTGTCCTTCGTGGTAAAAAATCCCTTTCTTCTTACGGATCGAGTAGAACGGCACGCACGGCAGACCAAGGTTGTCGCAATATCTTATTCCACGCTAGCAAGTCCGCGCATGGCGCCGTTTGCAACCATCGCGTGCATCGCTTTCTGGCTTGCACCAAGGCTTCGTGCCGCGGGTCTGCGTCCACACGTTGCACCACTTCGCAGGCGAGTGCAAGACTACGCAAGTTTATGTCATTGTGCGAAGGCATGGCTTAACTATACCATGCACGTATGGCACAAACAACGAGCCTTTTGCTGTAATGGGTATGCGAATCATTCTGATACTTTTGCTGCTGACGGTTGCGCGTGCCGCCGCCGCGCCGCCGCCTGCCACCAACCAGCTCGTGGTTGCGAGCTGGAACGTGGAAAATTTCTTTGATCCGTACAGTGATCCAGCCAATCCGGGTGCCACGAACTACACGCCGACCGGCTGGGCGCGCTGGACGCCGGCGCGGTATGCGATGAAGATCGAACATCTGGCCGAAGTCATTGCCGCCATGCATCCGGATGTGCTCTGCCTGATCGAGGTGGAAAACCGGCGCGTGCTGGAGGATCTGTCCCGCGTGCTGCGCGAGTCGCATCGCTTCGACCTGCCGGTGATCCTGCATCGCGAGGGGGAAGACCGGCGCGGTATTGACGTGGCCATGCTGGCGCGGTTTGTGCCCGTGTCGACCAACTGGATTACGCCGGTGCCGCAGCAGCGCGACATTTTGATTGCGCGTTTCGATATCCGCGGCCGGCCGCTGACCGTCTGCCTGAACCACTGGAAGTCGTGGATTGGGCCACCGGCGGAGAACGTCCGGATCCGCACCCGAGAAGCACAGGCCGCGCGCGGCGAGGTCGCGCAACGGCTGGCCGGGAACCCGGCCGCAGCCGTTGTCGCGCTGGGTGATTTTAACGACAATGTTGACGCGCCGAGCCTGACGCGCGATGCCGGGTTTGTGCTGTGGAATCCGGGCGGCACACCTGCCACAAACTGCAATGCCGTGCTCTACAACCTCTCCGGCATGCTGACAACTACGAATCGCGGCACGTACTACTATGGCAAGGACCGCGTCTGGAACTCGTTCGACTCCATGAGCGTCAGCCGCGGCATGCTCCCGGACGGCGCCTGCACCTCTGCGTGGCAGGTGGTGACCAACTCTTACGGCCCGTTTGTGCTGCCGGCGCAACGCGACGCGGCCGGTTATCCGCTGCCATTTCATCGCGTGCGCAAAAAAGACGCGACTGGCAAAATCCGCGACACTTACCTGACCGGCTATTCCGACCACTTCCCCGTGCGCGTCGTGCTGCGCGAGACGCTTCCGTAGCCCCGGCCCGCCCCGGGCCGAGGGCGGATTGCGACCGAGGGCTTGGATGAGCCTTGTGTGCGCTGGGATCGGGGCGATCCCGCGCTACGGACAGTAGCCCCGGCCCGCCCCGGGCCGAGGGCGGAATGCGGCCGAGGGTTTGGATGATTATTCTCGGCACTGGGCTCGGTGCGAGCGGTTCGACGTTGCTCACCGCATCCTGCCCGCGCTACGGCACCGTCGGGTCCGTCACCCGGCCCAGGAACAGAATGCTCCCGGTGGCGTTCTCCTGAATCAGGAATAGGAACGGGTGGTCGGCGCGGAAGACAGGTGTCGGCGCAGGAACACTCGGACACATCATCTCGGCCGTTGCGGCAGCAGCTTCGGTTCCTGCCTCGTCCACGGCGACAAAGGCCTTGTGAATGACATCGGCGACAAACAAGTCTTTGTGTCCATCCATCCCGCTGAAATCGGCATTTGCTTCGGCAAACGCATCGCGCATGCCCAGCGCCAGCAACGGATTCTTGAGCGAATGGGCGCCCCACGTGACCTTGAACTTGGGCAGAAATATCTCCATCTTCTGCATCTGCATCTGCGCGCGCCATTCAATCAGACGTTCGGCAGAAAGCACACGCTCGACTTTCGCCAGTTCCTGCGGCGTCCCTCCCACCGGCAGGATTACGACCATGGAAAGTGCCTTGCCGGCATAGGGCAGTTCGAGCACCTGTACCTCCGTGTATTCCATGTATTTGAACTCGTGCGTTTGTGACATCAGCGGTACCTGGACGGACTTTTGTTCCGCGATGAAGAACGGCGCCTGCCGCGTCTGCGCGGCTTCGAACGGACTCTCCCACTTCCCCTTAAAATACACCGCATTCACCAGCACCAGCCGCGTCATCGCATCAAGCGGTGCGCCAATCAAATTTGTAATCTTCTTCTGCGTCTTTTCCTCCACCCACTGGTTGATCTGCTCGCGGGCTTTGGATTCTTCCTTCGCGAAGTCCACGGGTGTGATGGTGGTGCCGTAGTTCTTCTTCACGAGCGCGAGGTAGTCTTCGAGGAAGGGGTAGCTCTTGTGCGGCCAGAGGGAGTTGGCGATGCTGAGCTGAACCTGGCCGGTTTGTTGCACGGCGTGCATCTGCGCGGACAGCGCGGCAAAGGCCGGATGCAGGTCAGCCGGCGGGAGTGTGAAGCGCAGCGTCTTGGCCATCTGCGCGGCTGTCTCGCCCCGCGCCCCCGCGTAGGTCATGGCCAGCGCCGTGGAGATGCTGTAGGGCGAGAAGAAGAGATTCCCTTCCTGGCTTTTGAGCTGTGCGTAGAGGTCGCAGGCAAAGGCGGTGTTGTTCGAGACCGCGACGGAGACAGCCGGGGGGATGGCCGGCACGGCGGCGAAGATTTCTGCTGCGAGAAGGGCGGCAAAGGCGAGGACCGGAACGAGACGTATGGGGTGCATGCGCGGCTCCAATTTGCTGAAGTGGTAAAGCGGGGTTGTGGGTCGGCAGCGGTGTTACTGAGGATACGCCATCTCTGCAAGTTCGCGCTGCAGATTGCGCACAATGGCGCTGGATATGGAGCGCACCTCGTTATCGAGGAGATGCCACTCGGTGTGTTCGTCGGTGGTAAAGAAATCCAAATCGTAGGAGCGACGGTGCTGGAGATAGAAGATGCCCAGCGCCGAACCGCCGCTCAGGAAAAAAGCCTGGCTGCGGTCAAAAAAGGCTTTTAGAAAGTCCTTCTTTAACGCGGTCAGCGCGTTAGACTCTTCCCAGTTCATGCCAGGTTCCGATCAGGTAATTCCAGAACTCTTTTCGCTTGTGGAGAAACGGGGTGAGTTCTTCCAGATGTTCTTTGACCTCGCGTGGCGAAAGGAAGGACCAGACATCCGCGATAGCCGCTTCGCGCATGATCCAGGACGCCAGCCGTAACCATTCCGGTCCGACGGCGCTGCGCAATTGTGCCCGGATTTGGCCAGCCGTAAGGTTTCTGTCCCAACAGAAATACGGCAACTCATCGTCCTGAAAAAGTCGAGTAATCATTACCTACCTCGCAAAATTACTGTAACGCGAACGGCTCGTTTTGTCCATCGGCATCAAGAGATCGCTGTAATCCTGCGCTACTGCACCGTCGGGTCCGTCACCCGGCCCAGGAACAGAATACTCCCGGTGCGGTTCTCCTGGATCAGGAAGAGGAACGGG
This sequence comes from bacterium, assembly GCA_037129105.1. GTDB lineage: Bacteria > Verrucomicrobiota > Kiritimatiellia > RFP12 > CAIWXQ01 > CAIWXQ01. The sequence continues at coordinate 9,129 of JBAXVM010000085.1, forward strand.
CGGTCGGCGCGGAAGAGCTTGGGTGGCGGGGGGGCTTCTTCTGAACCAAATGCCATTAATACGGCAGTCGCGGCGGCGGCCTCGGTTCCCTCCTCGTTCACATCCACGAAGGCTTTGTGCAGCACATCCGAAACGCACAGCCAATGTGGCCGACCGTCCATACCCGAAAAGTCCGATTTTACCGGGTCAATGGCGTCGCGCATGCCTAGTGAGAGCAGGCCGGGTTTCAGTGATTGCGTTCCCCAGGTGCTTTTGAACCGTGGCAGAAAAAGTTGCACTTGGCATTCAGTCATCCGCTCGCGCCACTGTAGTATACGATCCCCGGACAGGACCTTTTCAACATCTTCGAGGGTCATATCCTTGGCAGGTACAAGCACCAGCATGGATAATTCTTTGCCGCTGTAAGGCAATTCGACAATTTTCAAACGCCCGTCTTCGCCATATCGGTAGTTGCGGGTCTGCGTCATCATGGGCACGAGCACAGGTTTGGCGGTCAGTCTATGAAAGTAGGCATTCTTGGTGTTCGCGGCTTCGAACGGACTCTCCCACTTCCCCTTAAAATACACCGCATTCACCAGCACCAGCCGCGTCATCGCATCAAGCGGTGCGCCAATCAAATTTGTAATCTTCTTCTGCGTCTTTTCCTCCACCCACTGGTTGATCTGCTCGCGGGCTTTGGATTCTTCCTTCGCGAAGTCCACGGGTGTGATGGTGGTGCCGTAGTTCTTCTTCACGAGCGCGAGGTAGTCTTCGAGGAAGGGGTAGCTCTTGTGCGGCCAGAGGGAGTTGGCGATGCTGAGCTGAACCTGGCCGGTTTGTTGCACGGCGTGCATCTGCGCGGACAGCGCGGCAAAGGCCGGATGCAGGTCAGCCGGCGGGAGTGTGAAGCGCAGCGTCTTGGCCATCTGCGCGGCTGTCTCGCCCCGCGCCCCCGCGTAGGTCATGGCCAGCGCCGTGGAGATGCTGTAGGGCGAGAAGAAGAGATTCCCTTCCTGGCTTTTGAGCTGTGCGTAGAGGTCGCAGGCAAAGGCGGTGTTGTTCGAGACTGCGACGGGGACGGACGGGGGGAGGGCAGGCACGGCGGCGAAGGTCTGCGAGGCGAGAAGGGCGGTGGCAACAAGAAGCGTGGAAAGAGGGAGATGCTTCATGGGGGGCTCCTTTCGCTGTTTTGTGTTCATGGAGCGATTCGGTTGATGCCTTGCAGCAAAAATCTTACTCTGCGATCTCTGCGCCTCTGCGGTGAATCTCAATTCAGTTTCCACCGCAGAGACGCGGAGAGCGCGGAGGATTTTAAGTTGCCCCTCTGTTTGTTCGCGGTGCCGCCTCGCGGCTGGCTGAGTTCCGAACGCAACGCAGTGAAATCCGCGTACCCGCGGATTTCACTCCCATTCGATCGTGGCCGGGGGCTTGGAGGAGATGTCGTAGACCACGCGGTTGATGCCGCGCACCTCGTTGATGATGCGGTTGGAAATGCGCGCCAGCGCTTCATAGGGTAGGCGCGCCCAGTCGGCGGTCATGCCGTCGAGGCTGTGCACGGCGCGGATGGCGC
>JBAXVM010000086.1:0-10476 GCA_037129105.1 bacterium
GGAATTCCGGGGCAGATCTTGCGCGGCTCAACGCCCGGCGCAAGCATCTTTGAGTTGCGTCAGATGTTTTAGACCTGCCAGTACCGTGTCCACAGGCAGGCCAAAATCAACCAGGCAGCAGATATCCGTGATGCCCATGGCGGCTAGTTTGAACACCTGCTTGCGGCAGTCCTCCACCGTGCCCATCAGGGCGGCGGTATCGAAGTACCTTTCAAAGGCCTGTGCGGTCATCTGCTGTTTGAGCGACGCATCGGCGGCTTGCCACTGTTCCTTAGCGATGGCCGGGATCGCAAGTTCTGCGCTCTCCAGCAGGTAGGCCGACAGGGGATCCCGAACCAGTTCGCGAACCTGGTTTCTGTCGTTGCCTAGAAACGTATGCAGCATCAGCGAGATCTTGCCGGGGCCGGCGAAGCCGGCGGTGCGCCGGTAGGCATGGTACTGGGCGATTTTCTGCTCAAGTTCGGCGTAGTTTTGTCCGAGCAGGTGGGTTAGCAGCCCACAGCCCTTGGCGCCTGCATGGGTGATGGTCTTAAGCGACCCGGCGCTGGTGACCCATAAAGGGAGTTCGGCTTGAATGGGGCGTGGCTGGACCCGCAACTCGACGAGTTGCCCGCTGCCGTTGACGGACTGGACGGTGTCGCCACGCCACAGTTGCTGCACCGTGTCCATGGACTTCACCATGTCACTCTTGCGTTTGGCGTAGCGTTCGGGAGCGAGTGCGAAATCATCGTCCTTCCAGCCGGAAGCCATGGCCAGTTCCACACGGCCGCCTGACAGGTTGTCAACGACCGACCATTCCTCGGCGATCCGCAGCGGGTGGTGTAGCGGCACCACGACGCTGCCGGCGCGCAGACGGATGCGGGAGGTGACCGTGGCCAGTGCGGCCAATAGCACGGCCGGGTTCGGGTACAGGCCGCCCCAGGGATGGAAATGTCGCTCCGGCACCCATAGCGCAGCAAAGCCCTGGGCATCGGCATAGCGGCCTGCCTCCAGCAGCAAGCGGTATTTGTCAGCCGGGTCCGTTCCCTGCTCCGTATGGCCCCAGAACATGAGGCTAAAGTCCATCGGTGCACACCTCTGTGTTGCCTGCAGCAGCGCCGGTCCGGGCGGCTATCGGCGGCGCTGGCAGCAGCAGGCGCCTGGTCCACGGGCCCAGCACGGCCTCCAGATCATCCACCACCGTAAATAGCGCGGGGACCACCAGCAGCGTCAGGGCGGTGGAGGTCACGATGCCGCCGATCACGGCCACGGCCATCGGCTCGCGGAAGGAGGTGTCACCGCCGCCAATGCCCAGGGCGACCGGCAGCATGCCGGCGATCATTGCAATGCTGGTCATGACGATCGGTTGGGCGCGGAGTGCGCCGGCCGCTAGCAACGCCTCATGACGGCTCTTGCCGTGGCGGATCCCCTCGATGGCGCAGTCCACCAGCAGGATGGAGTTCTTGGTCACGATGCCCATCAGCATGAGCATGCCGATCAGGACCGATAGCGACATGGCGTGACCCGAGTACAGCAGCGCGATGGCAACGCCGGGGATGGATAGCGGCAAGGCGGCCAGGATGGTCACTGGCTGGAAGAGCCGTGAGAACAACAGTACGAGGATCCCAAATACGATCAGCACGCCGGCGCCGCCGGCGAGCAGGAAGTTGCCAAACAGTTCGTCCATGCTTTCGGCGCCGCCGGTCCAGACGACGCGAACGTCCCGCGGCATGTCCGCGAAGACGGGCAACTTGCGAATCGCAGTGGTGGCGTCGCCCAGTTCTGTCCCGTGGTTAAGGTCAGCGGTGACCAACACGCGTTGCTCCTGGTTGTAGCGGCGTATTGAAGTGGGGCCCTGCCCAAAGCTGAGGTCGGCGACGGCTTTCAACGGCACGCTGCGGCCGCCGGAGGTGGGAACCGGCAGGTTGGCCAGGACCGAGAGGTCCTGGCGCGCGGCCGCCACCAGGCTCACCCGGATGGGGACCTGCCGATCCGGGAGTGCAAACTTGGCGCTCAGTTGTGGCGGATCGCCCAGGGTTGCCACGCGTATCGTTTGGCTGATGGCCTCCACGCTGACCCCGAGCTGTGCGGCGACCTCGAAGTGCGGGCTTACCAGGATCTCCGGGCGGGGCAGGTCGCCGCTGATGCCGGCATTGCGCACCTCGCGCAGAGCGTGCATCTGGGTGACCAGTTCGCGTGCCTTCTGGTCCAGTAGCCCACCGTTGGCGCCTACCAGCATCACGGTGATGTCGTTGTCGCCGCCGCCGCTGAAGGAGATCCGAGCGTCCGGAATAGTCTTTAACAGCGGCTCCACCGACTCTTTCCACCGGGTAAGGCTCAGCTTGCGTTGCGCAATCGGTACCAGCGAGATCAGGAGTTGGCCGGTGCGTACCTGGTTGTCCTCGTCGGCGCCGGCGGTTTCCACCACCGAGACCACTTCCGGCTGCTGGCGCAGGATTGCCGTTGCCTGGGCCATCACGTTGGCGGTGTCTGCCAGGCGCGCGCCTGGCGGCAATTCAACGTGCAAATGGGCGGAAGAATCATCGCCTGCGGGCAGGAACGATATCGGGACCAGAACGACGATGGCCAGCAGCGAGGCCAGCAGCAGCAATGCCCCGCCCGCCAGAGTCTTCCAGCGATGCCGAATGCAAATATCCAGCAGTCGCTGGTAGCCGCGCCCCATGGCGCCTTCGGTGTGTGCGTGGGTGCTGGAGCGCTTGAGCGCGTAGGCGGCCAGCACCGGCGTCACCAGTCGCGCCACGAGCAGGGAGAAGAACACGGCGGTGGATACCGTGAGTCCGAACTGCTTGAAATACTGTCCGGTGAAGCCCGGCATGAAGCTGACGGGCAGGAACACGGCGATGATGGTTGCGGATGTCGCGACCACCGCCAGGCCGATCTCGTCCGCGGCATCGACGGCGGCTTGATAGACGCTCTTGCCCATGTTGATGTGGCGGACGATGTTTTCCACCTCGACGATGGCGTCATCGACCAGCACGCCGGAAACCAGCGACAGGGCCAGCAGGCTGATGAAATTGAGCGTGAATCCCAGGTAGCTCATGACGGCGAAGGTGGGGATCACCGATAGCGGTATCGCGAGCGCGGCAATAACGGTGACACGCCATTCGCGCAGGAACAGGAACACCACGACCACGGCCAATACAGCACCCTCGATCAGCATCCGCATGGACTTCTCGAACGAGTCCTTGGTGTTGTCGACCGTGGTGTAGATGCGCTGCAGTGCGATGTCCGGATTGGCGGCGCTGATCTGATGGAGCTTGCGCTCCGCCGCGTCGAGCGTTGCGACGTCGGAATAGCCCTGGGCCTTGTAGATATCGAAGGTGGTGGCCGGTCTGCCGTTGAAGCGCGCCAGACTGCGGATTTCTGCCGTGCCGTCGGTCACCGCAGCAATATCCGACAGGCGGATGACCCGTCCGTTGCCCAGATCGATCTGCCGGGCGCCAAGGGCCTGCGCGCTGTCCGCGCTGCCCAGTACTCGCACGGACTGCTCGCTGCCGCCTATCTCGGCGCGGCCCCCTGGTGGGTCCTCGTTGAGAGTGCGCAGATGTTCGTTGATCTGCGCCACGGTCACCCCCAGGGCCTGCAAGCGCTCGGGATACAGGTCCACCCGGATTTCCCGCTCAACGCCGCCGGACCTGCTGACCCGGGCTACCCCCGGTACACCGAGCAGGCCCTTGCTGATCGTGCTGTCCACGACCCAGGAGAGTTGCTCAAGGCTCAGGCTGGTGGTGCTGACCGCGAAGGTCGCGATGGAGCCGTTGTTGTCCTGACGCTGGATCTGGGGCTCCAGGATGGTTGCTGGCAGATCCGGTCGCACGCGCGCCACGGCGTCGCGCACGTCGGTGACGGCCCGGTCCATGCGGGTGCCAACCTGAAACTCCACGCTGACTGTCGCGAGGCCTTCGGTGGCACGCGATTCTATGTTCTTGACCCCGGCGACCCCGGCGACCCCGCCCTCGACCTTCTCCAGGATCTGCCGGGCGATTTCCACCGGCGCCGCGCCTGGCTGGCTGATGGACACGTTGACGACGGGCACCGTCACGTCCGGCATAAAATCGACCGGAAGACGCTTGAAAGCGCTAAACCCCATGAAGGCCAGCACGGTAAAGAGCACCAGCGGAGCGATGGGGTTGCGAATGGCGGCGGCTGAGATTTTCACAGCTTAGCCGGCGTGTGCGGGTGCCCGACGCACCGTTTCGCCTTCGCGCAAGAAAGCTCCTGCAATGGCAATCAGGTCTTCATCGCCCTGCAGGCCGCTGCCGATGATCAGACCGCCAGGCGCGCTCGCCTGGACGCTAACGGCACGACGGCTGACGGTGTTGGCTTTGTCCAAAATCAGCACGTAGCTGCCGGTGGGGTCCGACAGCACGGCGGATTGGGGTACGACGATGCGGACAGCGTGGTCAACGGTAACCAGCGCGCGTGCATAGCCGCCCGGACGCAGGTTCGGGGACGGGCGTAGCAGCACCCGTACTAAACCGAGGTTGGTCTGGGGGTCAATGGTCGTGCCGATAAGCCAGACCGTGCCGGGGAAGCTGTGGCCGATGCCGGTGATGGATACCGCGACAGTCTGGCCAACGGCCAGTTGTGGCAGGTCCAACTCGGCGACCTGGCCGCGCAGCTCAATCTCGGAATCCTTGGCCAGATGAAACAGCGGCTCCCCACCCTGGGCGGCGCTTTGGCCGATCTCCGCACGACGGGCGAGGATCAGTCCGGCGGTCGGGGCGACGACATTCAGGCGGGCCAGCCGTCCCCGACCTTCGCGCAGCAGGGCGTCCGCCACTTTAACTTTAGCCGCTGCGGTGGTCGCGCCGGCGCGGCGGCGCTCGAACTCTTCCTTGGAGAGCGCGCCCAGATGGGCGATGGCCTCAACTCGCTTGAACTCGGCCTGGGCGAGGCCGGCGGCCGCCTCTGCCTCTTCCAGACTGGCATTGAGGCTCTCAACCTGGGCACCGACTATCGAGGGGTCCAGGCGGGCCAGCACCTGACCGGGGCGCACGTGGTCGCCTGCCTGTGCATACACGCCGATGATCCTGCCGCCTTCACCGTCGACCCCGATCGGCAGGTCGTCACGGGCGCTGATCGTGCCGGTGAAACTGACGGTGCTGTCCAAAGCGCCGCGATGGGGCTTGGTGACGGTCACCACCGGCAGTGGACTGGAATCGGTGGTCGCGGTGGCGTGTCGGGGGCGCAGCAGAAAGCCCGCGAGCAACAACCCGACCAGCAGCGCTGCGGCGCCCGCTTGCAGCTGTCTGCGAGTTAGGTTCTCTAGGCGCAAGGTTGGCATCGGCTTTTCCGGGGTAGGGGGCGCGGCCTGTGCATGACGGGCCGCCCAGAGGTGCTCAGGTCGATCAGCGATCGCGTCGTTCCGACGCCGACCGAGGACACTCGCTGCGCTCAGGCGCTACGGATTGCGGCCAGCAGCGAAGCCACGCCGCCGCTCACCGCATTAGATTTAGGCGTCCTCACCCATCTGCACGCGCAGGCTCTTGGGACGCATATCCGTCCAGTTCGCTTCGATGTACTGCAGACATTCGGCCTTGCTGCCGACCGAGCCGACGGCCGTCCAGCCGCCGGGCGGCGTCTGGGCCGAAGGCCATAAGGAGTACTGCTCTTCCGCGTTGCGGAGCACCTGGAAGGTGTCTCCGTCGATGGACCAGTTGGGCTTGGACATGGGCGTTCCTGCGTCAAAAAAGTTTAAGGTTCGGAGCGGTGGCGCGGCGACGGCTTGGCCGCTCTGGGTGCGGCGGCTTATCCCGCTGCGCGATCACTGCGGTTTGGCGGCCGTATCCTTGCCAAGCCCATCCAGAATGACCGGTAAGCCACCCGGGCCGCTGCCGATGATTACGACTTTGCTGTTGGGCGATTCGGCCAGCTTGCTGGTGGCCTCAATGCCGCGCCATTTCAGGTAGTTGTTGGAGATGGCCGGGGTGACGATGTCCTGGAACTTGCGGATACCCTGAGCCTCGATCACTTTGCGCTCACTTTCGAGTTTCTCGCGCTCGACCCGGTATTTGTATTCACCCGCGACCTGTTCCTGTTCCAGCTTGTTCTCGACTGCTTTCTTGATCTTTTCCGGCAGCGTCACATTCGTGATCATCAGGTCCTCGATCAGGACCAGATCTTTGGCCATGTGGTTCTCGCGTGAACCCACGCCAAACATCGAAGCCACTCTCGTCAACACCTCTTTTTGGACCGCGAGCCGCTCATCCGACAGCAGGCTGTCCAGGCGGTACTTGCTGACCACTTCGTTGGCCACGGCATTGATGGAGGGCTCCAGCAGCGTCTTGACATAATCCGGTCCAACGGTCTTGCTCAATACACCCAGGTTCGGCGCATACAGTGTGTGGCGCACAGAGATGTCCAGCTTGACCGCCAGTCCGTCACTGGTCAGGGCTGTGAGCGACTGGTCGGTGCGCTGCAAGCGCAAGTTGTAGAACTGCAGATTGTCCCATGGAAAGATCAGGTGCAGCCCCTCGCGCTTGGGTGGGGAGCTGATCTCCGTGCCGCCAAAGAATCGGTACCACATGACGCCGGCCTGGCCGGCCGGCACGTTAACCACGATGTTGTTCCAGAACAGCATTAGCGCAAACAGCCCGACCATCAGGAGGAAGATGAAACCGATGGGCAGGCGGTTGAATCTCATGTCTTTCAAGGAAGTCATTCCGCACCTGCGAGGGTAAGTTGTCCGTCTTTGATCTCGTAGTGGACATCGGCCACCTCGAAATACCGTTCATCGTGGGTGACCGCCACAACGGTCTTGCCTTCAGCCTTGAGGGCAGGCAGCACGGTGGTGTAGAAGGCCTTGCGGCTGGCCGCATCCTGATCGGCGGCCCACTCATCCAGCACCAGCACCGGGCGATCCTCGGCCAGTGCCAGCGCCAGCGCCAGACGCTTGCGTTGGCCGGTGGAGAGGGTGGCGGGGTCGTAACCGTGGGCAAGATCCGCGGGCAGCTTCTGGGCTATGTCAAAGTGTTTAAGAAGCGAACTCAGTCGCTCAAGACCCGCCGCATCCAGGCCGTAGGGTTGGCTGAAGAGGTGATTGTCGGCAAACACGCAAGAAAAATAGTCCCGGTAGGCTTGCCCCGGATCGCCGGGCAGTGCAATGCCATCGACCGTGAGGTGGCCGCTGTGGGCCGAGTACAGTCCGGTGAGCAGCCGCAGGAGGGTGGTCTTGCCGGAGCCGTTCAGCCCGGTGATGAATGTAATCGTCCCGCGGCGCAACTCCAGGCTGAGGTTGGCAAGTGAAAACCCAGGCGCACCCTCCTTGGCCGAGGCATGCGTGTAACCCAGCTCTTGTAGCGCGATATACTCGAACACGGTTGGGACCGCGACTTCGTCGGCGGCTGGCTTTGCCAGTGCCAGGACCTGTGCCTCAAACTTGTCGATCTGTCCCAGCGCGAAGCGGGCGAGCCCCACTTGATGCCCCAGGGTCCCCATGTTCAGCATCGGCCCTACCAGGAACAGACTGACGGTAGCCAGCTGGGAGCCGTGCGCCAGGGGATGCTTCGAGAGTATCGGCCAGAGGATGATTATTGCGCCCAGCAGCAGGTAGCCGATCACGGCAATCAGGGCAAATGCCACCCCCATTAAGTGTGCAATGTCCGCTCGCAGATCGCGGATCTCTGCGCAGTTGCTGACCACCTCGGTACGTAAACTGTGCCGCTTGTGCTGGTTGAGGCGCAGCTCCTTGAAGCCATCGAGCATCTGTTCGGTCAGCCGGCTGAGCCCGCTGCTGGACTGGCTGATTTGGTCTTCCTTCACCATCCACTGCCGGAAGCCGTTGGCGGTGCCAAGCCACAGAAGACAGCTAACAGCTGCCGCCAGTGCGCCTGCGGCCGGTGACAGCCAGCACAGATAGACCAGCAGGCAGACGGAGAACATGACCGATTGCAGCCCTTGTACCAGCGGAAATACCGTCTGGGAGAGCGTGCTGTAGTGCCGCGTCATGCCGTCAATCGCACGGCCCCGCGTCAGCGACTCGGTATCACTAAGGGTCAGCTGGAAGATCTCGTTGACCACGCGGATGCGCCGCGTGTGCAGCGCCTGTTCGACCAGCGCGCCGGCGCGGGAGATCACCAGTTTCTGCGTCCCCCGATAGACGATCACCACGAGCAGAAAGATCACGCCGACGCCGACCGAGGGTATAGTGGCCGCGGCGGTCAATTGATGGTTGAGGATGAATACCAGGACCGTGCCACTCAGGGCGCCAAGGCCCGTCACCAGTAGCAAGCCGGGGAGAGCATCCATTACCGGCTCGGCACGCGCCCGCAGGGCGCTCCCGCGGCTGCGGGCACGGCCCAGCCAGCGGATGAGTGTCTCGCCCACCCGGGCGGATAACGGTCGTGAACTTGAATCAGTCATCCCTGCCCTTTGCTTGCCGGGAGCTTAAAGAGCCCTGCGACGCACTTTGCGCTCCGCAGGGCGTGGTCGGTCAGGCCGCGCTCGGGGGCGCGTTGGCCGTCTGGTCATCCAGGAACTGGGCCTTTACCCGTGCCTTGACCTTCTCCAGGCTCAGCGGTCCGCCGCCCGACTCGAAATGCTGCACGTACACAAAGCCCAGGGCGTAGGTGGCGGAGGCGCCCAGCGCCGCCATGGCGGCCATGCCCACGAGGGTGCCCAGGATTGGCACCGCCTTGACGCCGGATCCAAACAGCAAACGGCTAATTCCGGCCGGCACGGCTACGCCCAGGATCACGGCGGCGGCCCCCCGCAGCACTTCGCCGGAGGCCTTGTGACCGTAGAGTCTGCACAGGTCGCGGATCAGGCGGGCCTGTACAAATCCTATAATCAGCAGGTCAAGGCCGGGCAGCGGAAGGGCTCCGGCCACGGCCGACCAAGTTACGGCCGATGCCACTCGAGTGCTGGCCTGTTCGTAGACGGGTGTCGATGTGATGCAAGCGTCAACCATGAGGGATCTCCGTCGCGCGGGTTTTACTCGATTGGAGGCGGGGGGGCAGCCTAGGCGCCGCTGTATCAGTGACGCAGGTTCCGCTGTTGATACGCTGCCCGATGACGGCTGCGTCAGGACCCCCTTCTCGGGCTCAGAATATGATGCATTTACCTATAGTTGTATAGGACATGCCGGATTGTTTATGAAATTGCACCCAAAGCTGACGTCACTGGGTGTTCGGGCAGACCGGCAGCTGGGCTAGCCAGACCCCTGACCGCCTACCCGGTCCGGGCGCCGCAATGGCACGCAACGAGGCGGTGCTCTTGAAGCGGAGTCCGTGAGCATTGCCGCCGCACGTTGGGGGGGCGGCAACGGCCGGTTGCTGCCGATTGCAGGCGGGATTCGTTGACCATCACCCGCTGGGCGGGGTTCTAAGTAGGACTCACGGGTCCGTAAGTATTGTGAATCCACTGTGGGTTGTAGAGCGTATCCAGGTAACGCTCGCCGAAATCGGCGGCTATCGCGACCACGGTAGAGCCCACGCGGATGGCCGCCGCATTCATCTTGATGGCGGCCAGTACGGTGCCGCTGGAGGCTCCAAGCAACAGGCCGTGCCGGCGTGCCAAATCCTGACACATGGCAATCGTCTCTCGCTCGCCTACCCGCAGCACCCCGTGCAGTAAGCTTTCATCAGCCAATGCCGGTCGCTTGCTGGAACCGATGCCGGGAAGAAACCGGGGTGCAGCGGTCCCGCCAAAGGTGACTGACCCCACAGGGTCAACGCCGATGACCTTGGTGTGGGGTGAGTGTTCTCTGAGAAAGCGGGCACAACCCATGGCGGTACCCGTCGTGCCGGTGCCGATGAAAACCCAATCGACCTTGGGGAACTGGGCCAGGATTTCAGGGCCAGTCGTCTGGTAGTGAGCGGCAGAATTCGCCGGGTTCGCATATTGGTTAGGCCACACCAGACGCGGATTCTCGTCAATCATTTGTGCGATCAGATTTACCCGTGTCTGCACATAGCCGCCCACTTCGGCGCTGACGGTCACTGTGATGAGGCGAGCGCCGAGCGCTTCGATGACCCGCGCCGTTGCAGGCAGAATATTCGGATCGGACACGCAGGTGAATTGGTAGCCTGCTGCCGCACTGGCCATCGCCAGCGCAATGCCCATATTGCCGGAGCTGGACTCGATGATCTCGCTGCCAGGCCTTAGGATGCCGCGGCCTTCAAGATCCGCAAGCAGCGCTCGAGCTGTCTTGAGCTTGATTGAGCCGGCGAGGTTAAGTCCTTCGAGTTTCACGAATACCGGGTCGTCCGGCAGCACCCCGCCTAGCTGCAAAAAGCTGCTTTGAGCGCAGACATCGGTTACTGACTTAAAAATCATCGGTCACCTGGTCTTCGTGTGGGCGCGGGCTCTTGCTAAATGAGTTCCATGCATGAAAGCGGCACTGTTCCAGAAAAGGCATTCCTCGCGCTGCGGACCGGCGGCTCGGCGTTGCAGGACGGGCAATACGTGCGAGCCAAGCGTCTGACGTCCATAGCGTCAGCGCCTTGATCAATAAAGAGGTGGAAGCCCTCTGCT
>JBAXVM010000087.1:0-10405 GCA_037129105.1 bacterium
GCCATTTTCGATCCACCAGCCCAATTTGTTCAGTTTTACGTGCGTCCCCAAGCGCGACCTGGAAGAGCTGACAACGTGTGCGACGAAGTCGTCAACTGACCCGTACCGCCCGACGCTCTGAGTTCGCCGGCCGCGAGTCCTGCGATTTTGCCGCATGGACCGCCAGGCCCGGGCCTGTAATTTTTCGTGGCAGGTGTTGCGCGGCGTACGGTATTATCTGCCGCATGTGTTGCCCGGTCCTTATTCTCCATAACCTGCCGTCCGGTGATCCGCAGTATGCCGGGACCTGTGGCCTCTCGGATGCGGGCGTGCTGCATGCTGTGCACCACGTGGCCGGTGCCCTGGCCGAACTGCAGGTGCCGTATCGCGTGGCAGGTGTGCGCCGGTTGACGGAGCTCCCCGGACTTCTGGCTGCTCACGACAGGCCCGTGGTGTTCAACCTGGTTGAGCGGCTGGATGGCGGCTTGCAGGACTGTAATTTTGTGCCGGCGGTCTGCCGCGCGCTCGGCTGCGCCTGCATCGGGGGGACTTCAGAAAGCCTCGTGCTGACGCTCGACAAGCATATCGCCAAGGCTCGCCTTGCGGCACATGGCATCCGCGTGCCGGCAGGTGTGGTCGTGCCTGTGGGAGAGGCGCCGCCTGCCGGGCTGCCGGAAGGGTTGCTTTTTGTAAAACCCCTCTGCTCGGATGGCAGCGAGGGAATTGACGCCGCGTCGTTGATCAACGACACGCGCACGCAACTGGTGCTGGCCATTGACCGGGTGCACCGGCAATACGCGCAGCCCGCGCTGGTCGAGGCGTTTATCGGTGGGCGCGAATTCAACCTGGCCGTGATGGAGCGCGCCGGAGAAATCGTCCCCTTGCCGGTGTCGGAGATTGACTACACGCTGTTCCCTGCCGATCGCCCGCATGTGGTTGATTATGCCGTGAAGTGGCAGCCGGGCACAATTGCGGGGCTGGTGTCGCCGCGACGCGTACCGGCCGTGGTGGATCTCCCCACCTTGACGCGTCTGCAGACACTGGCCTGTCGTGCCTGGCAGGCCTGCGGATGCCAGGACTATGCGCGCATCGACACGCGCCAGGATGCCGCAGGCCAGCTGTATGTGTTGGATGTTAATGTCAACTGCGATCTCTCGCCGCGCGCGGGTTTCCCTGCCGCGCTGGCCGCGGCCGGGCTGCCGTTTGCTGGTTTCATCAGGCAGATGATTGCCAACGCGATGCAACGGAACCAATAGCCACCATCAACCCCCTGGCAGCCACCCTATGATCCCCTTCGACAAACTGTTGAATCCCGAACAATTGGCTGCGGCCACGGCTGCTGACGGCCCCCTGCTGGTGCTGGCTGCGGCCGGCACGGGCAAAACGCGTACGCTGGTTTACCGCGTGGCCTACCTGGCAGAGCAGGGGATTCCCGCAGATGCCCTGCTGCTGCTGACCTTCACAAACCGGGCGGCCCGGGAGATGATGATGCGTGCCGGGGAGGTGGCTGGCGGCCTGACAGGCGGGATCTGGAGCGGCACCTTTCACCACGTCTGCAACCGTTTTTTGCGGCGCCATGCCGACCGGATCGGTTTTCAACACGACTTTACCATTCTCGATCGCGACGATGCCTGCTCGATCATTGATGAATGCATTAAGGCTTTGAAGCTGAACCGCAAGGAGTTCCCCCGGCGCGATGTCCTGGCCTCACTCTTCAGCGCGGCCGCCAATCGCTGTGTGCCGGTGGCGAATGTGATCGAAGCCAGCATGGACGAACTGAATGTAGACCCCATGGATATTGTGCGGGTGCACGAGGGGTATGAGCTGCGCAAGCAGCAGCTCGGGGCCATGGATTTCGACGACCTGCTGGTCAACGGCCTGCGGTTGCTGCGCGAGCAGGAGGCGGTCTGCCGGAATTACCAGCTGCGCTTCCGTCACATTCTGGTGGATGAATATCAGGACACCAACCTGCTGCAGGCGCAGTTGGTGGACCTGCTCGGCGCGCACCACCGCAATGTCATGGTGGTGGGCGATGACTTCCAATCCATCTACGGCTGGCGCGGCGCGGATTTCCGCAACATCATGGAGTTCCCGAAACGCTATCCGGACTGCCGCATTGTCAAGTTGGAGCGCAACTATCGCAGCGTGCCGGAAATTCTGGAGGTGGCAAACGCCTGCATTGCAGGAAATCCCCTGCAGTTCCAGAAGACGCTGCGTGCCACGCGGCCGTCGCGCGTCAAGCCCCGCGTGCTGTTTTTGCGTGATGGCGATGAGCAGGCCAAGGCGCTGGTGCGTCTGGTGCAGCGGCACCTGGAAGACGGGTTCAGCCTGGGACAGATGGCGGTGCTCTACCGGGCGCATTTTCACTCCATCGAGCTGCAGATGGAACTCTCGCGTGCCGGGATTCCCTACACCATCACCTCCGGGGTGGGCGTGTTTGAGCAGGCACATGTGAAGGATGTGCTGTCGTTTCTGCGTGTCTGCTGCCAGCCGAACGATTACCTGGCTTTTACGCGCCTGCTGGGGATGCTGTACGGGGTGGGGCCCAAGGCCATTGAAGGGTACTGGGCGAAGCTCGGCGGACGGTTCAGCAGTCAGGATGCGCAACAGCGGGCGGCATTGTGTGCGATGATCAAGCCTGCGGCGCGCGCCGACTGGTCTGTCATTGACCGCTTGCTGGAGGAATTTCACCGGGAAGGCCTGGCGCGGAACGGCGGCGAAATCGTGGCCAGGTTTTTTGATCGCTTCCTGCATGCCTACCTGCAGCGGGTTTACGAAAATGCCGACAAGCGCGCCGACGACATCCAGGAACTGGCCGTGCAGATCATGCAGAGTCCGGATGTGCCGGCGTTCCTGTCTGAAGTGGCGCTGCTGACCAACGTGGACCACGCGTATGACCGGCGCGAGACACCCGACGCGCCGGATCAACTGCAGCTCAGTACGGTGCATCAGGCCAAGGGGATGGAGTGGCCGGTGTTGTTCGTGATTTGGGCCACGGAGGGGATGTTTCCGTCCAGCCGTACGCTGGGCGAGTCGGGGGATGATGCCGAGGAGCGGCGTCTGTTCTACGTGGCGGTAACGCGCGCGCGGGACGAGCTCTGCCTCTGCGCCCCGGAGATGCGCCGCACCCGGGATGGCGGCGTCTTTTTCTGCAAACCCTCGCGTTTCATCAAGGAGCTCCCGCGCGGGTTATTGCGGGAGAGCTACGGAATGCAGGGTGAGGCGCGTGCGTCTTCAAACGCAAAATATGTTTAGACAATGCGGAAGATGGTTCGCAGGAGCCGGATCAACGGCAGCACCAGGATCAGGCAGACCACCAGCCACGGCGGCAGCCTGAGAAAGTCGAACCCTCCGACAAGATTGAACAGGCGCCGCGGTGTGAGCACAACCTCAATGGACTGCAGCGGTGCGTTTTCGAAAAGTCGGGTCGGCTGCTCGTATTGCCGCTTGCCGGCGCGATAGGGAATGCTGTAGGTGCGGCCGGCGTAACGGAGCTGCAGCAGGTGCGGTTCTGTGTCGTGGGCGACCACGTGCCAGATCACCATCCCCGGCTGTTCGGCTGCGGCTGTCGCGGCGCGGCTCCCCGGGGTGCGAAACACGCGGCCAATCCACATGCCAAGCCTGTCCCAGGCGCAGGATGGCGCAACCGGTCTGTGCTCCACGACACGCTGAATCCATCCGTCGGTGACCCCAAGCCCCGGCTCCGGCGCCAGGTGCGCCATCTGGCCGATGGCGGCATGCGGCAGGATGGCCCGCAGTTCGACCGGCTCGCGGGTGCGCGGCGGAACGTACAGCAGACGATCAGAGCCCCAGATGGTGAGCAGCGCCGCCGGCAGCAGCGCGGCCAGAAACGCGCGGCCTGCAAAACGCCGGTAGGCCAGGTGACGGATTTGCGTGATGACACTGTGATGGCGTTCGGCCGCTTCCGTGTCGCCGCGTTCGCGTGCTTCCCGGCGCAGTTGCGTTAGCCGCCGTCTATCGATCACGGCGCGATGCAGCCATTCCTGATCCGTGGTCCATTTGCGTGCCACAACCCATGCGGCAGCCATGAGTATTGCGACGCCGACAAGGGTCAGGTCACGCGGCAAAAAAAGCAGCCACCCGAAAAGCCAGTCTGCGGCATTTGTGATCCAGAGATAATCGGGGGCATCCGGCATGTCAGTTCCCCTCCACAAATGTGATTCGCCCGCGGTTGCCATCCACGCGCAACATGGCCCGGTCCGGGATGCGGCGGGTGGCGTCGGGGCAGACCAGCGCCGGGATGCCAAAGTCGCGCGCGACGATGGCGGCATGACTCAGGATGCTGCCGCGCGCCACAATCAGCGCCTGGGCGCGCACATAAAGTCCGGTCCAGCTCGGATCAACGAACGGGCAGACCAGTACGGAGCCGTGTGGCAGATCGCGTGCCTGCAGCGGATTGGATACGATGCGTGCCGTGCCCGTGGCGACGCCGGTGGCGATGGGCTTGGCTTGGATTTCCCGGGTGATGTCATACGGCTTCGGCAGGCCAAACGCGTCGAGCTGGCGGGAATCGATCGCCGCAGGCAGCTCCAGTCGCTGGGCCGACTGCCATCGGAGTTTGCGGCTGGCAATCACCGGGTGTAATTGATCCAGGCGCTGTTCGCAGGTGGCGAGTTCCTCCAGCCGGAGAAAATAGATGTCCCGGCCGAGATTCCAGCGGCGGGCGAGTTCGGAGATCGCCAGCCGGATGGTTTCGTATCCCATCATCAGGTAGTGCCGCCCGGCCTCGCGGTAGGGCAGCAGGCGCTGGGCATCGGCTAGGTCCGCCCGCACGCTTTCATACAGGCAGCTGCCACCCGCGTGCCGCAGGGTGGCGCGGAGATCCTGCTCGGCGCTGACGCGGCGCTGCAGATTGCGCTGGTGCAGTTCGCGCGGTTGGCGCGCGGCCGGATCCTGATACAGGGGGATGAGATGCCGTAGGTAGGCGTCGTTCTCACGCCAGCGCGGACGGGAGAGTTCCATTTCCTCGACCGAGCGGTGACCGTACGCTTCGACAAATGATTCGAGCGTGCGTGTGCCACGCGCCACATCGGATAAAGCGCCCCATTGCTCGATGGTTGTTTCGCCTTCCAATCCCTGCGTGAGCGTGAGGGCCAGCTGCGTGCCGGACTCCGCCCCCAGCAACTTCTTGAGCGTCCCGTGGAGCGAGGCGTTGGCCAGTCCGCCAAAGAAGCCGGGAAGCAGCGATTCGCCGCCGAACTCATGGAGTACGCGGTAGATGCGTGCCAGCAACTCGGCGTGAACTTCGCCTGTGGAAAGCATTTCCAGTTTTTGCAGGCGTTTGGCCGCCACCCAGTCCAGATACGGCGGCAGAACTTGCTGCTCAAAACGAGTCACGGCCGTCTGGCGCATGGTTTGCATCCGGCGCGCGCCGGTGCAGATGCGCCGCAGCATATGCGGAAATTCAAACAGCAGCAGGGCGTTGGCGCGCGACAGGGCGAAGGTGGCCGGCGCGATGTCCAGCAGGCGCGGCTCCCGGATGATGGCGTCCGGGTCATGGCAGAACGGGAGACCGGCCCCGAAGAATCCGGCGGCACGATCCGGGTCGGCATACACGCGCCCGGCAATCAATTCGAGGAATCCCTCGCGACAGACCAGTGCGGCGGGGCGGTGTCCGAGCGCGCGATACATCCGGCCCATTCCGCCGCGCCCGCTCATGAACTCGCGCACAATGTCCCACGTCAATGGCGTGGGTGCCGGGAGCGTTTCGCCAAGGCTGTGCGCCACCCAGACCTGCCGGCGCGGGCCCGCCAGCTCGCGCAACCGGTACAGCTCTTCCTTGCGGCCGAGTTCAGCATCTTCGAGCACGTCCAAACCGCGCAACGGGCGCGCCTGCAGGATGGCGAACTGCCCCTCCGCATAGCCGAACTCGATGTCCATGGGTTTGCCAAAACAGTTTTCCGTCGCGAGCGCGAAGCGTGCCAGCTCCTGAATCTGGGCGTCGGTCAGAGACGGTGCATCCGGGTTGCGTGCTGCGAGCGCATCCCCGAGCGCGGTGATTGGACGCGCCTTGTGATTGATTACGCGGCGGCTGATGGTCAGGGTTGGGCGGTCAAGCGTGAAGCAGTCCGGATGCAAGTCGCCGCTGACAACCGACTCGCCCAGGCCATAGGCGGACTCGATGATGATTTCCTGCCCGTGCAGGTTGGCCGGGTTGTTTGTGAATACAATGCCCGACACCTCGGATGGAAACATTGCCTGCACCGTAACGGCCGTGCCGTCGCCGCCGCGGACATCGTGCTCGAGACGGTAGGCGATGGCCCGCGCGCGGTTCCAGGAGCGGAATACAGCCTCAATGCTCTGCCGCAGGGTTTCCCACGGGGTCTCAGGAAACGGCTTGTCCGTGCGCAGCGCGAAGAGTCTGGCGTAGCGCTGCGCCAGCAGGCGCAGGTCCGGTTCGCCCGGCATGCGGTTTTCCGAATGCAACTCGGAGATCAGTTCTCGCCGCACAGTCTCAAAATCCCCGGCGGAGATATCGGCCACGGTTTTGCCGAACAGCTGCATAAATTGAACATAGACTGGCCAGAAATGGGCGCCGTGCGCGTCGGCATGCGAAGGATCCAGGCCGCAGTTCAAAATAGAATCCAGCATCCCCGGCATGGACACCGCGCCGCCGGAGCGAACCGAGACCAGCAGCGGCGGCTGGCCGCCAAAGCTCCGTGCGGTGACGGTTTCCAGCCGCGCAATTTGTTCGCGAACCTCGGCTTCAAGGCCTTCCGGCCACTCGCCATTGTGGTCCAGAAAATAGCGGCAGCACGGGATGGAGATGGTAAAGCCGGGTGGCACCGGGAGCCTGGCCTTGCACATGGCGGCGAGGCCGGCGCCCTTGGCCCCGAGCAGGTCCTTATGTGCAGGATCCCCCTCGGCGTGATCCGGGCTGAAAAAGTAGGTCCAGCGATGACTCATCGTTTCCCCTGCCGGGCGCAAATCATCCCTTTTTCGGCAGTTGCAAAGTAGACGATCCCGTCCGACAGGATCGGCGGCGCGGTGATCGCACCGAGCCAGGCTGTGGCCAGCCATCGGCTTTCGGCGTTTGTTTTCGAGAGGTCGATGAGTTGCATGGCGTCCGGACCGCAGAAAAGCACCTTGTCGCCAAACAGCATGGGCGGCTGGTTGGTCATTGCGCCGGGTTGCCGGTAAAGCTCCCGGCCGTCCCAACCGGCCACTACAATTTCGCCTTGTGCGGTCGTGCCGAGCACGCGCGCCGCGTCTACAGCCAGCGGGACCGGCGCAGGGGTGCATTTCACGGTCCACAGGGTTCCGCCGTTGACCATGCTAAGGCCGGAAATGCCGTTTGCCATGCCGACCACCACGAGGTCTTCGCTGGCAACCGGGCCGGTAATCGGCAGTTGGTGCGAGGGTTGCCTCCAGATCACCGCACCGGTTGCTTTTCGTAGGGCGACCACCCCCTTGCGGGTGCTGGCAAAAATAGCGTCGGCTGTGGCGCAAGGGGCGCCAACCGTCACCCCCACGGGGGTTGACCAGCGTAACTGGCCGGCACGTTCTCCAGTCACCAGGATGTGCGACAGTTCGTTGTCGCGGCAAAAGATGTAGAGGCCGGACGTGGTTAATAGAAACTCGCCGGAGGCGCTGGCGGAGATCGGCACCTGCCAGAGGCGGCGACCGCTCGCCGCGTCAACACAGTGCAGTTGGCGGCCGGCATCTCCGACCCGGCCTTCTGTGAAGTAGACGCAGGTGGTGGTGGCCGCGACAGTTTGGCCTGGCGGCTGTGCGGTGGCGACAAACCACTTGTTGGTATCCGGGGGTTTGGTTGACGAGGCGGAATCCGGGGAAGGATCTCCGGTTGTCAGGGCTGCCAGGCCAATCTGTCGGCCGGTGCTGACCGGCACATACAGCGTGCCTTGCAGGCAGGCCGCCGGGGCGCAGGAAAAATCGGCGTGCGCGGGCGTCAGATCAGCCGGCCATCGCCAGGCGAAACGCGTTGCATCTGGCAGGGCACTGCCGTCCACGCAGCCCGAATTTCCGGCACCGCCCCGCAAGCCTGCCCACACAGTTTTCGCCAAGCCCGGATTGGCGCCGGGCAGTTGCCCGGCAGGCAGCAAAAGCAGCAGCAACCCGATGCGGATCGGGCTGCTGTTCGGGTGTGCTATCGTTGCATGAAAGAAGTTCCGCATGCGCGCGTACCGCGGGTTGGGTCGTCCATCGATTAACGAAAGCTTCAGTATATCGTACCGCGAGATGTTTGCCAGCTGGAAGTTCGTGTGCAAATATCCTGTCGGTGGCGACACCCGTTTTCTGGAACAAAGCTCCGCCGGGCGCTTCTGTGTGGTTTGGTGCGGAGTTTCTACAGGCTTGATCTGGCCATGAATGTTGTGATAATGAGGGGTATGGAATCGATTGAAAAGAGCGTGATAGCACCCACCGCACTGGTGGTTTTTGCCGGCGAGGATCTCTGGAGTTCGCTGCAGAGCATTGCCTATTTTCAGGAACACGAACGCCTGGATGGCGTATTCATCTATCAGACGGCGGACCGTCATTCCGCCTTGCCGGCGGAGCGCTTGCGCCGGTTTTGCTCGCGGCGCTGGCCGACGTTGCGCGTGGTGCTTCCGGGCGAGCCGGGCGCGGCCTCAGCGGCCAAGGTGGCGGAGCGTGTGGGCGACTGGCGCAGGTTTCGTCCTGACGTCAAGCGCTGGGTGCTTGATGTCACGGGTGTCTCGCGCGCCATGCTGGGCGGTGTCAGCATGGTCTTGGCCGCGGACAAGGGTTTTGAGGCCATCTACCGCGAGACTGACGGCGTCTGGCAGGCACTGCGCTGGGTTTGCAATGGGCAGCTGGCTGCCTCGCCGCTGGCGCCGCCCATTCCGGCGGATGTCACGGACACGCTGCCTGTGACCGAGCTTGTGGAGTTGCTGGCCACCGATGTGGCCGAGATTCGTTTTCGCGAAAGCCGTTCGCCGGAGCCTCTGACGCCGGAACAGATCGGGCGACTCGTTACCACGGGTGGCAAATGTAACTGGGACTGGGCCCGGATGTATGCCGTGGTCATGGACCGTCCCGGACGGCTGGAGGAGTTTGCTTTCGAAGATTTTGTGGCTGCCACGCTGCTGTCGATGGGCGTGCGCAACGTGCGCGTCAATTTAAAGGTGGTGCAGACCGGCGCCAAGCATCTGGAAACCAGCCTGGACCTGATTGTCAATCGCCGTGGGCGGTTGTATGTGTTCGACTGCCGTGCGCGCGATGAGCAGCGCGACCCGGGGCCACCCGCGCCGCTGGTGGCGCTGGATGGACTCTGGCCAACCTGTGTAGTTTTGCGCCCGAACCGCTGGGCGACGGATGCCGAACGCATGCTGGCAGCCATGGGCTCCCGCGTGCATGTGATTGATGCGGATGGCTGTCGGCATCTTTTCTCGTGGCTGGCCGGATTGATGGATGTCCAGCCGCCGACGGTCTTGCGCGATCTGGAGCGCGCCGCGCTGCGTCTGGGCGTGAACCGTCTGCCGGTTTTCACACCTGCCACACAGGCGCAACGCCTGGGCGATGCCGTACGCCTGGGCGATCAGGTCTTTGATCTTGTGAAAGGTGGACGGGTGGAGGACGACGGTCAGGAAACGGTCTGGCGCGCTGCACGTGTCACGCCGGATCTCTGGTTTATCGAGGGGCGTGTCCTGCAGGGGGGCGTCGGCACCGAGATGCAGCGACGCCTGGCCGTGCGTTTTGCCGAGCAGAAGCTCCCGGCTACGATCATCTTCTTCGAGTTGTTGCCGAACAAGAAGTTCTGGCACGCGTTGGTGCGCATTCCCGGCGAGATGAGTGTTTTTGCCAAGGCTCTGCATAAGTGGCGGAATATTCCGCTGATTGTGTAGCCCGGGTCCGCACATGGCCGTGGGGGCGCGTGGCGCAAGGTTGCTTGCGATAAGGAAAGCTATGAATCCCATTGACACTTCCGCTGCGCCACAGGCTGTCGGACCGTACGCGCAAGCTGTCCAGGCCGGCGGATTCGTCTTCTGCTCCGGTCAGTTGGGGCTGGACCCCAAAACCGGCCAGCTGGTCGCAGCCGGGACCGCGGAGCAGACGCGGCAGGTGTTGCAGAATCTGGCCGCCGTGCTGGAAGCGGCCGGCAGCGGACTGCGGCTGGTGACAAAGGTCACGGTGTTTCTCACAGACATGAATGACTTTGCAGCCATGAACGCCGAGTACGCAAAGGCTTTTGGGACGCACAAGCCTGCCCGGTCGACCGTCGAGGTGCGTCGCCTGCCCAAGGACGCGCGTGTCGAGATCGAATGCATCGCCATCGTATAGTCGCGACAGAACCCCAACCGCCTCCCGAAAATTCTCGATCTCATCATAAACCTCGCGCAAACAAGCCGCCTGTTCGTCCGCCAAAATAACATCCCCTCCACCGGAGGGGTGGCCGCAGGCCGGGGTGGGTGGCCGTAGGCCGGGC
>JBAXVM010000088.1:0-10387 GCA_037129105.1 bacterium
GTCGTGCTGGCATCACTTTTTTCAAACTTTGAATTTCTTAGGCGAGGATTAGGGTTCTCCTGCGACATCGTTGTTGCTACAAACAAGCAAAAGGACTGTTCGCTGTAACCGCATCGGCAGCCGCGACTGGAACTCCCCTCCGCCTCACGAGTAGCGATCTCCACTCGCTGCCTGATAAAGGTCAATGAAACGCAGATGCGCCCGGGCGCATCCGTGTAACGTTCAAGTTATAGACAAGGATCATCGAAAGGTTTATGGTTCTGGATCGAAGGTGTGGCGGTCCGGATGGATCGCAACGTATCGAACCGAAAGTTCTGTGCGTGTCGGAAAGAGAGGATCACAGTGGCCAGTTTCTTCGGTGCTTGTGGCATCTTCGGCATTGTTATCCCATTATGCGCCATCCTGTCGTTTGCCTGGATAGGGGCCTTCCGAATGACGACCATATCGCGCCGCGCCATCCGGACGCGCACGCTCCTGTGCGCCGCGCCGCTGTTATTCGGTGTTGTGCTCACCGGCCTCAAGTACGTTTACATGCCTCAGGAAATCGGCACTGCGGACTCGTCCGTCGCAAGGGCCATGAAGGATATTTATTTGTCCAGAATGTGGTATCCCGTCTATCTGGGTGGCGTGTGTGCGCTGCTGCCCGCGGTTTTGTTTGCGGCGCAATGGATCCTGATCAAGCCAGGGAACCAACAGCCGCCTGCAAGCTTGTGAATTTACGATCACACGCCAAAAGAATTTCCGGCACGGAAATTCTAGCGTGCCGGCGGCTTGGTGCGCCGGGTGCGGCGCGGGCGCTTGGCTTCCGGGGCCACCTCATAGGGCTTGGCGAAGGCCTCGAAGAAATCGTAGCCATTGGCAAAGTCCCCGCGGTTATCCTTGTCGGTCTTGCCGAGTCTGCCCGATTCGACGAGGTTGAAGACGATTTCGCCTATATCCTCGGTGCGCTGGATTCCCCATGCGCGCAGCACGGTCAGCGCCAGGGGCCCGAACTCCAGCAGCGCATACTGGCGGAGGCCATCGGAGAGTTCCACCCCGGTGACATGCCGGTCCGGGCCATCCACGGGCTTCTTTAGCGCCTTGACAGTGAAGTCCAGCGCCTCGCGCAGAAAGAAATAGCTGTCCGCCGCAAAGCGCGGGTCGCGGGCGCAGATTTCAGCCACGGTTTGTTGAAAGGTTGAATCGTTCATGTTGTTTTCAGGTCGGCGCGCAGGCTGAGCGCCATGGTGTGTTCTTCTCCGGGTGGGAGTGTCAGCGCGGTCTGCCGGACGTTGGCGGTTTCCACGCAAATCATCTGGAGGTGCTCGTCGGCGCCGAAATCCGGCATGCGCCTGGCCTTTTCGGCCCCCGGGTTCCAGACCACGGTGGCATGGCTGTTGCGTTTGGCCACGACGATCTGCCGGCCGAGCCCGACGTCGTTTACGCAGCACTCGGGGTTGGTGTCGTGATAGATGCGGTCGGTTTCGCCGTGAATATGGATGGCGCCATGTTGCGCCGCATGCTCCTGCCCGGTCAGCGCATCGTGGTAGCGCACGCCGTCGAGTCCGCTGACGTTGATGTGCGTCACATCGCGCACCCGCAGGTAGGTGTGGAGCGCTTCGGAGATCGTGACCGCTGACTTATCGCGGTTGCGGGTGGTGAGTTCCAGGCGCAGGTTGCTGTCGAGGACGACGCGCAGCGAGAGGTCGAACGGATGCGGCCAGAGGGAACGCGTGTATTCGTTATCGCACAGGCCGAGCTTGATGTCCGTCACCTGCGCGCTGTATTCCGCCGTCAGCAGCGTCCAGAGCTGCAGGCGCGCAAAGCCGTGGGCGGGCCGGCTCTTTTCCTGTGCGTGGGTGCCAAACCATGGCCAGCAGATCGGTATGCCGCCGCGGATGGGCTTACCGATCTCATAACAGGCCTTGCGGCTGATAAAGAGCACCGGCGCATGTCCGAGCGGCTTGTAGCCAAGCACCTGGGCCCCGTAGAGCGATACTTCGCATGCGCCGTGCGGACCTGCGAGCGCCGCGATCGGCATGCCGCCGGGACCGGCGCGGAACGCGATGCGCCCGGCCGCGCCAAAGCGTTTGTTCAACTGGTTGATATCTGGGAAAGACATGCGTGACATTCCTGCTTTTGCTTCACGTTTCTGTTTTACAAACCGGCCGCGGCGGTCGGGGTGTGCCGGGCGCGGGCGTTGCCATGGGGTCGGCCTCTTCCGCAAAACCGAATCGCAACTGGTGCGGATGCCAGTCGGGATTGACCAGGCCGGCCGGGTCGGTGCCGCCGGCCAGTTGCAACAGCACGCGCGCCAGACGGTCGGGTACTTCCAGCAGGCGTCCACCCTGAAGGCCTTTGCCGCCGGGTGTCAGCGGGGCATGCAATTCCGGCAACAGCGGCGTTAAAATACCCATGTAGCGTGCCGGACGCAATGACCGTTTTAACGCCAGCCAGGCAACGTCCAGCAGCCACCCCATGACTTCCGGGCCCAGTTCCGGTGTGCGGACAGATGCGGGCGGCCCTGCGGCGCGCGCCCGTGACAGCGCGATGCCGATCGCACGGATGTCCGCATCGTGGTAGCCGAAGATTACGTCGCCCGGCGCGACCATCCGCATGTTTTCATAAAACGGGTTGCGTGAGCCATTGGCGCGCCGCTGTCGACACCAGAGGAACCCCCCCAGCATCTCCATGTCGTACGTATGCTTCTGATTGGCCCACCAGTAGCGCATGCCGGCATTATGAGACAAAAGGGCGCCCCGGTACAAGGCGAAGGAGGAGGGGAATTTGGAAGAATGGAAGACTGGAAGAATGGAAGACTGGAAGATTGGAAGAAGGCGCCTGGTAGCTTGTCGGAATTAGCCTTCTATCTTGCCCCCGGCAGTTCTCATTATGGCGACACGAATGCCTTTACGGGCACACTACGAACAGCTTATTGCCGTTTCTAGACCGTTTGTAGTGACGCCGTAAGGCGTTTTGGTACCATATCGAGCACTGCTGATCTTGTCCCCGTGACAAGCGCCCTGGACCCGTCTATAATTCCCGTTGTTCTGGTCACAGACTTTTGTTTAAACTTCCATTCTTCCATTCTTCCATTCTTCCATTCTTCCATTCTTCCATTCTTCCATTCTTCCCAGAAAGGTGGCCCTTTGCGTTTCCTGCGGCGAATATTCGGCTTCTTCTTTGGCATGATCCGTGCCGTGGTCTGGACGGTCGGTCTGCTGACCATTGGGATTTTCTGCTATTTTTACGTGGCTTCGCGACCGTTGCCGCGCGAAACCTTGAATCGCCTGCTGATCAAGCTGAGCACCGAGACTGACGCCGTGGACGCGCGCGCGGTGTTGTTCGGGCTGCGGGAAGGGCTGACGCTGCAGAAGGTTCGCGTGTTGCCCAAGGGTGTGGTGGCGCCGGAATGGTTCTCTGCGGATGAGATCCGCCTTTCCGGCAGTTTCCGCCTGGACCGTCCGCCGCAGGAATGGATTGATTCTGTCGTTGCGCACGAGGTGCGTGTCTCGTCGCTGCCGACAAATATGCTGGCCGGATCCAGTACCTCTGCGAGTGGCATGGACGTGGCGTCGCCGATCCGGTTTGATCTCGTGGACGCCACGTTTTTGGACATGCGCTTCAAGCGCCTGCAGGGCGTTATCCGCCAGGAAAAAGGCGTTTTGATTGTCGAGAATATTCGGATCGAATGGCCCAGTGACCGCTGGACCGAGGAAGCGACCGGCAGCGTGCGGTATAATCCTGGCACTGGCCTGATCGAAGGACAGCTCACCGGGCGCTTGATACCGGAGCGCCTTTATCCGCTCCTGCATATGCTGCAGGCCAACGGCGTTTTGGAGGTGGCGCAGCGGTTTGTGTTCAACACCAGCCCGATCGAACTTGAGGCGCGCTTCCGCGTGGCTCCGGCCGAGCCCAACTACGAGCTGCGCCTGACGCTGGCTGTGGCCGACTGCACGTACAGCGGCGTGCCGGTCACCCGTGTCAACACCGTGATCGTGGCCAACGGATCCAATGACCTGACCCATGTGGCGATCCAGCCGCTTGTGTGCGAACGCCCGGACGGCAAGTTGTCCGGCAGCCTGGTCATTGACACCATCACCTCCAACGTCGATTTCATTGCGCAATCGGACATGCCGGTGGATCCGTTGCTGCACCTGATCCGCGTGGACATCGAGCCCGAGAAATATGGCATTTTCTTTTTAACGGCGCCCCGGCTGACAGCCACCGGACGCGTCCCCCTGGACGGCAATATCGACGGCGTGGCCTTCACCGGTACGCTGTCGGCCCCGACCGCCATGGTGCGCCGCATCCCGCTGCAGAATTTTCAATGCGAAGTCAGCATGGTCACCAACTCCTATCTGTTGCGGAACGTGCGCGCCAGCACATCCGGCGGCGACATCCGCGGCACACTCAACCTCCTGTTTCCGCCCAGCGTCAACACCCAGGTTTTCTATCGCACGTCTTTCCAGGTTGACCATTTGAATGTCGAGACGTTCGCTGCGCAGCTGGGCCTTACCAACTACGCGAGCGGCACGGCTCAGGCCGAGATCGCACTGTCCAGCGCCTTTGGCACCAATCACGACCGGCTGCTGTGCGGCAATGGCTTCGTGCAGGTGGAGAAAGGCATGCTCGGACGTGTGCCACTGTTTGCCGGCCTGACCGACAGCCTGGCGCGTCATGTGCCGGGGGTCGAGTTTCTTGTCAGCCAGACTGAGGCGCGCCTTCCGTTCGTGATTACCAATGGGGTGCTCCAGGCCGAGCATGTGCTGGTGGAGGGCGATGTGTTCAATATCAGCGGCAAAGGGGCGTACCATTTTCCCGGTGATCAGCTCGACTTTGTCGTCCGGGCCAACGTGTTTAAGCGCACCACCTGGCTGGGAAAGATTGTCCGGCTCGTCACCTTTCCGTTTTCCAAGCTGCTGATGGAGTTCCACGTTAAGGGGTCTGTGAATCAGCCGATCTGGGAATATCGTGGCGTGATTGAGCGCATTGTGGACACCGTGGGCGATGCCGTGGGCGGCAAGAAGGACAGCGCGCCTTGAAGTATCTGCTGCACACCTACGGCTGCCAGATGAATGTCCGCGACGCCGAGGCCGTGGCTGCCATCCTGGAGGCCGCCGGTCATTTGCCGGCCATCAATGAGGACGACGCGGATCTCATTCTGGTCAACACCTGCAGCGTGCGCGGCAAGGCCGAAGACAAGGCTGTTGGCAAACTCGGCCTGCTGTGCGCCACCAAGCGCACCGCACCGCACCGCCTGGTGGGCGTCATGGGGTGCATGGCGCAGCGCCGCGGCGCGGCGTTGCGGCAGAAGATTCCGCTGCTTGATTTTGTGGTTGGCACGCGGCAGCAGCAGGCCATTCCGGCGATTCTGGACCGGCTGGCCGCGGGCGAGCGTGGCATTGTGCAGCTGGATGATCCCGGCGTTGCGCCCCGCGTGCCGGATGCGCATCTGTCCGGGGGCATCAGCGCCTTTGTAACCATCCTGCTGGGGTGCAACCGCCGCTGCGCCTATTGCGTTGTGCCGGATGTGCGCGGTGCCGAGTACAGCCGGCCCGCTGCAGAGGTGATCGAGGAAGTGCGCGGACTGGCAGCCCGCGGCGTGCGGGAAGTGACCTTGCTCGGCCAGAGTGTCATGAGCTATGGGCGTTCCAATCCGGTCTGGGAGCGGGGAGCTCCGAGCCCCGGCGGCTTTCGTGAAGATCTGCCGCGCCTGCTGGAGGCTGTCAGCGCCATCCCGGGGCTTTGTCGCATCCGCTTTACGTCCGGCCACCCCTCGGGTTGCACCCCCGAACTGGTGCGTGCTATGCGCGAGATTTTGTTGGTCTGTCCGCACCTTCATCTGCCGGTGCAGTCCGGCTCGGACCGCATCCTTGGTCTGATGCGGCGTGGCTATACGGCCGCCGACTACCTCGATGCCGTGGCGCGCCTGCGGGAGGGGCGGCCGGATTTTGCGTTGACCTCGGATGTGATTGTGGGGTTTCCCACGGAGACGGCGGAGGAGTTTGACGCTTCCCGCCGCTTGATGGAAGCCGCCGCGTTTGACAACACCTATATCTTTAAATACTCGCCCCGGCCCAACACGCCGGCTGCCGCCATGCCGGATGATGTGTTGGCTGGCGAGAAGGTACGACGCAATCAGGTGCTGCTGGAGGAGCAGGATGTGCGCGGGCAGCGGCTGAACGAGGCCTATGTCGGGCGGACCGTGGAAGTGCTGGCGGAAGGCGTCAGCTTGCGCAACGCCCAGCGCTGGTCCGGACGCACGCCCACCAACAAGATCGTCGTGTTCCCGCACCTGCCATCCATCGCGGCCGGCGATCTGGTGCCGGTGCGCATCACCAGCGCCAAGCCCCAGGCGTTGTACGGGGAAGTGGTCCTCCCAGAAGGCTAATTCCGACAGGCTGCTAGCCCCCTCACTGTACCACACGCACCAGTGCGCCGCCGGATTTCTCGTCGCGCAGCTGCTCGATCAGGCCACGCTTCTCGGCTTCGTCCAGCAGGGCCGTGAATGAGCCGAAGCCGTAGTAGCGCTCGGTAAAGCCGGGCTTGCGCCGGCGTAGCGCCTGCTTGGCCATGGAGCCCCAGATGCGTTCGTTGTCACCGCGCTCGCTGGCCAGCGCCTCGATGGTCTCCACCAGGAGGTCAAAGGCCTCCTGCTGGCGTTCATCATCCACAGCCTTCTCGGCTTTGTCCCCTTTCGCGATCCCCCGGCGCACGGCGGCCGGCGCGGGCTCGGGTGTCACTTCGGGGGCGTCGGCGGCGGGTGTCCGCGGCGCGGCGCGCCGGCGGGGTGCGGCGCGCCGGCGGATGTCGTCGCGCACCAGATCGTCGTAGTAAATGAATTCATCGCAGTTGGCGATGAGCAGCTCGGAGGAGGAGTTTTTGACGCCCACGCCGATCACAATCTTGCCGTTTTCACGCAGCTTGCTGACCAGCGGCGAAAAATCGGAGTCGCCGCTGATGATCACAAAGGTGTCCACCTGCGCCTTGGTATAGGCGCACTCGAGGGCATCCACGACCAGGCGGATGTCGGCGGAGTTCTTGCCGGACTGTCGCACATGCGGGACCTCGATCAGCTCGAACGAGGCCTCGTGCATGCTGGTCTTGAACTCCTGGTAGCGCGACCAGTCGCAGTAGGCCTTCTTGATGATGATGCTCCCTTTGAGGAGCAGCCGCTCCAGCACGCGGCGGATATCGAAGCGGTCGTACTGCGCGTCGCGCACGCCCAGGGCGACGTTTTCGAAGTCGCAGAACAGGGCCAGATTGCGCATGTCGCCGGGGTTTGCCATGGGGTTGCTCCTGGTTGTGTAGAACCAAAGCCCAGCCTAGCAGCCTGTCGGACTTAGCTCTGGATCAGTACAGATTTTGTGCCGACCAGGCTGCTAGTCATGGGGCAAGCATTCGCCACGCGTCCGATTCTAATATAAGACGCAAACAATTGACAAACAGAATAGCATTCGGGTCGCTTTCTGAGGTCTCGCAACCCGCTAGGAGACTGTCGGACTTAGACCTTGGATCGCTCTGAAACCTCTTGCCGACAGTCTCCTAGTAAGGGAAACCCGCCGTAAACGGTTGCGAATGGCACAAAAACAAGAAATTTGACTGTTTTTCCGGGTCTTTGGCTACCACTTGCGCGTAGATTTTGCGCATGGCGGCGGGTTTCCAGGAACTAGCAGCCTGTCGGCAGAAGGTTTTGGACCACCAGAAGGCTAAGTCCGACAGGCTGCTAGTCGCGGGTTGCAAACTAGGAACCTGTCGGCAGAAGGCACCGGAACGATCCAGGGCCTAAGTCCGACAGGTTCCTAGCGCAATTCGCCGGGCAAAAGAAGCACCGAACTGCAGCGCCCCATGGTCTTTTCCAGCGTCCGATTACGTGAATCTTCGTGTTCTTCGAATCTTCGTGGTGGATGCCGCCAAAGTGGCGCTTCGGGAAAAGACCATGCATGGTCGGGCACCCTCGCCCGTCCCAAAAGACATACAACACACGCCTTCTCGGCGGGCGAGGGCGCCCGCCGCCACGGTGCCACGGCAATTCCGGCTCGCAAGTTCGCGCCCCTGCTGCACGACGGTGGCGAAAGGGCACGCCGGCAGCGGCCGCACAGGTCGGACGCCATGAATGGGATTTTACTATTGTAAATGGTCTTTTCGCGGCATGGGCTTGCGGCCGGATGTCGGCTGCCTTATAGTAGCAATCTCCTGTTGTGCAGAAGCGGTTCCGGCTGGGGCGTAGATCTGGATTCAGTCATTTCAATGGAAGTCTTTGTATGCACATCATTGTCTGCATCAAGCAGGTTCCCGACACGGCGGACGTAAAGATCGATCCGCGCACGAATACCCTGATCCGGGAAGGGGTCCGTTCAATCGTCAACCCGTTCGATCTCTACGCGGTAGAGGAGGCGCTGCGGCTGCGCGAGAAGACCGGCGGCCGGGTGACGGCTGTTTCCATGGGGCCACCGCAGGCGGATCAGGCCTTGCGCGAAGTGCTGGCCATGGGGGTGGATGATGCGGTGCTGCTGTCGGACCGCGCGTTTGCCGGCAGCGACACCTGGGCCACGAGCTATACGCTGGCCAGGGCCATCCGGCGTCTGGGCGGCGCAGCCGTCATCCTCTTTGGCAAGCAGGCCGCGGATGGCGACACGGCTCAGGTTGGTCCCGGCGTGGCCACGCATCTGGATCTGCCGCAGATCACCTACATACGCCGGATCGTATCGGTGGAGCCGGGCCAGACGGAAACGGGCGCCGGCGGCGTGCTGGTTGCCGAGCGCCTGCTGGAGACCGGCTGTGAGACGGTGCGCACGTCGCTGCCCTGTGTTTTGACGGTGGTCAAGGAGATCAACGAGCCCCGGTTTCAATCCCTGGCCGGTCTGCGGCGGGCGCGACAGGCCGCCGTGGTACGGTGGAATGCCAAGGATCTGGAGGCAGATCCGAAGCTGCTCGGACTGGACGGATCGCCTACGCGTGTGGTGCGCATCTTCCCGCCCAAGCTCCGCGCCGGCGGCGTGATGTTGCAGGGCTCGCCGGAAGCCATGGTGGCGGAGCTGGTTGGCAAGCTGAAAGATGTTGTCGCAGGATAATGAACCGGTGTGCGCCATGCCGGGTATCTGGAACGGGTGAAGAAACATGCCTGAAAAAATGTTAAAGATTGATGCCAAGGCTTGCACGGGTTGCGGCGCGTGTGTCAACACCTGCCCCTTTGGCGCGTTGAAGCTCGACGGCGGCGTGGCGGTGGTGGACATGGATCGCTGCACGCTGTGCGGCGCGTGTGTGGATTCCTGCCCGGTCAGCGCCATTGCACGCCCCGAGACCAAGCCGGACAAGGCCGCCGATGCAGCCTGGCGGCATGTCTGGGTCTTTGCGGAGCTTGAGGATGGCCGTGTTAACCCCGTGGTGCTGGAGTTGCTGGGGGAGGGGCGCCGGCTGGCAGATGCGCTCGGGGAACGGCTCTGTGCCGTGCTGCTGGGGAGCCAGGTGCAGCCGTTCACCGCCCAACTGGTGGCGGCCGGCGCAGACGACGTGCTGGTGGTGGACCGGCCGGAACTGGCCTGTTTTCAGGATGAACCGTATACGGCCGTGCTAACGGAGCTGATCCGCCGGCACCGGCCGGCCATTGTGCTGTGCGGTGCCACCACGGTGGGGCGCAGCCTGATTCCCCGCGTGGCCATCCTGACCAATGCCGGGCTCACGGCCGACTGCACCGCGCTGGCGATTGATCCAAAGACGCGGCGCCTGCTGCAGACGCGCCCGGCTTTTGGCGGCAACATATTTGCGACCATTGAATGTCCGACCGCACGCCCGCAAATGTCGACCGTACGGCCGAAGGTGATGAAGCCGCTGCCGCCCGATGCGGCGCGTCGCGGCGAGGTGCGCATCGAGGAAGTCGCGGCGGCCTTGCTGACCGCGCGTGCGATGCGCATCGGGTACGTGCCCGAGTCGATAACCACGGCCAACCTGGCGGAGGCGGACATCATCGTGGCGGGTGGTCGCGGGATGCAGAAAGCTGAAAATTTCCGGCTGCTGGATGAGCTGGCCAAGGTGCTGGGCGCCGCAGTCGGGGCCTCGCGTGCCGCCGTGGATGCCGGCTGGATGCCGTATTCGTGTCAGGTCGGACAGACCGGCAAGACCGTCTGTCCGCGCATCTACATTGCATGTGGCATCAGCGGGCAGATTCAGCACCTGGCCGGCATGTCTTCGGCGGACGTCATCGTGGCGATCAACAAGGATCCCGAGGCGCCGATCTTTAAGATCGCGACCTATGGCATCGTGGGCGACGTGGTTTCGCTGGTGCCTCAGCTGACGGCCGCGTTCCGGAAGCAGGGGATCGTTCGCTAGGAACCTGTCGGATTTAGGCTCTGGATCGTTCCGGTGCCTTCTGCCGACAGGTTCCTAGTTCTCGTAATCGTCCTCG
>JBAXVM010000089.1:0-10248 GCA_037129105.1 bacterium
CGCCTTCTGGTCCATGCCCCGCCCGTGCGGCCCGAAATGCAGCGTAAAGAAGGCCTTGCGATCGGCAAAATCGCCGGTCAGGCGCACGGTGCAGGAGTGTAAGGGCGAATCCGGCCGGAACGGATAGACCAACTCCTCGGAGACCAACCCGAGCGCATCGTCCCGCACGCTGACCCGGAGATAGTCGTTGGGAATGGCGATGCCCTCCTTGCCCGAACGGCCGGGACTCGTCCAGAGACTGGTGAGCGGCACACCCGGATTCAACACCGGGAGCGTGGCGGTCACCGGTTTGCCATCCCCCGTCAGCTTCAGGGTATGGCCGGCCACAAATCCTTCCGGGCTTTCGCCGCGCTGGTTAAAGGGCTTGACGGCGATCCAGACGGTTTGGGTCGCATCTTTTCCAGCCGCGGCGCCTGGATCGAGCGTCACGCGCAGTTTGGGATTTCCGTCCAGCCAGACCATGTGCGCGCGAAAAGAAGGTGCGGCCTGCAAGTCAAGGCACGCGCCCAGCCCGACGATGGCCGCACACGCCAGCGTCAGGATCTGCGACTGGTGCGATGTTCGAATTACTTTTCTCATTGCGAATCCCATCCTGCCGCCAACCGGCAGCGCCCGGGCTGGCTGACCACGCACGCGCATCACTTGGATCCTGCTCCGGAGCCGCCACTATTCTTCAAATAACTCGAAGTCGCACTGCCGGGCGCCCCGGAAACGTCTGCGCGGGTTTCGGTAAGAGGGCGATCGATCTTGACGCCAGGGGCGCCCTGCTCTGACGTAACCAGCGCGGAAGGCATGCCGATCGTGCGGGCGCCTTCCGCGGGCGTTTTGTATTTGCTGTTAATCGATTTGATTGGTGACGTCCAGGTGGTACCAAGAATCGGATCCGGGCCCCCGCCCGGGCCGATCGAGGGTTCGAGATCGTCGCCCCTGATAAAGATCGAGAACTGGGTCGACTGGGTCGACTGGGGTTTGGGGTCGCGATTATCGAACGCTTCAACATAGAAGGTGAAGAGATCTTCCGGCTCTGCGGTCTGCGCCTGCTCGCGGAAGATATTCTCAAAGGCTGCCACAGCCATGCGCCGGGGCGGATTGAACACGCGCTCGATCGGATCGCCCTGCACCTTGATCTGGTTGGGCTTATCCGTGGTGGCCTTTTTCCACTTCACCACGCACTTGGCTGCGCCAAAGTCGTCCTCCACGCGCGCGCCAAAGGTGAAGTTCGCAAAATGATCGATCGTCCTGGGCATGTCGGTCGTGAGTGTCTTCGGCACCACGGTGAGCTTGGGCGGGGTGTCCACGGCCAGCCCGAACTCAATGGCATGGGGCGCATCCATGGCAAACCCATGCAGATCCTCCACCTGAAGCGTGGCGTTGCGTGCCAGGGAGTGCACGAACGACACGGACGCAAAGCGTCCCACCACATCCAGCGGCATCCGCGTCTTGTCGTCAAACGTCAGCACCGCGGATTTCAACGCCTTGCTGAAAACAAACCCCATGTTCACACGCGTCCCGGAGAGCGCCGTGATGCGGTCCACAATCCCTTCTGTTTCCCTCGGCACCTGCCGGGTGTAGATCGGGTACACCAGTTCCACCTGCATGTTTTCGATCATGGGCGTGGTGGTAAACACCAGCTGCATCTCCTCGGTCGTACGCTTGCCAAAAGCAAAGCGAATCCGGTATTCCCGTTCAACCGTGGAGCGCAGCTTCACAACCGCCCGCCCGGAGGCGTCCACCTTGATCACGCTCTGCTCCACGCCTTCGCGGTCGGACAGCTTTTTGGAGATCGTGACTTCCGGGTAGCGGAACCGGGTGAAGCGCAGACCGGCC
This sequence comes from bacterium, assembly GCA_037129105.1. Taxonomy (GTDB): domain Bacteria; phylum Verrucomicrobiota; class Kiritimatiellia; order RFP12; family CAIWXQ01; genus CAIWXQ01. The sequence goes on from JBAXVM010000089.1 coordinate 1,828, forward strand.
TCGACCTCAGTGCCGATCCGGCAGATCTTGTTTCCCGGGAAGAGCTCGAAGCGCGTCGGAAAGAGGGCTTCCCGCAGATCCATGGCGCAAAGCGACACCGTGCTCCCCAGCCTGGCAAAACCGAACCACGGGGATGCGCCCAGCAGCAGGAACAGCGCCAGCAGCAGCACAAACCGCCGGCGCAGCAGATTGCGTGCGGAACGATCGATCAGCGCCTCGAACGAGCGCTCCAAGTCCTTGCGAGCCTTCGCAATCACATCCTCGGTGAGGCTGGATTTCTCCGGCCGGTCCAGAAAATCGACCGCGCTGATCAGGCGGCTGTTCAAGTCGCCGGCCAGCGCTTCCGCCCGGAACGCTTCCGAAAGGATCGCGCGCCGCCGCTCCCAGCGCCGCAGAAAACGTACCAGCAGCCAGATCAGCGCCACCGCGCCGGCCAGCGTGAACACACCGTTGACAATGGCGTTCTGCGTCCAGCCGCACAGGAGGATCAGCGCCGCGATTCCGACGCCCAGCGCCAGAGCGCCCACGCCATAGGCCAGCGTAGCGTTCGCCAGGCCGCGCCGCACGCGTCCAAAGCGCCCGATCCGCTCGTTAAACTGTTGTTTTGCGTCGTTCATCGGTTCCGTCTTCCGTTTTCCGTCTTCCGTCTCTCCCCTGCCTAGCAGCCTGTCGGATTTAGCCTTCTGGAGGTACAAACCTTCTGCCGACCAGGCTGCTAGTTCTAGGAAACCCGCCGCCATGAGCAATAGCTTCGCGCAAGTGGTAGCCAAAGACCCGGCAAAACAGCCAAATTTCTTGTTTTGATGCCATTCGCCAACCTTTTACGGCGGGTTTCCCTGAGCGACGTCGAAGGGCTAGGAACCTGTCGGCAGAAGGCACCGGAACGATCCAGTGCCTAAATCCGACAGGTTCCTAGACCAATCCATGCCGTTTCCGCACCCAGCAATCCAGACACACCAGCAGAATAAACAGCACCAGGATGGCCGGACTGTTCCAAAGTTCCAGGTCCCGCGACGCGGGCGCGGTGACGGGTCTACGGTCCGTCTGCTTCGCCCAGGTCGCCAGATTATCCACCACCGTGCCGCCAGCCGCCGCAGCCAGCGCCTTCATCCCTTCCCGATCAACCGAAAGGTTGGCGTATTCGTCATCCTGCGAGCGCACCACAAACTTGATCGTCCGCTTGTCCTTGCCGAGCGTGGCGGTGGCGGTCCAGTCGCCCGGCTGATCGGCCAGCACGCGGTATTCATAATAGCCGGGACGCTCCGGCAAATCGCAGGGGTAGATCGTCAGCAACTGCTTGTCCGGCTTGGTCACCAGCACCTTGAGGTCGGCCATGCGCAGGGGCTCATAGCTCTTGTCGCGCAGCAGCGTGGAGAACACCACGGTCTGGCCCAGCGCCGGGGTCGGATCAGCCACCAGGATATTGACGCTGCCCGCGCGGACGCCCGGCTCCGGGGCCATGTAGCGGACGATGTTGCCGGCGAGCGTCTCGAGCGGCGGCGGATCAAAATCGGGCTGCAACTGCCAATACCAGAGTGTGTCAACGGAGGTGGATAAAATTTTGCCCACGCCAAAATCCTGGTACGCCAGGATCGGCACATCCACCGTGTTGGTGGCGCCGGTGGCGGTCCGGATCCTGGCCTCGCGCGTCAAGAGTGGCCTGGCCATGGGCTTGAAGGCGCCCACGTTGTTGCAGCCATCGAGCTTGGGCAGCTTGATCCAGCGCTCCTTGTTCGCCGCGTTATCCGGCAGCAGGCGCAACAGCGGATGGGAGTACTGTTCATTGACGACCTTCACGTTGAACCAGCCGGAGAACTGCGGGTCCTTGGAGATGCTGTCGCTCAGGTCGAATGGCAGGATGTCTGCCAGCGGGCTATCCTGGTATCCGCCAGCGCGGTAGACGCTCTGGCCGCCGGTGGTCACCAGTCCGCCGCCTCGCTTCTGCACAAAGGAGACCAGCAGCTTCATGGCATTCTCCGACTGGTCCGCGCCGGTCCGGAACAGGGAACGCGGCACATCGCGGAGGATCACGACGTCATACTTGTACAGTTCCGGCTCGCTCTTGATGATCCCCTCGCCCGCATTGGCATGCAGGACGCCGCCCTGCACATAGACGCCGCCGCCGGGGAGAAAGCAGACCGTGGCCAGGTTCACGAGCGGATCGGTTTCGATCGCTACCTTCATCAGCTTGAATTCGAAGCGCGGAGCGCCCTCGATCATCAGCACATTAATTTTTTCGTCGCGCACATCGGCATAGAAGGAGATTGCATTGTTTTCGCGGTTGAGATCCTCCGCTGCCATGGTGAGCGTGTAGCGGTGCAGGCCCGACTTCTCCGGGCGATAGACCACCTCAAACCAGCCGAACGATTCGCGCGGCACGGACTGTTCGCGCACCTTCTTGCCGTCTTCCGTCAGCGTCAGGACGCAAGTCGACTTCCCGGACGGCTCGGTCAGCGCGCCGCGGATGAACAGCGACTCGCCCAGCCGGATCACGCTGCGCTCCGGCTTGGCCGTGAGCCGCGCGTCCTGCGAGGGCTGCTCTGTGCCGTACAGCACCACATCCAGCGCCACGCCGCGCGATTTCAGCGCTTCGCCGGTCAGGGCAAAATCCTGCTGCTCCGCGTCACGCCCGTCTGTCAGCAGGATCATGCGCTGCAGCCGGGGGCGGGCCGCGAGTTCCCGGACAATGGCCGCATGCATGCGCGTGGGGGTCTTCTCCCCGGCCTCCGGCCCGAGCGGCGCCGCGCTGAACGAGGCGGCCTCGACCGACACATGCCGCCCGGATGTCTGGCGTATGGTTGCCAGGTCGTGCGTCGCGGCCTGGAACCGCGCGCCGTCTTTGACATCCTTGGTCCGCATGGAGCCGGAATCATCCACCAGCGTCAGCCAGGATTGATCGCGCGCCTGCCGGATATCCAGATTGAGGTGTACCCGCAGCAGCGCCAGCAGGAAGAGGCCGACCAGACCCAGACGGAACAGGAAAGATAGCACGCGCACCCGCGGCAGCATCTTGACCGCCGGCAGGAAGTTGATGGCCGCCATGACCAAACCCAGGACCACCACGCCCCACACGAGCGCCGCCGGAAAGCCGGGCTCCGTTAAAAAACGAAAGCCCGTGATCCGGTCAACCTGGGTGAACGGGTCCAGCCCGAACCATTTAAGCACCTGATCCATGTGCCTCCTTCTTGTGACGCGAGAGCAGCGAGCCGACCGTCTCGGCCACCAAGGCCACGAACACCAGCAGCAGCAACAGCGTGAACAACTCACGGCTGGGGCGGAAGAGACCATCCAGACGGTCAGAGGTGGACGCCACCTGTAAACCGCCGCAGAGCCCGGCCAACTGGTCGGCCGTCATGAACGCCGCCTCCGATTCCGTGGCCGACGGATTGACCGTCAGCCACCGGTCACGCGCAGAGGTCTTCCCGGGGTGGGTTGCGCGGTAGGCGCCGGCCACGTAGATATCCTGGATCGTCGCATGGGGATCCTCAGCCGACAGCGGGAAGGGATAGGTTCGCGGCCCCTCCAGGGAGATCGTGCCGCCCAACCCGCGAAACTGCGGCAGGGCCATGTGGTGGAAATCGCCAGCCCGGATATGATCCGGGCGGCTGGCAACATCCGTATCCGCGTCCTGAAGCGACAGGCGATCCACAATTGCCTGCACGACGCCAACGAACGAGAGGCAGCGCGGCAGGGAGGTATCCTCCACATTCCAGCTATGCGTCTGGATGCAAACACGCCCCTTCCCCAGATCGGCAAGGACCAGGAGCGGTTCGCCGTCCCGCGTCTGCATCACCGTGCGGGCGCTCCCCTTGGCCAGCGTGGAGAAATAGCGGGCAAAGCGGATGTCGTTGATCGTCCCCCATTCGCCGCGCAGCAGTCCGAACAGCAGCGGATCCGCCACGCTCTTCTCGTTGTTGTCCAGGGGGGCCGCGCTCTTCAGACTCCGCAAATCGCCGAGCTGAAAACCCGACAGCAGCTTGGCAAACGCACTGTTGAATGTCGAGGAGACCACATTGGTATCCGGGATCAAGTACAGGCCGCCGCCCTGGCGCACATACCCTTCCAGATCCTGGACAATCTCGGGCGCAGGGAGTTCCTGGAGCCCATAGAGCACCACGACCGAATACATGGACAAGGCCTTGCGCTCCAGGTCCATCACCGGGATGCGCTTGACGGAGATGTAGGTTTCCCCCAGCGCCTCGCCCGTGGCCTCGGCCGGGTTTACCGCGCAGGTGAACAGATCCGCACCACTGCTGCCGATGGTCAGCCCTTCGGGCTTGGGGTAGTTCGCGGATGTCACCAGCAGCACCTGCCGCCGCTTGAGCATGCGCACCGTGGTGTAGGCATCGTTGTCCGGCCGGAACCCGTCCTCGGAGAGGTTTACGTTCCAGGCCGTGTCATTGGGCGAATCGAACATCTGCCGGATCTCCAGGTGGGCCGTCTCCTTGCCGGCCAGGGTGCACTGCCGGGTATCGACGACCGCCCCCGGCCCGCTCTTGAGCCCCACGGAAACCACCTGCTGCGTCTCCCCGGTATTGTGCAGACGCGCCGTCACCTTGCCGCTGGCGCCCAGATAGACTTTCCCAGGGTAGAACTCCGCACCCAGCAGCTCAACATTCGGCGCGTTGGTCACCGGGTCCAGGATGAACACCGGCTTGATGCGGCTCCCCTGCAGCAGGGTGGCCAGCGTAGGTTTCTCCAACTGCGCCCGGTAGTTCTGAAGCTGCTGGTCGGAAAACACCAGCAGGGCGGTGTTGGGCGCACGCCGGGAGCGCAGTTCACGTAGATTGTCCTCCAGCGACACCACCAGGCCGCGCCCGCCGCCGTCGCTGACCCAGGCGTTGGTGACAGCCGCCTCCAGCACCTTGCGGTCGCTGGTGAATCCGGTACTCTCAAAGACCTTGTCGCCGACCAGCGTGAACGAGAAGAAGTCGCCGGATTTCATCCCGCGGACCAGCTCGAGGATGCGCGCCCGGTGCGACTCGAACAGGGTCGCCTTGCCGTCGGGCGTCAGCCGCTTCATGCTCATGGAGTTGTCCAGAACAATGGACACGGCGCGCGGCCCGACGGTCTGGCTGGGGCCGGTCATGCGGCACATCAGCAGGATGAACAGGGCCAGCAGCAGGAGGCGCAGCAGGAGCTGCAGCAGGTCGCGCGGCACCGGGGCAAAGGCATTGGCCACATCCTGCTGATCGAGGAACCGCAGCGTCGCCAGCTGGCGGGGCTTCATGCGCCGCCGGTTGATCAGGTGGATCAGGATGGGCACGCTCAGTCCCAGCAGACCCAGGAGCATGAGTGGATTTAACATCGTGAGATCCTCCGCACCAGGCGCTGCAGGAAATGCGAGGAGAGCAGCGCGATCAGATCATCTCCGGTGTGCACCCGCAGGTAGTCCACGCCATGCTGATGGCAGAAGGCGCCGATCCGCTCCTGGTGCGCATTCATCCGCTCCAGGTAGCGATCCCGCAGCGTCATCGGATCGCCCATGATGCGCTGCCCGGTCTCCGGGTGGCGGAACTCGGTCATCTTGTCGAAGGGGAACGTCAATTCGGTTTCGTCGAGCACCTGCAGCAGGGTCACGTCCTGCTCGCGCACCATGAGCCCCTTGAGCGTCTCGAAGAGCGGATCCAGCTCGTCCAGGGCGTCGGTCAGCACAAACGTCACGCCCCGCCGGCCAACCTGCTGCATCACATCCCACGCGATCTGCCCGAAGTTCCCGCCGCCCTTGCCGCGCGGTGCCCCGAGGTGCTGGAAGAGCAACGCCAGGTGCCGCATCCCCTGACGCGCGGGGATGGCATCCTCGATCTTATCCCCGATGCAGAACAGTCCGGCAGAATCCTGCTGCGACGCGGCCATCATGGCCACCGCGCCCGTGATCGAGGCGGCTAATTCCAGCTTGGTGGGGCGGTGATCCTCGGCCGGGACGCGCATGGAGTCGGACGTGTCCAGGATGAAGTGAACCCGCATGTTGGATTCCATCTCGAAGCGCTTGACGTAGAGCCGGTTCGTGCGGGCAAACACGCGCCAGTCGATCCGGCGGATCTCATCGCCCTTCTGGTAATCCCTGTGCTCAATAAACTCGTTGGATGAGCCGAAATCCCGGGTCCGGTGGCGGTTTTCATAAAATCCGCGCACCAGAAACCGGGATTTCAGCTCAATCCCCTTCATCTGCTCGAGCAAACGAGGGTCGAGTGTCAGATTGGTAGTCCCGTTGGCCATGATCTGGTTCCAGGGTTCGGGAGTCAGGTTGGAAAGTGTTCAGGGTTCATGGTTCAGGGTTCAGCGTTCAGAGTTCTAACGTTTATCAGGGCAAAGAAATCCGTGTTCAGAACAGCATTTGCTCAGATCATTTTCTGAACCCTGAACCCTGAACACTGAACCCTCTCCCCACTCCTTACTTTTCAGCGGGCACGGCCTTGATCAGCCGGTCAATGATCTCCACGTCGGTCAGCTTGTCAGCCATGGCGTTGAAGTTGAGCGCGACGCGGTGACGCAACACGCTGCGGGAAACACGCTTAACGTCCTCGATCGAAGCGTGCGTATGCCCCTGCAGCACGGCATGCGCCTTGGCGCCGAGCACCAGGTACTGGGCGGCGCGTGGTCCGCTGCCCCAGTTGAGGTACTTCTTCACGAAATCTGGCGCCGAGGGGTCTTTCGGACGGCTCGCCGCGCTCAGCCGCACCGCATATTCAACCACCGGCCGGGCCACGGGGATCCGGCGCACAATGTTCTGGATCTCGATGATCTGCTCGCCATTCAGCACGCCGCCAGCGCTGGGCTGCTGCGTGCCGGTGGTCTGCTCAACGATCTTCACCAGCTCCTCGTTGCTCGGATAGTCTACAAAGGTGTTGAACATGAAGCGGTCGAGCTGTGCCTCGGGCAGGGGGTAGGTGCCTTCCTGCTCCAGGGGGTTCTGCGTGGCCATGACCAGGAACGGGCGCGGCAGGGTGCGCGTCTCGCGGCCGGTGGTCACTTCCCGCTCCTGCATGGCCTGCAGCAGCGCGGCCTGGGTCTTGGGCGGGGTGCGGTTGATTTCGTCGGCCAGCAGCAGGTTCGTGAAGACCGGACCTTCCACAAACCGGAACTCATGCCGGCCGGTGGATGGCACCTCATCCACCACGATGGATCCGGTGATGTCGCCGGGGAGCAGGTCCGGCGTGAACTGCACGCGCTTGAAGTCCAGCTGCAGGGCCTTGCCGAGCGTGGAGATCAGCAGGGTCTTGGCCAGCCCGGGCACGCCCACCAGCAGAATATGCGCGTTGCAGAAGAGCGACATCAGCACGTCGTCCACCACGTCCCGCTGGCCGACAATAACCTTGCCGACTTCCGCCAGGATTTTTCCATACGCCTCTTTGCAATGCGCGATTGCCGCCAGATCGTCTTTCTGTTCAACCGTTGCCATGAAAAGACCCTCCTCTTTATGTTTGCCCCAAGCCTCTCCCGTCTCGTCCTGTCCCGGGGACACCTGAACATCCCCTGAAGCCCGATAAACCCGATTTGCACACAAGCAGATCCCGTACCAATTGCTTTGCAGGGACAATCACGCGCCCTGCCGCCGGAAAACAAGCGACCTCACACAACCGCCACGAGGCAAACTGTGCACTGCGGAACGCAGGTTGTGCGCTCATCACTGTGCATCGTCGCCTTGCGATACGCACCCCTTCCCCGTGACCTGACAATCGCGCTTCGACTCAAGCTGTTATCATTACCCGGACCGAAAACGCAAAGGTGGCAGTATGTCACTTTTGCCGGGGAGTGTCCATACTCGTCATGTGCCTCAGCCAACCGCGCGACTGCGCCGCGAACAAACGCTCGGGTAACTTGAAACCACCCCCGGTTTTTGCATGGACATCCCACCACGCAACATAACGTCCCTCGCAACATAACCCCGTTTCGTTGACCTCCACAAATTGCGGATCGTGAGCATTGTCCGTATTACGACCGTAGGGACGGCTTTACGCCGTCCATTATCAGGACCTTTACAAGTAGACGGCATAAAGCCGTCTCTACCCAAGGCAAGTCTAATGAATCCCGGATGCGCCTAGCAGCCTGTCGGACTTAGCTTTCTGGGGTTACAAACCGTCTGCCGATCAGGCTGCTAGGCTGCCAGTCATCGGGCAAGCGTACGCCAAGCATCGGATTCCAGTATAAGACGCAAACAATTGATATACAGAAAGGCATTCTGGTTGTTTTCTGAGGTCTCGCAACCCGCTATCCGCGGGTTGCCAACTAGGAGACTGTCGGCAAGAGGCTTCAGGGCGATCCAAGGCCTAAGTCGACAGTCTCCTAGAACCCATAATTCCTGAATTGACATTCCCGCATCTTAATGAGTATAAACGGATCCTATCAATTGGGTCAGAGATCTTCCAAAGGGGTTTCCGCTGCACAGGTTTCCTTTTTGGAGGTTCTTTTTTATGCAGG
>JBAXVM010000009.1:0-27226 GCA_037129105.1 bacterium
GGACTTCAATCCCATTCTCTTGCAACATGCACAGATGACCGATAATTTGATACGGCGTGAGTTCAGCCGGAAGAATAGGTGTGTGCAGCGTGCGCGGGATCTCGTTGACTGCCTCGCGTCTGCGTGTGAACTCAATGATTGTCTTGCTATTGCCCTTTAATACCGGGGCGCCTAAGCGCCAAGCATCCATCACCGACGAGAGCATTTTCGCGCTGCTCTGACCTGCCCCGTGCAGTTCCAAACAGATTGGATTGAGGCCTTCATGTTCGAGGCGGCGTTTGACGACATCTAAGGCTGCCTTCTTTTCTGCGACAAAGAGTACGCGTTTGCCATCTAGGATAGCCGTGGCAATTATGTTGGTGATGGTCTGGCTCTTGCCGGTTCCTGGTGGCCCCTGAATGACAAGATTCACTCCCCGGCGGACTTTTTCGATCGCGAGTGCTTGAGAAGAATCTGCGTCGACAACATGATCAAGTTGTTCGGGTGAAATCAACACGTCTATTGCAACATTATCTTGAAAGGGCGGCGTGGTGCCGGGCAGGCCGTCAAGAAGAAGCGGCCCGAAGAGCGGATGTTCTTCCAGACTTTTACCTTCGGGCCATCGCTCTTGTTTGAGGTCCAAGAACATCAGGTATTTTTGAAACGAGAAGAAACCCAAAACGATGCCATTAGGCTCGATGCGCCAACGTACCATTGCTTTAATCCTCTGGGCGATGGTCTCGATGTACGTTGCAATCGAAAAACTGTCTTCCTCAATATCTGGCATCGGCACGTCGATTCCAAATGATTGCTTGAGACGGGCTGCCAGAGAAACATTGCCGAAGATTTCTTCGCCTTCGCGGATGGTGAGTTGAAAGCGTTGCGCTTCTGATGTGGCCTTGGGGTCGCGACCAAGTTGCACAGGCACGAACACCAGAGGCGCATGTAGGGCGATATCTGAGTTGTCGTCCTCATACCATGCCAACTCGCCGAGGGCCAAGAACAGCAGATTGGTTCCTTGCTCCTCAATGGCGGTGCGCGCATCTCGCTCCAATGCCACGAGTCGTTTGGCTAAGGCGTCTGGTGTTAGCGCGGTCTGGAGGTAACTATCAGTATGACGTTTGTTGCTCTCCGCGATGACTCTGGCCTTCTGGTCTACCGCTACCTGTGGTGTTCCTGAGGGTAGTTCCGAAGCTGTTTTGAATGTGAACGCGCGTGACATTTCAACAAGGCGTTCATAGACTTGCACGGTTTGCTCGTCAACGATGTGGAGCGCTCGTGCGGACTTGGCCGCCGGGCGGAGTGCGAGTGCGCGGTTGCGCAGGGACAAATCTAATAACTCGTTCCGTGCCTGATCCAAGGCCTGAGTGAATGCGAGTATGTCAGTTATGGCCATCAACTTGCGATGCTCCTTGGCGCGAGGTTGCACGAAAGCCGGCCAGATACCACTGTGACGGCCGATCCGACAGGATTTCTTTCGCGAAGGCAGGGTTGTTGTTGGGCCAACGGTAGCGCCAAGGTTTTTTGTGGCGGGAGGGTTTGGCAGTCCCCCCATCTCCCACTCCCCCGGTCTCCCCATCCTCTTCATAGTCCAGGATGAACTCGCAATCCGTGGGGATGTCGGTCAGGCCGAGCCAGGCTTTGGGTTCGCGTAAAGCGTTTTTGGAGGGGTCGCTCATGGTAAGACCGGGGGACTTGGGGTAAGCTGTGACAGCAGCGTACGGCCCTTGGCCGTGAGGCGGTATTTCTGGAGGCGGCTGTTGGGTTTATCGGGGATGGTTCGTTCGATGAGGTCGGCTTCAAGTGCAGGGCTCAGAACCGCTTGTACAAAATGAGTTCGATTTTTTAACTGCAACTTGTCTTGAAGCTCTTTTCGGCTTGGTGCGCCATCCATCGCCTGCAGCAGCTTTTCGACTTGTATGGTGACTTGCATGGTGACTTGCATGGCAACTTGCGAGGTCAGTCCCTCGGGCATGGTCGCTTCGGGATGGACTGGCAGGCGGCATAGAAAAAACGTGTGGTCATCGTCAAAGTCGAACTCCGGCACCGGAGAGCCGTTTTGCTTCATGGCCTGGAGGATCTTGGGGATGCCGGTGGCGCGACCCTCGGTCATGTCGAGTTCCTTTAGAAATTCGCCGATGCGGCGATTCCGATACCGACGAGGTGTGGCTCGACCTTTGCGCAGTTCGGCCAGACGCACGGAGCGGTCCGGCCCTGGATAGCTCAACACCACGATCTCGTCCCGACCGATGCGCACCTCGATGGGCTCACGCACATCGTATCCGCGGTGATAGACGGCATTGGCCACGGCCTCTTCGATGGCAGCGTAGGGGAAGTTTGCGATGCGTGTGGCCTCCGCCCGATCCGGGTGTTTGATGACTGTTTCAGAAATGTAGTTGCGGCGGATATAGTCCAGCGCCTCGCGGGTCATGCGCGCCAGCGGCCCGCGGAACACCTTTTCTGTGAACGTGTCGCCGCCAGCGCCCTCCGGAAACCAGACCACGTCAATTTGTGTGGCCGGGAAGAAACGGTGTGGTTCGGGATTGAAAAAGAGCAGCCCGACGTTTTTTGGGAATAGCGCCTCTTTCGGGCCATCCACGATATTCATCTGTTGGCCCAGATTCGGCATGGCGAGTTGCCTAGCGGGCCCGGCCAGCGGACTGTCGACTTCTTTCAGGAAAGACACGATCAGATCGCGAGACAGGTCATCCAAAGTTGCGCGCTGATTGATCCGGTCATCGAAGGGGATGGACGCTGCCAGCGAGAGTAACTCGGACTCGTCCGGTCCTTTGGCGCGAACGGTGGACGATCCTTTGCGGATGAAATAGCCCCAGTCCTTGCACTCCTTGCCGAGGCCCAGTTTGGCCTTATAGGGGCGGGTTGCGCCACCCGGCGCCCAGATCAACAGGACATGTTTACCGTCCACAGTGTCGGGCACTACGATGGGGTGATATTGGGGCTGTATGGCATTATGGCCGAGGTGCAGGATTTCCTTCTGGATTGCGTTCACGGTTGTGGTATCGACGCCCGCTGGCGGCAATACGGGGCGGCCGTCATCCTCGGCAACTCCGATCACGATGTAGCCACCGCCCAGATTGTGGAAATCATTGGCGAACGCACAAATGGTGTGCAGGACGGCCAGGGGATTCCAGCCCTCTTTGAACTCCAGGCGTTCCCATTCCACAGCTTTGCCATGGAGCAGTGAAGCGACGGCGATTGGCAACTTTATGGCTTTCTTTTCGCTCATTGAACTGTCTTCTATTGCCTCTGCTGAACTAGGGGCCAAGTAGGCAATACCGACCGGGTCAACGTGGTGGAAACGGTCAGGTATAGAATGCGCGTATATGATCCTTTATTCCGCGCTACAATTCAATGGGTTTCGGCAGTTTCAGCAGGTTGGCTTGGCGTGCTTGCTGAGCACTCAAAGAGAATCGGGTGTCTCTGGCAGATAAGTATATTTAGCGGCTTGGACTACTGGTCCCGCTCATTGGGCAGCATGGGAACCTTGTCCATCTGCTTGCGCTTTTCGGCTTCATGCTCTTTTTCACGCTGGAGTGCGCGCTGCAGCAAATCCTGCACGTTTTTGGGCGGCTGTTCCGGCGGTTTTTCCTCCGGCGGCTTCTGCGGCTCGGGTTTGTCCTCTGGCTTCGGCTCGGGCTTCTGCTGCGGATCTTCCTGCGGCTGCGGCTTCGGCTGTTGCTGATCTTGCTGCGGCTGTTTCTGCTTCGGCAGAAGTTCGCGGATGCGCAGCAGGTTGGCGAGCGCCTGGGTCTGGTTCGGCGGCGTCGGCTTTTGCTGCAGCGGCAGGGTCTCGCGCGTCAGACGCTCGATCTCGGCCCGGTCCTCGGGTTTCAGGGTGGGGGCGTTGGTGTCGGTTTGTGCTGCCTGTACGATCTGGTCGGCCCAGGCGGGGAAGCGTTGCTGGAATGTGCGGGTCAGTTCCATCGCTTCCGGTTGGTCCGGGCGGTAGGGCACGATGGGCTTGGAGACACGCACGAGGGCATTGCTTTGCAGCGCGATGTCTTCATCCAGCAGCGCCGGAGGCGACACCATGCCGCGCCAGAAGCTGTAGATTGGCGGCTCCGTGCGCGGCAGGCCGGCGCAGGCCTCTGGATTCAGATCCCGCATCTGTCCGGCCGTGTTGTTCATGGCGTCGCGGGTTTCCTCCACGATGCTCTCAAAAGCCGCGCGCTGCTGTGCATTGGTCAGTGCGGGTGACTGCAGTACGGCCTGCTTGAGTGGCACCCAGAGATCGTTGTTGCGGTCCTGTCGTTCGGCCAGGGATTCCAGCAGGCGGATCTGCTCCGGGGCTTCGTTAGTGAAGGCAGGCGGTGTTTCCCGCATCAGGGCGCGCTGCTCCTGCAGCAGGGTAGTGATGAGCTGCTCCGGCGGTGTCTGCGCATGCTGGCGGAGCAGCCGCACAATGCGGGCGTCCTCGCGCAGCGCGGGCAGCTGCTGTCCGGCACGGTTAAGATTGCGCTGCCGGCGGACCTCCTGCGGCTGGTTGCGCAGCGCCTGCTGGAAAGCGGACCCGGCCAGCTCGACGGCGGTCAGCTTGGCTTCCGCCGCTTCCGGGCCGTTGGTGGCGGCTGCGACCTGGAGCGCGGTTACGCCGAGCAACTCGGCGGCCCGGTCTCCCGCGCGTGGCGCATGCACCAGCGGTTCCAGCAAGGCGATGGCGGCTTGCCCGTCGCGGGCGTGTTGAAGAGCCAGGGCGGCATTGAACAGGTAGGTCTGGGACTCTTCCAGGTCGGTGTTGCGGGCAGCTGCCACGTAGGATTCGGCGGCTTCCTTGTACTTGCCGCGGCGATACAGTGATTGTGACTTGCGGGCGGCGGCACGTCCGGATGCGGTGCCCAAGGCGTTGGTGTTGCCGATGGCTGGCAGAGCTGGCGGCAGAGAACTTGATTCATTCATGGCGGGGGCGGTGGCTCCCTGTACCGAGCTCCATGCGAGCAGCAGGACGGGCAGCGCCGTGCGCAGTGCGGGTGGCATGACGGCAGCACGCGGATGCGCGCTGGCGCCGGCCCGACGGGCCGAAAGCCGCCCGCGGCTGAGCAGGGCGGCGGCCAGCAGCAGGCTGAGTGCCGGAATCAGGAACCATTGATAGCGCTCGATACGGCGGCGGGCCATACGTTCCTGCTGCTCCCGCGCAGTAATCTGGCGCAGGTGCTGACGAAATATTGAACCGAGCGTTGTTTGCACCGTGCCAGCTGTGCCGAGGGGCACATACCGCCCGCCGGATTCCTGCGCAATGGCGGAGAGCGTCTCTTCGGTGAGGCGACTGTGCACGACTTCGCCCCGGTACGACTGGTTGCCGGTTCCGGTTTCGTCCGGAATGGTTGCGCCCGCGGTATCGCCGATCCCGACGGTGAATATCGGCACGCCGCGTTTCCGTGCCTCTTGCGCCGCCGTTAGCGCCGCCCCGGCTAGATCCTCGCCGTCAGAGATCAGCAGGATGGCGTTGTGGTCGTCTTGTGCCGGCGTCAGGGCATCAAGAGATTTGCGAATGGCGTCGGCCAGGTCGGTTTCACCGCGCGGGGCGCTGTCAATCGAGAGCCCATCCAGCGTCTGTCTCAGAAACGCGTAGTCCGTGGTCAGGGGGCAGAGCAGCACACCGCGACGGCGAAAAGCCAGCAGCGCGGCGCGGTCGCCTTTCAGCTCACCGATCAGGTCCATGACATCCACACGGGCGCGCTCCAAACGGTTGGGGTGCACGTCGCGCGCCAGCATGGAGCGGGAAACGTCGATGGCGATCACGAGGTTGCGACTGCGCGTGGCCACGCGTTCCTCGCGTGAGCCCCATTGCGGGCGCGCGGCGGACGCCACCAGCAGGCTCAGGGCTGCCAGCGCCAGACCCAACTGCAGGGTAAAGCGCAGTTCCGAGTGTGGTGGCATGAGACGCGGCTGCATGACCGGTGATACCAGCCGGGCCAGATTGCGGCGTCCCTGCCGGACCATCCAGAACCAGATCACGCCCAGCAGCGGAACCGCCGGGAGCAGTAGCAAGAGCCATGGATAGACAAAGCGCATGGGAGTGTTCAGGGTTCAGGGTTCAGGGTTCGGGGATCAGGGTTATTGGAGGTGGCGTGGAAAACAGAGGAATTTGAAGACAGAAGTCAGAATGCAGCATAGGAGGTAAACAGGCTGTACGGGCATTTTTCATGCTGACTCCTGACTCCTGACTCCTGACTCCTGAATTCAGACCCCTGACTTCTTTCTCTTTCACAGCAACCTCCGTGTGGCTTGCATCTGCAGGGTCAGGGCAAGCAAAGTCAGCAGCGCGCCTGCCAGAAGAAACCAGGAATAGCGTTCATTGTACTGTTCGTAGACGTTGCGGCTGATCGGCGTGGTCACCAGCGTGTTGATGCTGTCCATGCTCTTTTGCATGCCGTCATGATCACGCACGCCAAAGTATTTTCCGCCGGACTCCGTGGCCATACGCTGGAGAAGTTCCGGGTTGAAGGAGACCATGCCGTAGCCGATCGTCGCGCGGCCAAAGGCGTCGCGCATGCGGAAGGGGGCTTTGCCGTTGCTGCCCACCCCGATGGTAAAAATGAGCATGCCGGTCTTGCGGGCGGCATCCAGCGCCTGTTCCGGCGTGATCACGCCGGTGTTGGAGTCGCCGTCGGTGAGGAGCACAATGATGCGCGTTTTGGGCTCGGCGGTGGCGAGACGCGCCACGGCGGTGGCCAGGGCGTCGCCGATCGCCGTGAGCATCTCCTCCTGGTCAACCGGACGCCCCTGGTCGTCCATGCGGTCGCGCGGAATCTCCACGCCGCTCAACACATGCTGCAGCGCTTCGTGGTCGGCGGTCAGCGGACAGCGCGTGGCGGCGTATCCGCCGAAGGTTACCAGGCCGATTAAATCGTCCGGTCGCTGCTGGATGAACGCGGCGAAGGCCTCCTTGACCACATCCAGACGTGACTTGTAGTTGAGGCCCAGCGCCGACTGCTCGGACAGGTCGAGCGCCTGCATGGAACCGGAAACATCCACGACCATTTCGATGGCAATGGCGTTGGTGTTCTGTTGCGTGCGTGACAAATGCGTCTGCGGCCGTGCGGCGGCGATAATCAGCAGCAGTGTGCCGGCCAGAAACAGCGCGGGTGCCGCGCGCGCCAGCAGGACGCGCCAGCCGGCCGTGCGCTCCGGTAGCCGGTGCGTGGGGGCAAACAGGATCGCCGCCGGCGCGCCGCGGCGAAACAGCCGCCAGGCGGCCAGCGCCCATGGCACGAGCAGCAGAAAGGCAAGAGGTGTGGCGAAACGGAACATGGGTGGTAGCGGGTGGCAGGTGTTAGGTGTTAGGTGTTAGGTGTTAGGTGGCAGGCAAGGTGGCCCGGGCCACCTGGGTTGGCGGTAACATAGACTTTCCATGTGCGGTCCTTTCGACATTCGGAGTTCCTTGTTCGATATTCTACGGTTTTGACCCCGGACTGATTTCCGACTTCTGATCTCTGACATCTGACCTCTGATCTCTGGCCTGTTCTCCCGCATCCTTCTCGACATACCCCTTCGCGCTGGACACGGCTTCATCAGCGAGAAGCGGCGTGGCTTCCTGACCGGCAAACTTGATCAGGTCGGCGGATTCCAAAAACTCCTTGAGCTGTGCCAGCGACGCGGGCTGGAAATGCGGATGGTGCGCGGCAGCGGCGAGAAACTCCTGCGTGGTCTGCTCCGGGGCGTGGATGAGGTGCGCGCGCTCGATGTAGCGGCGTACAACCATGGTGAGCTCAATGTAGAAGTCCTTGTACAGACGCTTGGCGACCAGATTGCGGCGCAGCAGACGGTCCAGTTCGACATAGGCGCGTTCGCGCGGGCTCATGCGTCGCTCCCGGACATTGCGGCCCAGTGCCTGTGCGCCCCGAAACAGCAGCACCCCCGCGAGGAGCACCAGGATGGCCAGCGCGATCCATCCCAGGACGGTGCGGGGCGTCGGGGGGATCCAGAACGGGCGTAGCGAAGCTTCCGGCGCGCCGCTGACCGGAGCAGCGGCCGCTTCGGAGGTAAACGTGACGGCCCGCGTGGCAAACCAGGTGGTGCCCACCGGCCGCGTACGGGTATCGTCGACCTGCACGGCAAAGGGCGCCAGCCGGCAGGTGCGCAGCAGGTCCGGCACCAGGCGCCAGCGCTGTTCGATGCGCGTGATGCCGTTGGCCGTCAGCGGGTCGCGCGTAAAGTTGTCGGCCACCTTGAACCCGCGAAAGCGATCACGCAGGTCCGGCAGTGTCACCTTCAGGTAGTCTGGCGCGCTGACACGGAGCGTGACGAAAAAGTCGCGATCCATGCGCACCTGCGCGGGCTCGGTGCTCAGCTTGATTTCGACCTGCCCGCGCGACAGGTCAGCGGCGAAGGTGTCGGCGGGTTTGTCTGCCGCGAGAAGGGACGAGACGCCTGCGGCTACGGCCAGAGCCAGCACGCAGCCGAACCTTTGTCGCGCCCCAAGCTTGGCATCCAGAGCGGGGTAGGGCGGGGCCGCCGGACCCGCCGCAGCCACTGCACCGCGCCCTACCTGGCCGTATGGGCGTTGGGATGTGCGTGTGTAAACAGGCGGCTGGCAACGGATTCTCATCCTCGCCTCCCGCCGCGCAGCTGCCGGACGCGGAACAGGCGGCGCACATCGTCGATATACGGACGGTCCGTAGCGATATCGAGCAGGTCCACGCCGCTGCGTCGCAGGGTGGTTCGCAGGGCGTCGCGATCGCGTGTGGCCCGGTCGGCAAACGACGCGCGCACGCGGCGCGAGCCGGTGTCCACGAGCAGCAGCTCGCCGGTCTCCGGGTCCTGCAGTTCAATCAACCCGACGTCGGGCAATTCCTGTTCGCGCGGGTCGGACACGATGCAGGAGATCAGGTCATGGCGGCGGGCCGCCACGCGCAGCTCTTTTTCGTAGCCCTGGTCCTGATAGTCGGAGATCAGAAAGACAATCGCCTTGCGCTTCTGGACATTGCTGAGGAAGCGCAGCGCGGCGCCGATGTCTGTGCCATGCCGGGTCTCTTCGGCAGCGAGGATCTCGCGGACCAGGCGCATGACGGCCGTGCGTCCCTTGCGCGGCGGTATGGATTTGACGATCCGATCGCTGAACAGAATCATGCCGATCTTGTCCTGGTTGCGCAGCGCGGTGAGCGCCAGCAGGCAGGCGATCTCAGCGGCAAGTTCGGACTTGGGTCGTGAGCCGGAGCCGAACATTTGCGAGCCGGAAACGTCAATCAGGAAGAGAATGGTCAGCTCGCGCTCTTCGGCGAAACGCTTGATGTGCGGGTGGCCGGTGCGGGCCGTGACATTCCAGTCGATGGTGCGAATGTCGTCGCCGGGGACATAGGGCCGCACTTCGTCGAACTCGATGCCGTGCCCTTTGAAGACCGAGTGATAGTCGCCGGACAGGCGATCATCGATGAGCCGGTTGGTCAGGATCCGGATCCGGCCAACCTGCTTCATTAATTCCTGTGTGTCGACTGGCATGGGGGGAAGAATTCAGGGTTCAGGGTTCAGGGGTCAGGGGTCATGGCAGGGTTCAGGTTTCAGGGGTCAGGAGCCTGGCAGGTGATTGCTTGGGGTGTCTGCACATACAAATTCTGAAACCTGAACACTGAACACTGAACACCGTAACGGCGGCGCAGCCGCCGTTACGGCACCGGGAGCGTGGCCAGGATCTGGTCAATGATCTTCTCACTGGTTACCTCTTCGGCCTCGGCCTCGTAGGTCAGGATGAGGCGGTGGCGCAGCACGTCGTGGGCAATCTCTTTGACATCCTGTGGCGTGGCATAGGCGCGCCCGTGCAACATCGCATTGGCGCGTGCCGCGAGGTTGAGGTAGAGCGTGGCGCGCGGGGAGGCACCGATCTCAATCTGGTTGGCCAGGGCGGCAAGCTGGAAGGATTTGGGGTCGCGGGTGGCAAAGACAATGTCGAGGATGTATTCACCGACCTTTTCATCGCAGTAGATCTGGTCCATGACCAGTCGCAGACCCTCGACGTCCTGGGCGGTCAGCACGGGCGTAATCTCGATGGTCTGGCGATTGGCGAACCGGGTCATGATGCGGCGTTCGTCATCGCGCGACGGATGCTTGAGGATGCACTTGAGCATGAAGCGATCAACTTGTGCCTCCGGCAGCGGGTAGGTGCCTTCCTGCTCGATGGGGTTCTGGGTGGCCAGTACTAGGAAGGGCGCGGGCAGGGGGTAGGTGTGGTCGCCGATGGTGACCTGGTGCTCCTGCATGGCCTCCAGCAGGGCGCTCTGCACCTTGGCAGGCGCGCGGTTGATTTCATCTGCCAGGAGCAGGTTGGTGAAGACAGGCCCCTGTTTGGGCGCGAAGCTGCCTTCTTTGGGGTTGTAGATCATGGTGCCGATTACGTCGGCAGGGAGCAGGTCCGGTGTGAACGAGATCCGGCGGAACATCAACCCCAGCGCCTGCGCAAGTGTGCGCACGGCAGTGGTTTTGGCCAGCCCGGGTACGCCTTCCAGCAGCACATGGCCGCCGGTGAGCAGCGCGATCAGCAGGCGGTCAATCAGGCGTTCCTGCCCGACGATGACCTTGTTCACTTCCTGCCGCAGACGCTCCAGCACTTTGGTTTGGTCTGCAATCTGACGGGTTGTCGTTTGGATATCCATGCGGGTCTCCTGAGAATTGGTCATTGGTCAGTAGTCATTGGGCCTGGAACGCCAGCGTATGCAAATTACGGTGCGGCAGGTGCCTCGGCCGACGCTGTGCTGTTGGTGTCGATCGTCTTCGGCTTGATGAGATCCTCACGGGTGTAGGTCATGTGCGTGGCCGTCGAGGCGGCGACCAGATAGGTCCAGTTCGCAAACTTCTGCTCCAGTTCGGCCTTGCGTGCGGCGTGTTCGGTCACCGCGGTGGCATTGGTTCCCGGTGCCGCAAGCGTGGCTTCCAAACGTAGATAGCGGTCGCCGCTGACCGCAGCGGCGCCGATGCGGGCGGTG
This sequence comes from bacterium, assembly GCA_037129105.1. Lineage (GTDB taxonomy): Bacteria > Verrucomicrobiota > Kiritimatiellia > RFP12 > CAIWXQ01 > CAIWXQ01. The sequence continues at coordinate 10,917 of JBAXVM010000009.1, forward strand.
TAGCAGTCGCCGTTCTTCAGCTTGATGCGGTACGTGCGGGGCGAAGACAGACCGGTCTGTGCGGCGTCCAGCTTCGGGTCTGCCACACCGGTGAAGTTGAGATAGCTGAAGGCGGATTCCACGTCGTAAGCTTTACTGGCGTCGAACTCCTCATTTGTACTGATCCCCTGCATTTGCAGGCTGCCGCTGTCGCGTGAAAGGCAGACTGTGGCGCCGGTGGAACCGACCAGTTCAAGGGTCTGAATGTCGGCGGACGGCACGGCGAGCAGTTGGCTGTTGGCCCAGGTGCGGGGTTCGCCATCGAACGCCTCCAGCCCTTCCTTGACGAGATAGACCTGGGGGTTGCCCGCGACCGCCACGTGGCGCCCCTGCGGCGGGCGCGGCGGGAAGCGATTGCCACCGCCCATGCTCATGTCCGGGGCTGCGCCCAGACGCAACGTGGCGAGCGGCTTGCCAGCTGCGTCCTGCAGATCCAACAGTGTGGCGTTGGTATCGATGTTCACGCCGCGGGCGACTTCGCCGATTTTCAAGTCGGCCAGCGCCAGCAGCGCGGTCTGCAACTTCGACAGGTCAGCCGGATAGCCGAAAAGGTTGGTTACGGTCCAGCCGGCATCGCCACGAACAAGCGTGATGGATGGCCCGCTGCGGCTGATTTCCACGCGGGCAATCGACTCCAGTGCCAGCGCGGGAAGCAGTTTACGGCCGATGTCGGCCGGCGGTGCGGCCAGCTGCCGGTGTTGGGTCCAGAGGGCCAGTGCCACCAGCACGGCAGCCACGATGACGAGTGCAAATAGTTTTCCGGGTTTCATGTGTGTGGATGCTCTCCCTGAATTCTGACTACTGGTTTCTGCATCGCCATTACACGCGCTTCCGCCGTGCCACGGTGCGGACGATCCCGAAGATAATCAGGAATAGCGGCATGGCCGCGATGTTGACTGTCTTGACGGCAATGCCCAGGTTTTCCATATCGCGTCGCAGTTCCTTGCGGACTTCTTTCAGCTGCCGCTGGAAGGTCTTCTCGTCCTGGCGAAATCTTTCAACGGCTTCCTGCTGCGCCCGCGAGAGCAGAAGCTTCTGTGTGCCCTTCTTCTGGTTTTGCAGTTCCTGGATCTGGGCGCGGGCGGCTTCCAGTTTCTTGGACAGCTCTTCCTCCCGTGCTTGCAGGGATCGCATGGCGCGCAAATCAAGTTCATCCACGTGCTTGAACGGCCGTCTGTAGGAGCCGCGTGCCCGCAGGCTCAGGAGTTCCTCGCGCCCGGACAGCTGTTCCACGGCGTTGATGAAGAACGTCAGGTTGTCGTTGATGGGTTCCAGGCTCTGCAGGCCGAACCCCATGGAGACCGCACGCACGCACGTTTCGTCGCACAGGAAGTCGGTGTCCGCCACAATCAGTACGGCGCTGTTTCCTTTGACCAGTTGGTTGGGCGCGGCGTTGGTTCCGGCGCCCGCGGGCCCGCCGGGGAAGGCTGTCTGGAAGGTCCCCTTCAGGCGCGCGGCCAGCACGTGCTTCAGGTTGTCTGGCTTAAACTGCGTGCGGATGGAGGAGACGGATGCATACTGCGCGCCCATGGCGTCTACCGGGCAGGCGGAGTCGCTGGAAGAGAAGAGCAGCGGCGTGAACGCAAGCTTGCCGCCGGTGTTGTCGGTGAGCGAGCCGGCGAAAGGCAGCATGATCTGGCTGAGCTGCGCCGAAAGGAGGTCCTCGCGGTTCATGCGGTCCGATTTGAGCCAGAGAAAGGTCGGGCTTTCGATCACGCGGCCCTGCCCGGCAAGCTGTGTCACGGAGCCCAGGTCGGCAATGACCTTGGTGGCGTCGAACCCGATGCCCCAGGCTTCAAATAACTTGCCCAGGGTGGAGGAGGTGTCGTTGCCCATGCGCATCATGGGGTTGGCGTTTTCGCTGCTGCGTCCATCCACGCTGCTCAGCGGATCCACACAGGCCACGAGCCGACCGCCGCGCAGCACGAACTGGTCGATTGCAAACAGCATCTTGTTGCTCAGGTTCTTGGGGTGCACCACGATCAGCGTGCTGATCTCCGGCTCAATCTGCTCGGCTTCCGGCGGCACGGTGCGCACGTCGTAATCTTCCTTGAGCATCTTAAACGCCACCCAACCTTCGTTGCGAGGCGGTTGCATCATCATCATCATCTGGTTCATGGGCGCGCCCATGACCGGCAGGCTGCTGAGCACGCCGAGCACCGGTTTCTGCGGGTAGATCACGCGGCTGATCAGGCGCGTGAGCGTATACTCCAGGCTGGTGTCTTTGATGGCCGAGAGCGACGGGATGCACTGCTGCTCGCTGCCGCACTTGGCGACCAGTCCGAAATAGGCGGGTGGCGAGAAGGGGTTGATGGTTTGCGGTTCCAGCCCTTCGTTTTGCGCCCACTCCTCGTAATCCGAGTCGGGCGTGGGATCGTATTGCTCCAGAATGACGCGGCCATGGCTGGCGAGCCGGTACTCCTGCAGCAGGTCTGCCACGTGACGGGCATCGGCTTTCAGGTTCATCGGCATTTCGGCTGAACGGCTGAAGTAGAACTTCAGGACCACTTCGCGATCCATCTTGTCCAGGATCCGGCGGGTACCGTCGGAGAGCGAGAACTGCCGGTCGCTCGTCAGATCCAGACGGAGTCGTGCCGCGGAAAGGATCAGATTGGCTGCAATCACAATGACTGCGACGAGCGCGAGGCCGGCCAGACCCGTGCCGATCTTGCTGGCGATTCCGTGATGCTGGGATTTCATTGTCAGATTTCCTCCGATTGCAAAAAATCGTTCAGGCTGCTTTGCGGGTGCCCAGCACAAGGTGTGTGGCCGTCAGTGCGATGACCATGACGCCTGCGTAGTAGGCCACATCGGCCAGGTCAATGACGCCGCGACGCAGCGATTCAAAGTGGCGCAGGAAACTGCACTCCGCCACGAAATCGGCCAGCGCCGGACACCAGCCGGAAAAGAGACGGGTCAGGGGGTCGAGTCCGGCCAGGTTGAACACCAGGCAGACAAAGAGCGCCAGCACAAATCCGATCACCTGGCTGCGGGTCATGGCGGAGGTCAGCGACCCGACTGCCACGCACGCGCCTGCCAGAAGAAAAGACCCGAGGTATCCGGCGAAGGTCACGCCGAGGTCCAGATCCCCGCCCAGCACGAAGATCGTGGTGGGGATGATCGGAAAGGTCAGCGCCAGCGCAATGCCGATAAAGGCCCAGGCCGCGAGAAATTTCCCGACAATAGCCTGGCCCAGCGTGACCGGCAGTGTCAGCAGCAACTCGATCGTGCCGGTGCGTCGCTCCTCGGCCCACAACCCCATGGTGGCCGCCGGCACCAGCAGGAGGTAGACCCACGGATGCCAGAAGAAGAACGCCGTCAGGTCAGCCTGTCGTCCCTCGTAGTACTGGCCGAAGAGAAAGGTCAGGACGTTGACCAGCAGCAGAAACGCCACCAGGAAAACGTACGCCACCGGCGAGTTGAAGTAGTTGCGAAACTCGCGGCGAAAAATGGTCCATACAGGGCTTGGATTAAGCATGGCGTGGGGCCTCCTCGGTCATGGTCAGCTTGCGGAAAACTTCCTCCAGCCGCCCCTGCGGGTCGCGGGACCGGAGTTCGGCCGGGGTGCCGTTGGCCACGATCTGCCCGCGGGCGATGATGATGGCGCGCGTGCAGACCGCGTCGACTTCTTCCAGGATGTGCGTCGAGACGATGATGGCCTTTTCTGCGGCCATGTCGCGGATCATCTGGCGCACCACGAACTTCTGGTTCGGATCCAGACCGTCCGTGGGTTCGTCCATAACCAGCACGGGCGGGTCGTGCAGGATGGCCTGCGCAAAGCAGGTCCGCTGGCGATACCCCTTGGAAAGCGTCTCCACTGCCTGATGGCGCACCGAGTCGAGTCGGCTCTTCTGGATAGCGGACTCGACACGATCCTGCCCCTCGGAGCCGCCAAAGCCGCGGATATTCGCAATGAAGGTCAGAAATTCTGTGACGGTCATGGCGTGATAGCTGGGTGCGTTTTCAGGCAGGTATCCAATGCAGCGCTTGGCGCCGACCGGATCGTCCTGGATGTCGTGCCCGCAGAGGCTTGCCGTCCCGCTGGAAGGCGGCAGGAACCCGGTAATCATCCGCATGGTGGTGGTCTTGCCCGCGCCGTTCGGTCCAAGGAATCCAAGTACTTCACCTTTGTTGACGGTGAAGGAGACTCCCTTGACGGCCTGGATGGGACCGAAGCTTTTTTTGAGTTCGCTGACTGTCAGCATGCCTGTCCCCTCATCTTCTGTTAGCGCGCGCCACGGCCAAAAGCTCGATTCGCGTGTGCCAAACGCTCCATTTTTCTATACGCAGGCATAAGCCTGTGAAGAACACGAAAGAGAGTAGCAGAAATTGTGCCAGCGGCAAAGCGTTTGGCCATAAAAGATGGTTAAGGCCATGGTCTTTTCCTGAAGCGCCACTTTGGCAGCCACTTGCGCGTAAATCTGGCGCATGCGGCGGGTTTCCGGACACTAGCAGTCTGTCGGACTTAGCTCTCTGGTCGTTTTTGAGTTCTCGCAACCCGCGGAGAGCGGGTTGCGAGAACTCAAAAACGACCCGATTGCCAGCTGCTAGTCAAAGGGAAGCCCCCTCCAAGCACTGGACATCAGCAAATATACAGCCAACTGGCATGAAAAGCGCAATCTTTTTGCCTGTTTTAGAAGGTCTCGCAACCCGCTATCCGCGGGTTGCACAACTAGGAACCTGTCGGCAGAAGGCGCCGGATCGATCCATGGCCTTCTACCGACAGGTTCCTAGAACGGCAGCGCGTGTTCTTTGATTTTGCGCTGGATGGTGCGCCGGGAGAGACCGAGCTTCTCGGCAGTCAGTGTGCGGTTGCCCTGGCAGCGGAGGAGCGATTGCTCCAGCACGAGCTTCTCGATCTCCGAAAGCGTCAGGTTGTCCGGCACGTCGAATGCTTGACCGGATCCGGGGCGTCCGGTGCCTCCGCCGGGCAGATTCAGCACGCTGGCGCCCAGTGTATCGCCCGGGGTCAGTAGCACGGCCGACTCCAGCACATTACGCAGTTGACGGATGTTTCCGGGCCAGTCATACGTGTGCAGCCGCGCATAGAAATCAGGTTCCACCCGGGTGATGGCGCGGCGGTGTTCAGCGATGGCCTTGGCGAGGAAACGTTCGGCCAGCGGGCGGATGTCCTCGTGCCGCCGCCGCAGCGGCGGCAGCGTGATGGTGACCACGTTGATGCGGTAGAGCAGATCTTCGCGAAACTTGTGTTCCGCGGCCAGTTCCGGCAGGTCCTTGTTGGTGGCCGAAACCAGGCGCACACTTACCTGAAAAGGTTGCTGTCCGCCGATGCGGCGGATTTCGCGCTCCTCAATGGCGCGCAGCAGCTTCACCTGCACGGAAGCCGGCGCATCGCCGATCTCGTCCAGAAAGAGCGTGCCGCCGTCGGCGCGCTCGAACGCACCCTTGTGCTGGGCCTGCGCGCCGGTAAATGAGCCTTTCTCGTGGCCGAACAGCTCGGACTCCAGCAGCGATTCGGCAAAGGCGCCGCAGTTGACCGCCACAAACGGACCGGACGCACGCCGGCTGTCCACGTGCAGCGCCTTGGCCACCAGTTCTTTGCCTGTGCCGCTTTCGCCCTGAATCAGCACCGTGGCAGTGGTGTCGGCCAGTGATTCGATCTGGCGCATCACGTTCTGCATGGCTGGCGACTCCGCAACCATGGACGTCGCCGTGAAGCGCGAGCGCACGGAAGCGGAGAGCTGATCCACCTGCCGCCGCAGCCGGCTGGTTTCAGAGGCGCGTCGCAGCTTGGCCTGCAAATCGTCCAGATCCAGGGGCTTGGTGATGTAGTCGTAGGCACCGGTGCGCATGGCCTTGACGCTGGAGTCCACGGACCCGTAGGCTGTCATGACAATCACCGGCACTTCGCGATCGAGACGCTGGGCGCGCTCCAACACCTCGATTCCGTCAATGTCCGGCAGCACCAAGTCGGTCAGCACCACATCGGGCGTGTGCTCGCGGAAGCGCTCCAGGCCGTCGCGCCCGTTGCTGGCCAGCGTGACGTCGAATCCGGCGTCGGCCGCGACTTCGGAAACCGAGCGCGCGCCGTCCGGGTCGTCTTCAATGATGAGGATGGAGGGGTTCATGGGGGTCCTTTCGGGTATCAACATTCAACATTCAACAGCCAACAACCAACTCCCAACGGAGAAAGAGTGGCGGACAAAAAGACATTTTCCTGGTCAGACGGAATGGCGCAAAAAGGTGGCCCGGGAGCCCTTCGGCCACGAGCTCGTGGCCGAAAGGCTCCGCGCGTGGGCCAGTGGCTGAACCGGTTGCGAGGCTTGCGTATGCCCGTGCGCGGAGCGCCCGGGCCACCTTTTTTGCGTCACAAACAAAGTGCCGTGTTTTTGGCCAGCGTTTTTCTTTCGCCCGTTGGGTGTTGGGTGTTGGATGTTGGGTGTTGAGCACGAGCCTTATTCCTTGTTCTTGTCGTTGACCGACTTCAACGTGATCCGTATCACGGTGCCGCCGCCTTCGCGTGGCAGCGCCTCGATTTCGCCGCCGCATTTCCGGATGGCGGTGCGCGCCAGGAAAAGTCCAAGACCCGTGCCGCCGGGTCGGGTGGTCACAAACATGTCAAAAATCCGGCGGCGTTCCGCGGCGGGAATGCCGGGGCCGCGATCCGAGATCTCCAGCGCCACGTGGTCACCCGCCACATGCGCATCGACCTCGACCCGCGTATTGGCGGGAGCAAACTGGATGGCGTTGATCAGTACGTTGATCATCGCGCGCCGCAGCGCAAACGGCGAGGCCAGCACGCGCGGCGGCGCCACCTGCCACGTCGTGGCGGTGGTCACACCGGCCTGTTCGCAACGCGGCGCCATGGTTTCCATGCATTCGCGCACGCATTCCGCCAGATCTACGGGTTCATGCGCTTCTTCCGCGGGGCGCGCCAGATAGAGAAATTCCTGGAATACCTTATCCATGCGCGCCACGGTGCGGTGGATGCGGCCGGCCAGCTCGGCCAGGCGCGCGGCGCGCGCGCCATCCGGTCGTCCGGCTTCGCGCTCCAGCATCTGGGCGTCGAGTCGAACCGAAGACATGGGATTGCGAAAATCGTGCACGATGCCGTTGGCCAGCATGCCGGAGAACGCGAGATGCTCTTCCTGGCGGCGGCATTCGGTCCATGTTCGGTCGCGGCGTACGATCCAGATCAGCAGCAGCAGGCAGGCGCCAAAGGAGGCGAACAGGGTCAGGATGGAGAGCCGGAAGATCGATTTCACGGCCTTGGCTGCTGACTGCTCCTCCTGATCCACGGCGCTGTTTCGCAACCCGACTTCGATTTCGATTTGCCCCCTGTCGGGAAGTGCAATTTCGCGCCGAAATACCATGACCGGTACTTCCGTGCCGCCGAGTTCCAGCATCTGCTGCGAGACGCTGGCAAGGATTCTCACAGGCGCATTCGTGTTCTTACGCGGATTGGCGCCGGCATCAGCCCATGACGTGGCCTGTCGATTTATCAGTGTGACGCCATCCTGCGCGATGGAGACGAACTGCAGGTTGCTTTGGGCGGCGTGCAGTCCATTGATCAGTTCATAAAAGATCTGCCACTGCTCCGGCGACAAGGGCGTGGGGCAGAGCGGGCTGATTTCGGCGAGGTAGTCGGCCATGTGCCCGCCCTGGTCCAGCACGGCGCGCGTGGCCATGGCGCGTACGGCATGATCATGTATGCGCTTCAGGTACCATAGACCGACCCCGGATGCACTTGCTGTCATCAGCAGTACAAGCGCTGCCCAAAATAGAAGCGGCAGACGGGGTCTTTTTTCGTGGTTCAATTTCATGCGTGCACTTGGTTTGGCAGCAAGGGTTGTGCCGTTGTTTAATTTGACCATTTGCACGGCTGTTTGCAAGCCAAACGCGACAACCTGTCGCGGAAGCCGGACAAAATGTCGCGCAACACGCTATCGTAGAGACGGCTTTATGCCGTCTACTCGCAAAGGGTCTGATAATGGACGGCGTAAAGCCGTCCCTACGTTCGTAATACGCTCTGGATCAGTACAGATTTTGTGCCGACTAGGCTGCTAGGCATGGGGCAAGCATACGCCAAGCATCCGATCGCCACGTTGGCGTGCTTCCTGCTACTAATTTACGCGAATCGGACCTTGGCAAAGGCAGGACATGCAATTTTTCAACAAACGTTTCTGGGTTTATCTCAACGCTGCGTTGGCGCTGGTGGTGATTGTGCTGCTGATCGGCCTGCTGATCGGGCGCGGGCGGGCATCGCACGCGGTGGAGCCTGCGGCGGGTAACGGGGAAATGGGTGCGCAGGCTGTTGATGCCCTGCCGGCGCCACCCCCACTAGCTGTGCGGCGGGAGGTGGATGCTGGTCGCGTGGGCGTGCGGCCGGTGTCTTATGTGAAGAATGCCGTTGCGCCGGACGCAACAGAGAACTGGCGGATACGAGGTATGCAGCCCCAGGAATGGGCGCGTCTGCCGGCTTCACCGGGCATGGACATGACGGAAACACAAAATGGATATCTGCTGACGTTCAGCCTGCCGGGGGTTCGGAACGAGGACATCCGTCTGAGCCTGACTGGACGCGTGATGACAGTTCAGGCCATGGTGCGCGATCCGCATGGCAAGCAGGTAGGCGGCATGGAGCGGCGCGTGCTGCTGCCGCGGGCCTCCGGCGACCTGGCCGAGTTTCAGGCCCTTTACTCCAATGGCGTGCTGCGGATTTGCGTGGCGAAGTAGAGGATTGCGACGCTAGCAGCCTGTCGGACTTAGCCTTCTGGGGGCACAAACCTTCTGCCGATCAGGCTGCTGAACCGCAGAATATCGAATAAGGAATCATGAATCATGAAGTGAAGATCATTTGCCAGCCTCTTACCTTCATGATTCATGATTCCTTATTCGATATTCGATATTTCTCCCGAAAGTCCGACAGACTCCTAGGATATGGCGTCGAGCGCCGTGCGCAGTTCACGCACCTTTTCCGCCACCAGCGCGGCGGCGCGACCGTTCGTGTCGTTTTCGGCTACGATCTTCACCAGCGCGCTGCCGACCACCACGCCATCGGCCAGACCGGCCAGTTGGCGCACGTCGGCTGCGGTGCTGATGCCGAACCCCAGGCAGACCGGCAGCGGCGTGAGGGCTCGCAAGTCTGCGGCCAGCTGCTGGATGCGTTGACGATCCAGCGTGCCGGCACCGGTGACGCCAGTGCGGGTGATCAGGTAGATAAAGCCGCCAGCATCCTTGGCAATTGTCGCCATGCGTTCCGTCGAGGTGGTGGGTGCTATCAGACGGATCAGCGGCAGGTCATGTCCGGCCATCGCGGGTTGCAGTTCGTCGGCTTCTTCCGGCGGCAGATCCACGATGAGGAATCCATCCACGCCGGCGGCCGTGGCTTCCCTGGCCAAACGCTCCAGCCCAAAGTGGAGCAGGGGATTATAATAGCTGAAGAGCACGATCGGCACATCGGCATGCACCGCACGCACGCGCCGCGCCAGATCCAGGACACGTGCCACGGTCATGCCGCTTTGAATCGCGCGTGCCGAGGCCAACTGAATGACGGGTCCGTCGGAGGTCGGATCCGAGAACGGCACGCCCAGCTCCAGCACGTCCAGCCCGGCCTTGACGGCCTCCTGCAGGATCGCAAGCGACGTGTCGAAGTCCGGATCGCCCGCCGTGAGATAGCCCACGAGCGCGCGGCGGTGTTGCTGGGAGAGACGCTGGAAGGTTTTGGTGAGGCGGTTCATGGGGTGCGGTTTCGGTTCATGGTTGGAGTTAGGTTTGATTTGTGAGTGGTGATTCATAGAACGGAAATAAGGCATGCTGTCATCAAGATGCTGTTGTGTGTTTTGCCATGCATGGTCTTGTTCTTTCGCGTTCCGTCATACCGTTCAGAGTACACCAATGGTCCTGGACGGACAAATGCATTTCTTTTGTTGTCAAACCTTGCTTGTGCTTTTGCGGTTCGGTTTGGTGTCGCGGCGGTGTTTGGTCGTGTACTTGGCCGCGGGCTTACGCACCATAAGTGACTCCAGCGTATGAACCGGCACGCTGTCTTCGTAGAGCGTATCGGGACAGATGTCTTGTCCGCCGGCCCACTGCACGGTGCCGTGCCAGGAATGAACCGAACGGAAGGCCGATTCGTCCTTGAAAGGTGGCCCGTGCGCTCCGCGCGCGGGCGGTTGCAGTCCCGATGCAGATTCGGCACCTGCCCGCGCGCGGAGCGCACGGGCCACCTGGCCAGCAGTTCTCATGATGGCGCCAAAACGCCTTACGGCGTCACTACAAACGGCCTAGAAACGGCAATAAGCCGTTCGTAGTGTGCCCGTAAGGGCATTCGTGTCGCCATAATGAGAACCATGATGGATCTGCTGATTACTAACCCATTACGTTGGACGCTCCCGCCGGTTTTTGGCATACTTTGCGCCCATGAAAGCATCTTCCATGCGCACAAAATTCAAGAAACATCTGGATACGCGCCTGCCGTTTCCGGAACGCGTCTCCATGCTGATCTCTCAAATGACCCTGCGGGAGAAGATCTCGCAGTTGCTCAACGCTTCGCCGCCGATTCCGCGCCTGGGTATCCCGGCTCATAATTGGTGGAACGAATGCCTGCATGGCGTGGCGCGGGCTGGCAAGGCGACGGTCTTCCCCCAGGCTATCGGCATGGCCGCCTCGTTTGATGCCGACCTGATGCATCAGGTGGCCACGGTCATCTCCGACGAGGCGCGGGCCAAGCACCATGAAGCCGCCCGGATCGGCAACCGCGGCATCTATTTCGGCCTGACGTTCTGGACGCCGAATATCAACATCTTCCGCGATCCGCGTTGGGGACGCGGACAGGAGACCTACGGCGAGGACCCGCATCTTACAACGCGGATGGGCGTGGCGTTTGTGAAGGGGCTGCAGGGAAAGGATAAGCGCTATCTTAAGCTCGTGGCCACAGCCAAGCATTTTGCCGTGCATAGCGGTCCGGAAAAGGAACGTCATGTCTTCAACGCTGTGGTCAGTGGCCGGGATTTCCGGGAGACCTATCTGCCGGCCTTTAAGGCCTTGGTAACCGAGGCGCGCGTGCAATCCGTCATGGGCGCGTACAACCGCACCTACGGCGAGCCGTGCTGCGGCAGCGCCCTGCTGCTGCAGAAGATTCTGCGCGAGGAGTGGGGGTTCGACGGCTATGTCGTGTCCGATTGCTGGGCGCTGAACGATTTCCACACGCATCACAAGGTCACGGCCACGCCGGAGGAGACCACGGCTCTCGCGCTCAAGAACGGCTGCGACATCGAGTGCGGTGTGCTCTACGGGGCGCTGCTGGCGGCCTGCCAGCAGGGGCTGGTGCAGGAGGCCGACATTGACCGCGCCTTGCAGCGTCTGTTCGTCGCACGTTTCAAGCTCGGCATGTTCGATCCGGAGTCAATGGTGCCGTACGCGAAGATCCGTCCCGAAGTGGTGAACTGCGCGAAACACCGGAAACTCGCCCGTCGCATGGCTTGCGAATCGCTGGTCCTGCTAAAAAATAATGGCGCGCTGCCGTTGCGGAAGGATCTGGCGAACATGGCCGTGGTCGGCCCGAACGCGATGAATCAGATGGCGTTGCTCGGCAATTACAACGGGTTCGCGCCGCAGATGACCACGATTCTTGAAGGCATTTTAGGCAAGGTTTCGCCCGGCACACAGGTCATCTACCACAAGGGGTGCGAACTCACCGGCGGCAATCCAACGAATCTCAACCCAGAAGGTAGTATTGAGCTGGTTCCTTTCCAGGACCTGGATGCAATCATTGCGGTGGTTGGATATACCGCGCAACTGGAGGGCGAGGAAGGAAGCACCGAGTCGGAAGGCGACCGGTCCCAATACGGTTTGCCCGGGCATCAGCAGCACCTGATCGAACAGTTGCACAAGACCGGCAAGCCTCTGATCCTGGTCGTCACCGCCGGCAGCCCGGTGGATCTCAACTGGGCAAGTGCACATGCCGACGCAATCCTGCTGGCCTGGTATCCCGGCGAGGAGGGCGGCAACGCGGTGGCCGATGTGCTATTCGGCGACTACAATCCGGCCGGTCGTCTGCCCATCACGTTTGTCAAGTCCTACGCCCAGCTTCCGGATTTTTCCGATTACAACATGGCGGGACGGACGTACCGTTTCATGACGGAGCAACCGCTCTATCCGTTCGGATACGGATTGAGCTACACCAAATTTGCTTACAGCAATCTGCGGTTGAGCAGCCGCACGATCCAGCCGGATGGACAAATCACCGTATCGGTTGAAGTGAAGAACACCGGCAAGCGGGCTGGCGACGAGGTTGTTCAGCTCTACGTGAGTGCGGAAGATGCCGCCGTGCCAGTGCCGATCCGGCACTTGGAGGGTCTGCGTCGTGTGCATCTCAAGCCTGGAGCCAGGCATAAGGTGCAGTTCGTGCTCCGTGCCGCGCAACTGGCTTCGTATGCCGAGGATGGCACCCCCTTCGTGGCACCGGGGCGCTACCGGATCACGGTTGGCGGCGGGCAACCGGACAACGCGGCCTCTGTCTGCGTGTCCGCGCTGCTGCAGGTGTCGGCTGTTTGAACCGCCGGTGGTTTCTCACTCAGGTATGTGCCGCGTGAGGCCAGTTTCGTACAGCAAATGAGAAAATTCTGGGTTGGAATGTGAGACATCTCTGTGTCCCACTTTAGCAACACCTATCAATCCAATGAATTACACAGCCGGATTGATTAGTAAATGATTAGGACACCGTGTCCTAATCGGCGAATTCCCACGGAAAATGCCTTCCAGGTCCAAAACCATGTTGACTGAGCGCATTCTGGAGGCGTATCGTGACGATGTTGGGCTGGATTGGCCCCGAAAAGCCGCGCAGCACTACACAGACGTTCGGAGAGAGAATATGAACAACGATGGGAAAAACCTCGCCATATGGGGAACGCTTCTGCAGTCCGGAATGTTGATAAGCGTTGGTGGAATAGTGCTCGGCACGATCCGAGGATTTTCTTCTTCACAAGTACAAGTGATAGCGCAGTCCATGGCCATTGTTCTCTACGCGGAACTGATTGGTTTTGCAATATCCCTGGTGGGTATCGTTCTCCTTCTCGTCGCGTTGATGAGGAAACAATACAGAGCAATGTGGTTCAAGACCGCCATGTGGACTTTTTGTATAATTTGGCCACTTGGCACGCCGTTACTAATCGGGATTGTCTTCTCAATCATCGTCATGATCTATCTGAGTAAACACAAAGCGGAATTTACTAATCTGACAACCTCACCCAACTAACTGGTCTTTTGCAGAACAACTCAAGGGAACAATTGGACCGCTCGAATGGCAAGATGAACTTCGTGCTTGTATCGAGAAAACCGAAAATGACTCCGAACCAACGGATGCAGCCGCTGCTACCCTTAAACAGTAGGAGCACAGTGCAGTAAGTCGCAGCGGCTGATCCGGGGCGCTCGGCAACACAACAAACAAAAAGGGAAACCAATGCTAGCATCAACTACGTTTGAAGTATTCGGCCATGACATTATAGAGCACAAGGGGTTGGTCCGTGGAATCATCGTCCGTTCCCCAACTATCGCGCAGGGTATTATGGGCGGGCTGAAGAATATCATCGGAGGAAAGATCGGTGCCTACACTACGATGTGTGAGCAAACTCGTGGACAGGCCTACGAAGACATGGAGAAGCACGCAGCAGCGCTTGGTGCGAATGCGATTGTCGGCATTCGTTACGACGCATCATCCGTGGAGTCCGAAGGAGCGGCGGTTGAAGTTCTGTGCTACGGCACCGCAGTGGTTGCCCGAAAGAAATGAAAGTGCCGAACTGAGCCAATGCTTGGAACGACTTCGTCGCCTCGAGATTTGCGACATTCCGGACCGAAAGCCGCGCTTGCCAAATCCGTGAAAGAGTCGTACGATTTTGCTTATGAAGAGCGTATACATTGAAACATCTATCGCGAGCTATCTGACAGCACGTCCGAGCCGGGACTTGCGTGCAGCCGCATGGCAGCAGACAACCATGCAGTGGTGGGAGCAGGAACGGCCCAGATATGAACTGTTCACTTCAGAACTCGTCCTAGCCGAGGCGCGTGCCGGAGATGCGGATGCCGCCGGTAGGCGACTCGCCGCGCTAGACAATATCCCGCTGCTATCTGTCGCCGATGAGGTCAAGATGTTGGCGAGGCGACTGATGGCCGACGGTGGTATACCGCCTCATGCCGAGGCAGACGCCATTCATGTCGCAGTAGCCAGCGTTCATGGAATAGACTACTTGCTCACATGGAATTGTCGGCACATCGACAACGCAACGACCAAACCGGTCATTCGGTCGATCTGTGCGGTCGCCGGATTTATATGTCCAGAGATCTGCACGCCGTTTGAATTGCTTTCAGAGGAGGTGGAAGATGTACAAGGATGAAATCATTGTCGAAGTGTGGCGCAACCGCGATGCGTTCGTGCGGGCGCACCACCACGACCTGAATGAGATTGTGGCTGATCTTCGCAAGCGAGAGAATGAACATCCCCAGCAAGTGATTGACCGACGAGTACGCCGAACAACCGAATCGAACGCGACTTCGGGATAGCTGCGCCGCTTCGCTTTGCGGCTATCCCGAAGCAGTTCATTCGCGACGTTCAGACGAAGAGGGAAGAAGATGTGACCACGCCGAGCATACCGCGGGATGTGAAGGCGGCGGTCTTGAAGTCAGTCGCAGAGTTCAACCGCCAGACCTTCGGAGATTGGGAGATTGGATACATTGCCCGATTCCAAGGTCGACACGTCTATCTGGACCGGAAGCAGTTCAGTTCCAAAGGCCCCATATGTCGCTTGACACTTTCCGGCACGCCCAATGCCTGGGAATTCGCAATCTTCATGTATAGCACTCAACGATACTCCCCGGATGAATGTTTCTTTCCCGGATAGTCTACTAGTTGAATCTGACGCCTGAATTCAGAATTCCGTCTTCTGAATCCGTTTTCCTGTTAGCTTCTACAACCCCATCTTCTCGATCGACGCCAGCGCGTGCGCCAGATCCTTGTCGCCGCGGCCGGAGAGGCAGACGAGGATTACGTCGTCGGGTTTGCGTTGCGCGGCTTCTCGGATGGCGGCGGCTACGGCGTGCGAACTCTCCAGCGCGGGGATGATCCCTTCGAGGCGCGCGAGCAATTGAAACGTCTGCAGCGCGGTGCGGTCATCGATCGAAACATAGCGCACGCGCCCCAGCTCCTTGAGCAGGGCGTGTTCCGGTCCCACGCCGGGATAGTCCAGACCGGCGGAGATCGAGTGCGCTTCCTGGATCTGGCCGTCCTCGTTCTGCAGCAGGTAGGACTTGGTACCGTGGAGCACACCCACGCTCTCTTCGCCCAGGGTGGCGGCATGCAGGCCGGAGGCAATACCATGCCCGGCCGCCTCGACGCCCACAATCTCGACCGGATCATCGAGGTATGGATAGAAGAGCCCCATGGCATTGCTGCCGCCGCCGACGCAGGCCACGAGCTGATCCGGCAAACGACCGATGGCGTCAATCATCTGCCCGCGTGCCTCGTCGCCGATCACCCGCTGAAAATCGCGCACCAGCACCGGGTAGGGGTGGGGGCCGGCCACCGTGCCGATTACGTAAAAGGTGTCTTCCACCGCGCCCACCCAGTAGCGCATGGCCTCGTTCATGGCGTCTTTGAGCGTGCCCAGGCCTGAGGAGACGGGCACGACCTCTGCGCCCATGAGCTTCATGCGGCTGACGTTCGGCGCCTGGCGGCGGATATCCTCCACGCCCATGAAGACCTTGCACTCCATGCCGAAACGCGCAGCCACCGTGGCGGTGGCGACGCCATGCTGCCCGGCGCCAGTCTCGGCGATGATGCGGCGCTTCCCCATGCGGCGGGCCAGCAGCCCCTGGCCGATGGTGTTGTTGATCTTGTGCGCGCCGGTGTGGGTCAGGTCCTCGCGCTTCAGGTAGATGCGCGCACCGCCGGCGTGTGCGGTCAGGCGCGCGGCGAAATCCACGGGCGTCGGCCGCCCGACATAGTTACGCAAAAGGGCGCGGAACTCTGCCAGAAACGCCGGGTCAGCCATGGCGGATTTGCGCGCGGCATCGAGTTCCAGCAGCGCCGGCATCAGCGTCTCGCCAACATAGCGTCCGCCAAATGCGCCGAAGTGGCCATGGACATCAGGATAGTGACCAATCAAAGGGGTGGAGTTCATAAGTTGGCTAAAAATATATTCTTTCTGTGTCGGGATTAACAGAGTATTCCCTCGCAGGGAATTGTCGGTGCGCATTGCACTTCATTGACTTCACGGTAGGGACGGCTTTACGCCGTCCATTGTCTGGCATTTGCG
>JBAXVM010000090.1:0-10225 GCA_037129105.1 bacterium
CTAGGAAACCCGCCGCCATGAGCAAGATCTACGCGCAAGTGGTAGCCAAAGACCCCGCAAAACAGCCAATTTTCTTGTTTGTGTGCCATTCGCCAACCGTTTACGGCGGGTTTCCCTTACTAGGAACCTGTCGGCAGAAGGCACCGGAACGATCCAGGGCCTAAGTCCGACAGGTTCCTAGTATGCAACCCGCGGATAGCGGTCGCGATGCCTCATTAAACAGGCCAAATGACTGCACTTTTCCTGAAGCATTACATAAGCCGCGTTTTTTTCCCGCCTTGCGCCGCGTGGCGTGAGTCGCTATGTTTCACACCTATGAAGTGGCAGGTAGTATTTTTGCGGCCGCGGTTGGAGAAAAAAACGGCAGAGATCTGCCGCCGGAATGGTATCGCCCATTATCTGCCGCTCCGGTCGCAGACGCGCACGTATCAGCGGCGCAATGTCACCACGGAGATACCGGTTTTTTCCGGCTATCTCTTCGTGGCGCTGGACGCGCCGCGCAAGCTGATCCTGCAGAAATCCAACCATGTGCTGCGCTTTCTTGAGCCCGGGCGCCCCTATCGCATGCTTCGGCAGCTGGTGCAGGTCCGTCGCGCCCTGCGCGTAGACCCCGCGCTGCGCCCGGTGAAACTGCTGGCGGCCGGCACTCGCGTGCGGCTCGTGTCCGGCCCGTTTCAGGGAGTCGAGGGGGTCGTGGCGCGTCTCGCCGCTTCCATGCGTGTCATTCTGACCGTTGAAATGCTCGGCCAGGGCCTGGTGGTGCATGCCAGCCGTGAGCAGGTGGAACCGCTGGGGTGAAGGGGCGAATGCGGCCACGAAACCCCATCGCCACCTCCGCACTTGCCTGTAAGCTGCGGTTGACCTTCGCCGGCTTCGCAGCTATCCTTCCACCTGCCATCACACCTTCGAGCCCGGGCGCGTTTGTCTGCCCCGGCCAGGCCGGTGCGATGGCCGGGAGACAGGATTGTTATGGAACCACTGCTTGATTTGCTGCGCAAGAATGCGCGCGAGACCGATGCGGAGCTGGCGGCCATGCTGGGGACCACCACGGCTGACGTGCATGAGAAGATTACCGATTACGAGCGCCAGGGGGTGATCCGCGGCTATCGCGCCGTGATCAACGAGGACCTGGTCAGCTCCAGCGATGTGCGCGCGGTCATCGAGTTGCGCATCCGCCCGGAGCGTAGCGGCGGGTTTGACCGCATTGCGCAGCGCATCGGGCAGTTTCCGCAGGTCGAGTCGCTCTTTCTGATGTCCGGCGGATATGACCTGCTGCTGTTTGTGCGCGGCCGCAACCTGCAGGAGGTGGCGAGTTTCGTGAGCTCGGAACTGGCTGCGCTGGAGGGCGTGCTGAGCACCGCCACGCATTTCATGCTCAAGACATACAAGGACCAGGGCACGCTGCTGGAGAATAAGCAACATGACGACCGACTCCAAGTCACGCCGTAGTTTTGTTTCGACATCGCTGCAGAACATTCCGCGCTCCGGCATCCGGGACTTCTTTGACATCGTTGCCAACCGCAAGGATGTCATCAGCCTGGGCATTGGTGAGCCCGACTTTGTCACGCCCTGGCATGTCCGCGTGGCCGCCATTCAGGCGATCGAGAAGGGTGCCACGCACTACACCGCCAACCTCGGCATGCCGGAGTTGCGGCAGGCCATTGCGCAATATGTGGCCGGCGCGTTTCATGCGTCGTACGACTGGAAGACGCAGATTCTGGTGGCCGTGGGTGTCAGCGAGGCGTTGGATCTGGCCATTCGTGCCGTGGTGGAGCCGGGCGATGAAGTGCTCTACCATGAGCCTTGCTTTGTGGCGTATGCGCCGCTGATCCGCATGGCGCACGCCGTGCCGGTGCCGGTCGAGACATGCGCCGCTGATGGTTTCCGCCTGCAGGTTTCGGCGCTCGAAGCCAGGGTCACGCCGCGCAGCCGCGTGCTGCTGCTGAATTTCCCGACCAACCCCACGGGCGCCACCCTGCGGCGCGCAGATGTGGAGGATCTGGCCGCGTTTGCCATCCGGCACGACCTGCTGGTCATTACCGACGAGGTTTACTCCGAGCTGACCTACGACGGCGAGCGCGTCTCGATCGCCTCCATCCCCGGGATGGCGGAGCGCACCATTTTCTTGCACGGCTTTTCCAAGGCCTGGGCCATGACCGGGTTCCGCCTCGGGTTTGCCTGCGCGCCGGCCGACCTGATTGAAGCCATGATGAAGATCCACCAGTACTGCATGATGAGCGCGCCGACCGTGAGCCAGGTCGCCGGCATCGAGGCGCTCCGCAACGGCGCGGACGATATTGTCGAAATGCGTGAGTCCTACCGGCAGCGTCGCAACTGCATCTGTGCGGCGCTGAACGAAATGGGGCTCGCCTGCCACGTTCCGGAAGGCGCGTTCTACGTGTTTCCCTCCATTCAGTCCACCGGACTCTCCTCAAAGGACTTTGCTATGCGGCTGATCCACGAGGAGAGCGTGGCCTGCGTCCCCGGCTCCGCCTTTGGCGCCTGCGGCGAAGGTTATCTGCGCTGCTGCTATGCCACCGACATCAAGCTCATCCGGGAGGCCATGCGGCGGATGGAGCGGTTCGTGAAGAAAGTGCGGGGATAGGGAATGCCCTTACGGGCACACTACAAACGGATTTTTAAAGGTTCTGTGCCGTTTGTAGTGACGCCGTAAGGCGTTATTGAGCCATAAAGAGAACTACTGCGTTGGCGCGGCTTTTCCTTCAACATTCGGAGATCCTTGTTCGATATTCTGCGGTTTCCCCCATGATGAGCAACACCCCGACACAGACACCACCGCCCCCCGGCACCTTCGAAATTCTGCACACGGACGCCGCCACGCGTGCCCGGGTGGGGAAGCTTTGGACGGCACACGGTCCGGTTGAGACGCCGGTGTTCATGCCGGTGGGTACGCAGGGGACGGTCAAAACGCTGGAACCCCGCGATCTGGTTGAAAACAACGTGCAGATCATCCTGGGCAATACCTACCACCTGATGCTCCGTCCGGGCGTTTCGGTGGTGGAAGCGTGCGGCGGGTTGCACCGTTTCATGGGGTGGGATGGGCCCATTCTGACAGACAGCGGCGGGTTCCAGGTCTTCAGCCTGGCCAATTTGCGCAAGGTCAAGGCGGGCGGTGTGGAGTTTCAGTCGCATATTGACGGATCCAGGCATTTTCTCGGGCCGGCCGAGGCCATGGCCATCCAGCGCGGACTGGGATCCGATATTGCCATGTGCCTGGACGAGTGCCCCCCGTATCCATGCGATCCACAAACCGCTTGTCAGGCCGTTGACAAGACCTTATTATGGGCGGGCTTGTGCAAAAATCAGGCTCGTGCGCCGGGCCAGCTGGTTTTCGGCATTGTTCAGGGCGGTGAGTTTGCTCCGCTGCGGGAACGTTGTGCGCGTGAACTGGTTGCGATGGGTTTCGACGGGTATGCCGTCGGTGGCGTCAGTGTCGGTGAACCCGAGCCTGTGTTGTTGCGCGAGGTGGAGGATGGCGTACGCCATTTGCCTGTGGATCGCCCCCGCTACGTGATGGGGTTGGGCGATTTCGGACAGATGGTGGCGTCCGTGGCGTGTGGCGTGGACATGTTCGATTGCGTAATGCCGACGCGGCATGCACGCAACGGCACGGCCTTCACGCGGCACGGTTCCTTCCCGGTCAAGGCGGGCGAGTACAAGCTCGACACGCGGCCGGTGGAGGAGGGGTGCAGCTGCTATGCCTGCGGGCATTTCAGTCGCGCCTACATACGGCACTTGTTGAACGTAGGTGAGATCCTTGGCGTGCGGCTGTTGACGATTCACAACATCCACGTCTACATGGCGTTTATGCGGGAGATGCGCGCGGCGATTGCCGCCGGAGCATTTGATTCGTGGCGGCGCGAATTCGCCGTGCAGAGAACGGAAAAGGGGAGCACAGGCTCCGGAGAGAGTTGATATGCAGACATGGCCAGTGATGCTTGCGCAGGCGCAACAACAGAGCATGGTCCCCATGCTGATCACGATGGTGCTGGTCTTCGGCATCTTCTATTTTCTGATGATCCGCCCGCAGCAGCGCAAGGAGAAGGAGCGTCAGAAGACGATCGCCGAACTGCGCGCCGGTCAGCGCGTGCTCTTCGCCGGCGGCCTGATCGGCACGATTGTGGAAAGCCGTCAGTACACTTTTCTGATCGAGATCTCGAACGGGGTGCGTATCGAGGCCGCGCGTGGCGCTGTGGTTCGCGTGCTGAAAGACGGCGAAGCCGCCGCCATGGATCAGCAGGCGTAAGGGCAGGGGTTGGCTGTTTCGTGTCATAAACGAGTCGCAAACAATAATAGATTTCCGGTAATTTGGAAGTCTAGGAACAGGGGTTCCGATGGATAGGAAGACGCTTTTTCACTGGTTGATTTTCGCCGCACTCACCATCTTTTCGGTCTTTGTCGTCTGGCCGCCGATGCCGGTGAAGGACGCCCAGGGCAAGATCGTGCAGGAGGGGAAGATCCGCCTGGGGCTCGACCTGCAGGGCGGCACCAGCTTTACAGTGCAGATCGATCTGGATGAACTGCGCCGGAATATCCGCGAGAAGATGGTCGAGGCGCGCAAGGGCGGTGAGGTGTCGGCCGCTGATCTGGACGCCGAGGTGGAGAAGGCGCTGAAGGATGCGGACGGGCGCATACTCGAGGTGCTGCGCAACCGCGTGGACAAGCTGGGGCTCTCCGAGCCGGTGATTACCGCCGGTAAGGACCACCGCATCATGATCCAGCTCCCGGGCGCCAATGAGAAGCAGCGCATGGATGCGGAAGAGATGATCAAGGGCGCGGCGTTCCTTCAGTTCCGTCTGGTGCACAAGAACAACGCCGAACTGGTCCGCAAGCTTTTCGGGCCCGCGGCCAAGGCGCCGGATGGCTTCCGCGTCTCTCCGGATGGCGACAACTGCTACGAATTGATCAGCGAGGCCAAGCTGGTCGAGCTCCAGGCCGGTCCGGATTACTTGCGCCGCCGGGGGATGTTTGAAGTGCCGGATCCGAGCTATGAGTTCATGCTGGAGAAAGAGTTCGTCAAGATCGCCGGCGGCAAAAACCGCCGCACAGTCTACCGCCCCTATTTCGTGCGACGCAAGGCGGAGATGACAGGCGAGACCCTGGCCCGCGCGCATGAAGAGCTCAACACGATGACCGGCGGGCATGAGATCTCCATTACCCTGAAGCGGCAGGGCGGCGAACGCATGGCCTACCTGTTCAATGAATATTCCGGCCGCCACATGGCCATCGTGCTCGATAATACGCTTTACAGCGCACCGACCCTGAACCGTGAAGGGGAGCATATCTCGGGCGTGATGAGCGGCTGCACAATTTCGGGCGCCTTTACGCTTGAAGAGGCGCGCCGCCTGCGCGATGTGCTGAACTGCGGCACGCTGCCGGCACCGGTCAAGATTATCCAACGCAGCGTGGTCGGGGCTACGCTGGGCGAGAACGCCATCCGCAGCGGCGTGCGCGCCGCCATCATTGGATGTGCCCTGGTGATCATCTTTATGCTGATGTATTATATGTACTGCGGTCTGGTGGCCAACCTGGCGCTGCTCACGGACATCGTGCTGCTGCCTGCCGGCATGCTCCTGACCGCCGGCATTCTGAGCGTGTTTGATCGTAGTGGTGGCAGCGGGAGCGGCAGCCTCTTGCAGCTTCCCGTGCTGACCCTGCCCGGCATCGCGGGTATCGTGCTGACCATCGGCATGGCCGTGGATGCTAACGTGTTGATCTTCGAACGTATGCGCGAGGAGTTTCTGGCCGGTAAGTCGCTGCGTACGGCCATTGCCGCCGGGTATGAGCGCGCCTTCTCCGCCATCTTTGACTCCAACGTCTGCGCCATCCTCACGGGCGTGATTCTTTTCATCTTCGGATCCGGTCCGGTGCGCGGCTACGCCATCACGCTGGTGGCAGGCATTATTGTCAGCATGTACACGGCGCTTGTCCTGACGCGTCTGATTTTCGAGGCCACGGCCAATGACGCGAGCGCCAAGGCCTACAAGATGCTGCGCTGGATCAAGGAGACGACCATCGACTTCATGGGGCCGCGCAAGATCGTGTTCCTGTTCTCCACAGTCGTAATCGTGGTTACGTTCACGATCTTCGCCATCCGGCTGAAGGCCGATCCGAAGCGCGTGCTGGCCGTGGACTTCACGGGTGGCACAACGCTGACGTTTGCCTACCAGCAGAAGGCTGACCTGGATGCGGTGCATCAGGCCGCCAAAGCAGCTGGTGTGGCTGACGCCCTGGCCCAGTATCAGATGGCCCTGGACGGTTCCGACGGCGTGTTGCAGGTAAAGACCTCGCAGGTGACCGATAAGAACCGCGATGTCGGCAAGGTCATCCTGGCCGAGCTCCAGAAGACCATCCCCGCCAGCGGGTTCTCGTTCCTGGGCGAAGAGGGGATTGGCAAGCAGGTCAGCGCGGATCTCGCCAAGGCCGGCATGTACGCCATCATCTTCTCGCTGGTCGGCATGCTGATCTACCTGACGATCCGCTTCGAGTTTGGCTTTGCGCTGGGCGCCATCGTGTCGCTGTTCCATGACGCGCTGTTCACGCTCGGCGTCTACTGCATCTTCGACCGGCAGGTGAGCCTGACGATCGTGGCCGCGCTGCTGACCATTATCGGCTATTCCGTGAACGACACGATCGTGATCATGGACCGCATCCGCGAAAACCTGAAGCTCGACACGAAGCGTTCGTTCGTCGAGATCTGCAACCTGAGCATCAACCAGACGCTGGCGCGCACGGTGCTGACGCACGTCACCGTGACGCTCGTTACGCTGGCGCTCTTCATCTTCGGCGGCGGCGCCATCAACGACTTTGCCTTCTGCATGCTGATCGGCATGGTCGTGGGTATCTATTCCACGGTCTACATTGCCACGCCGGTCACGCTGGCCTGGCATCGCGGCCGCCGTCCGGTCATGGGCACGCCGGTGAAGAAGTAACGTCATTTGGTCAGTGGCAGGAGGCTTCTTTTGCTCCCCCGCTTTCGATGGATGAGCGTGCCGACGGACGCCGCGGCTGCTGCTGCTCTGGCGGCACGCTTTGATCTGGTTTTGCCCGTGGCCGGCGTCCTTGGCGGGCGCGGGTATGCCGACCCGGCGGCCGCGGAGCAGTTCCTCAATCCGCGTTTGCTGCACCTGGGCGATCCATTGGATTTTCCCGGGGTCGCGTGTGCGGCCCGGCGCATCTGGCAGGCCATCCACAGTGGCGAACGCATCGTGGTGTTTGGCGATTTTGATGCGGATGGCGTCACGTCCACCGCGTTGCTCTCGGAGACCATTCGCAGCCTGGGCGGTTGCGTCGACGCCTTTCTCCCGGATCGCATCACGGAAGGTTACGGCCTGACCCGCGTGGCGCTGGAGCGTTGTTTGCGTGAGCATCCGGCCCAATTGCTGGTCACGGTGGATTGCGGTGTCAATTCGGTCGATGAAATTGCGCTGGCGCAGGGCGCTGGCTTGGATGTGATTGTCACGGATCACCATGCGCCATCCGAAACGCTGCCAGCTGCACTGGCGCTGATTAATCCGCGCCTGGGCGCCACGCCCGGGGCCGAGCATTTGTGCGGCGCAGGGGTGGCTTTTAAGCTGGCGCATGCGCTGGTGAAGCTGGGCCGGCAGGATGGGAATGCCGCAGCCAAGGCCTATGACATTCGTCAATGGCTGGACGCCGTGGCTGTGGCCACGGTGGCGGATGTGGTGCCGCTGACCGGAGAGAATCGCATTCTTGTTTCAGCCGGCCTGACCGCGCTGACCCAGCGGCCGCGCATGGGCCTGAAGGCGCTCAAGCATCGTGCGGGGCTGGCGGGACAGATCAGCAGCCATCATCTTGGCTTTGTGCTCGCCCCGCGCCTCAATGCAGCTGGCCGCATGCGTACAGGCTGGCCTGCGCTGCGTCTGCTGCATGCCACGGACTGGGATGCTGCCATGCAGCTGGCTGTGGAGCTTGAGTCGCTAAACGCCGAGCGGCGCGGCGTGGAGGCAGATCTGGTGGGCGCGGCCAATGCCCAGCTTGTTGGAGCGCCACCGGCGGGAGCCGTGGTGGTGGCCGGCACCGGGTGGCATGTCGGCGCCATCGGGATCGTGGCGGCACGCCTGTCCGAGGCCTGGAACCTTCCGGCGGTTGTGATTGCACTCGATCCGGATGGCGGCGGACGCGGGTCGGTGCGCGGCGGACGCGGCGACAATGCGGTTGTCGCGCTGACTGCATGCGCGACGATGCTAAAAGGGTTCGGCGGACATCCGCGCGCGGCCGGTCTGCAATTGAAGCCCGGCGCGCTGGAGGCTTTCCGCCGGGAATTTGCCGCGGCGTGTGCATCGCAGCGCGGGCCCGGCGAGCAGCGTCCGGAATTACGGGTGGATGGATGGCTGACGCCGCCGGACATCGGTCCCGGACTCTGGGCTGCCTTGCAGCGCTTGGAGCCGTTTGGCGAGGGACACAGCCGTCCGCGCTGGGGGCTGCGCGGGCTGCGCCTGGCGGCGCGCCCATCGACCGTGGGCAGCAGCGGGGAGCATTTGCGGCTGTCTTTTCACGCCGGTGCCACGACGTTCCGGGGCGTGTGGTTTAAGATGGGAAAACTTTCCGCGGATGTAACGCAACTCGGCGAAAAGCCGCTCGACGTGGTGTTTGAACTTCACGAAAACACCTATGGCGGACAGTCCACGCTGGAGCTGCAGGTGGTGGACTTGCGTCCGGCGGAGTGAAAATGGGTTGTGGGATTGGCAAAACGTAACTGCTCCGCTGGAGGTGGTACGGGTCGGTTGACGACTACGGCGACGACTACGGTGGACGAATTTGGAATTCCCCTCGTTATCCGTAGTCGTCGCCGTAGTCGTCAACCGGGTTCTGCCGCGAGACGTTTCGTTGAGTAGTTACACCCTTCCAACCTTCCAGCCTTCCAATCTTCCCTCCCCCTACCACCTGCACCCGGTAGAACCTTCATCCCGAACTTTGTCCCGAACCTCCCTCTTGCCTTCCTCCCGAACCGACATCGAATGGAGTTGGGTTCGGGACAAAGTTCGGGATGAACCTAGATCCGTGACTTGAACTTCCCCTTGGCCCACAATGCACGCGCGGGCAACTGGTTATAACGTGGGACCGCGAAGCCATTTGGAACTGTCCGTGCGGATCTGGTGCACGGTCTTTATCCTTATGACGAACGCGCCTTAAGCACGCGATGCACGGACATACAGATGATTGCCGGTTTCAGGCGTTCTGCCGGTGAGCGTCTGCCTGCCGTCCCCGGCGGCCTTGTGCCGCCGGAACGGGAAGATCAGAGTGAGCAGCGAAAAAGCGAGAAAATCAAAGAAAGGAGCGGCGCGAGGTGTGGCCGCTGCGGCCTGACCTCGCGCCACTTGTTTGCTTGTTAAATTTAGCTGCTTCCTTTCTATCGCAGATCTTTGCTTCCGGTGGGGCCAGCCCACCGGAGAGCACCTCCGCGCTGCCGTGTGTGGTCTGCTGCGGCACCTGATTTGTACAGTCAAAGAGATGCTCAACTTACGGTTCCAGGATAAATTCGAAATTTCTGCTATTTCCAGCGTCCGACTACGTGAATCTTCGTGTTCTTCGAATCTTCGTGGTGGAAGCCGCCAAAGTGGCGCTTCAGGAAAAGACCATGCCCCATTGCCGGGGCGCATCTGCGATTCATTGACTTGCATTTGGGTAGAGACGGCTTTACGCCGTCTACCCGCAAATGCCAGACAATGGACGGCGTAAAGCCGTCCCTACCGTGAAGGTCAATGAATTGGCGCCTTCCCCCGCGACCTTGAGTCGCGGGGGAAGGGAGATTGAAAACAGCTAGCAGCCTGATCGGCAGACGGTTTGTGCCCCCAGAAGCCTAAGTACACGCAGTCGTAGGTACGACGACGTATCCTTCTCGTCCTCGTCGTCGTCCTCGTCCTCGAGGAAACCAGACGGGAGCAACATCGAGGACGACGACGAAGGACGAGGACGATTACGAGAATACGTCACCGGACATACGTTCTTGACCACTACGGCACAGCAGTGTGCGTGGGTTTCAGCATCGCTCTTTGCGCGCGCCGCGACAAGCAGATTGTTTCAGATTGTCCAACCGCCAAGCCGTTCGGCAGGCTCACGGCAGGCCGCCAAGGTCGCCAAGACCAACAAATTCGATGTTTTCGCCTGCGGAGAGACAACGTCTGAGAAACTTGGCGTACTTGGCGTCTTGGCGGTTAAAAACGCGGCTTATGTGGTGCTT
>JBAXVM010000091.1:0-10121 GCA_037129105.1 bacterium
GTGTTCAGCCGCACAATCGCCGTCGCGGGCAACGCCATCACGCAGGAGATCGTCAAGAGCTTGCAGGTCGATTTTGCGGAGGCCGAAGAGCTCAAGCGCCAGCACGCCTTCGTGGCGCTCGGCGGCGTGTTTTCGGCCGGCGACGACGAGATGGCCGACCGCATCTCCAAGGTCGTGCGCAACGTGGTCACGCGCCTGCACGCCGAGATCAACCGCTCGATCAACTTCTATCGCAGCCAGCAGGGCGGATCCGCCCCGGGGCGCGTACTGCTGACGGGCGGCTCGTCGGTCATCCCGCACATGGACACCTTCTTCCGCGAGAAGCTCCAGGTGGAAATCGACGTCTTGAATCCTTTTATCAACGTGCAGGCCGGCCCGGCGCTTGACCCGCAGCAGGTCGCAGCAGATGTAGCCTGCCTGGGCGAAGTCGTGGGGCTGGCGTTGCGGCGCTCGCTGGCGTGTCCCGTCGAAATCAACCTGATGCCCCCGCAGCTGATCAAGGCCAAGAACCTCCGGAATCGCCTGCCGTTCTTCGGCCTGGCCGCGTTGGGGCTGCTCCTGATCCTGCTGGTGTGGACGCTGTACTTCCACCAGGCCAAAGAAGACTACACAGCACAGGAGCAGTTTGTCCGGCGCCAGGTCAGCATGAAGCAGAACGACGAGAACGCCATGCTCCTGACGCTGAAGGATCGCGACAAGGCCCGGCAGAGCGCCGACAACCTGCTCGGCCTGATCCCGCACCGCACGGACTGGATCCGTCTCCTCAACGGCACGCGGGAGTGCATGATAGACGGCATGTGGCTGACCGCGCTGGAGCCTGTCCGGGGGGGTGACGGGCGCGTGGCCAAGCTCGTCCTGTCCGGCTTCGGCTTCAAGGACGACCTGGACAAGGCGATCGCCGCGGCCGGCGGCACGGGCCGGCTCACGCCAGGCGAGCTGCTCCGCGACCGGTTGCAAAGCCGCAAAGACCTGTTCGGCGAAGTGGTGATACGGAACGACCGCTACTCGACCAAGGAAACATATCTGCATGAGTTTGTCGTTGAGGTGACGCTGGCGCCGCCGGCAAAATGACGCGCACAGACGGGGACTGAGGCATGAGAGAACGGAAATTTGTGGTTGCCATCATCGCAGGGGTCGTCCTCCTCCTGTGCCTGGCCGGTTTTGCCTCCGCCTATCGCGCCTATGCCAAGGCCAGCACGGTCAAAGCCACGCTCAAAGGCTCCTACAGCCAACTGCAGGCCATTTACAACGAGAATCCGTTCCCCTGCCTGACCAACATGACGGTGCTGCGCGGTGACACCGACTGGATGAACAACTGGCATCAGTCGCTGACCATGGAGCTGCGCGCCATCGCCACGCCATCCACCAACCCGAGCTCCTCCATTTTCATCGCAAAGCTGCAGGAATCCAGCGAGGAGCTGCACAAACTGGCCAGGGTTGATGGCAGCAAGATGCTGCCGGACGGGTTCGCCTTCGGGTTTGAGCGGTACCTGCCCAGGGGGTACCCCGCACCCGAACACGTGCGGCGGCTGTCACTGCAGTTTTCCATGGTGGAGGCGATTGTGCGCGAAATTCTTGGCAGCCGCGTGACCGAGCTTTCGCAGGTCGATCGCGAACGGTTCGAGGTCGAGTCCGCCGAAGCCTCTTCCGCCGGCAGACGGCGAGGCGTCGCGCCGGCGGCTGTCGTTGCGCCGCCAACCGATACGGACAGCGGTTATTCCCGGCAGCACTTCACCATCGCATTCACCTCGGACGAAAAAGCTCTGGCCGAGGTTCTCAACCGGCTGGCGAAAATGCCGTTATTCGTTGTCGTCACCGAGATCAAGATCGATCGGGTGGAACGTGGACTGCGACCGAGGGCGGAGAAAGCGACGGGCGAAGCCGACAAGTCCGCCCCGCCGCCACCGCCAACGCAACGCCTGGTTTCCGGTCCCGGCATTGCGCCGTTGCTGAAGACCCGGATGCTGATTGACGTTTATACCTTTGAGGGAGTGTAGCCCGTGGCACAGAAGCGAGGCTTTAATTTTTCGCTGGCCCGTCACTACGACAAGGCCATTGCCGTCGTGGTGCTGATCGTATTGCTGGTTTCCCTTTTCCTGCTTGCCCGTTCCGCCGCCGAGAGCAGAGAGCGCAAGCGCAACTACGAGGATGGCATGCGACGGATGCGACCCCTGCACGCCAACCTGGCGCCGCGCCCCACGACCCCGTACGAGTCTGCACTTTGGGCGCTGCGCCATCCGCAAACCGTGCGAATCTCCACCAACGAAGTGGGGCTGTTAACCCCGCAAACCCGCGTCTGGTGCGTGGACTGCCTGTATCCAATCCTGCTCGCCGCCCCGGACTGCCCGTTTTGCCACGCCAAACAGCCCACCAGGGACGATGTGCAGGTGGTCGCCGGCGAACACGACAGTGAAGGCAAGGGTGTGACGGACGCCTGGCGGAAAAAATATTTTGGACACACTTTTGCCATGGTGGAAGATCTGTCGCGCGCCGAAGATGATGCCGATGCAGACGGCTTCCGCAACCAGCAGGAATATCAAGAGGGAACCAACCCGCGCGACACGAATGACCATCCGGATCAAATGGCTCTGCTGCGCTTCAAGGAGCTTTCCGTACGCAAGTTCCCCTTTGTGCTCCAGGGCGCCAACACCATGCCGGATGGCTTACGCCCAAATTTCATGATGAAAGACGGGGACCGCCGCACGTTGTCGACCATCAAAAAAGGCGAGTTAATCGGCAAAACCGGCCTGGTTTACAGCAACTGCACCAAGACGGTCGAACGCGTGATCGACACCAAGAGTGGCGCGTACAACAAGGACTGCTACGAGGTGCAGCTGTTCCGTCCATCTGATGGAAAGATGTTCTCGCTGCGGGATAACGACCCCACCGCGGCCATGGAACAGGAAATTGTTCTGACGCTAACAATCGGCGATAAAACCACCGAATTCCATGTCTGCGCCGGCAACCAGTTGGATTTGGGCGGACAGAAATACAAGGTTGGCGTGAATCTCGTAGTTGACGGCAACCCCGCTTCTGTTGTATTAGAAAACATTCACACGGGGAAGAAGACCACCGTAACTATCGGGTCGTTGTAAATCCTAAGCCGTTCTAAGCGCAGGATGCAACCGTTGTCGGCGCGGAGGAGTCCCACAATGAAGAATGTAGCCAGAAGGTTGGGCATTGTTTTCTCCGTATCGCTGCTTACTTGTCAGCTTTGCGCGCAAGGCGAAAAACAGGAAAATCAAGCTGATCAACCTGCGGCAAAGCCAGCGAACGCACCGGAAGCCGCGGCCCCTGCGGCTGTTGCCGCCCCGGCTGCGGCTGCTGCTGCCCCTGCGGCTGTTGCCGCACCGGTTGCGGCTGCTGCTGCCCCTGCGGCTGACGCTGCGGCTGTTGCCGCCCCGGCTGCGCCCCCCGTGGCTGACGCTGCTCCGACTGCGCCCCCCGCGGCTGACGCTGCTCCGGCGGCTGCTGTTGTGCCGAACGCGACTGCCGGGGAAGCCGCCAACGCGGCCCCAATCGTCGCACCTGCCGGAGACGGCAACCGCGAAGCACTGGTGTCCGAGGTGGTGACCCTGGAGCGTTTGCGCAAGAATGCATTGCGTGAATACGGGATGGCCAGCCTGGTGGCGGCGCGCAAAGCGCTGCGCTCCGGCGATTTCGAGGAGGCCAAGAAGCAATACATCATGGCCGAGACGTACATTCCCGACAACAATGACACCCGGGTCGCGCGGGATGAAGCCCGTCTCGGCATTCGAGAAGCGCTTTACCGGAATGCCCTGCTGGTATGGAAGAAGGGGGATCGCGAGAAGGCCATCCAGATTGCGCGCCAGGCGAGCGAAAAAGGGCATGCGGATGCTCCCAAGCTGGTCGCCGAGATCCAGAAGGAGATTGAAAACCCGCCCAAAGCCGCTCCGGTCAAGGAAACCTCCCGCATGCTGGATGCCGCATACAAGGGGGAGCGCGACGACGTCATGCGACACCTGCGCATTGCACGCCAGTATTACGTTATCGGCGAGTATGACCGCAGCCGGCAGGAACTTGAAATCATCCTGCGTGACCATCCGTACAACACCGAAGCCATGGAAATGATGGAAAAACTTGGGGATCGCACCTACGACATCTCGGTTACGGAGTTCGATGCCATTCGCTCCCGGATGATCCGCGATGTCAAGGCCAACTGGAGCACCCGGCGTTATGCCATCGACACCGTGGACATCAAGGAGCCGTCCGCCGGGCAGGCTTCCAGCCGGGCCCTGCTGCCGGGCGGCATCACGCTGGAGCAGTCCGTCGAGCAGAAGATGCGCGCCATTGTGATTCCGGAGATCAACTTCCGCAACGCCAGCATAACCGACGTGATTACGTTCTTCGAGAACACCAGTCGTGAATACGACGATCCGGCGCTGCCGCCCGAAAAACGCGGCGTCAACTTTGCGCTGCGGGGCGTTGCACCTACGGCCGCACCGTCTGCCGGACCCACCTCGACCGACCCCTTCCAGACTGCAGCGGATGCCTCCGCCCCCGGGGGCGCCGGCAACATCACCTTTACCGCTCGTTTTGTCTCGCTTTGGGACGCCCTGAAAATCGTGACCGGGGATGTGGCCAACTTCAAGTTTCGCATACGCGGCAATGTCGTGATCGTCATGCCGATGAATGTGACGGATGAGTCCATGGAAACCCGTTCCTATACCGTCATGCCCAATGTGATCGAACGCGCCACCGGGTTGGGGCGCGAAATGAGTGCTGCAAAAGGCGGCGGCACACTGGGCGGGGATGCCATCAGCGCGGAAGCGCTTGGCCCGCAACAGGACCTCAAAAAGCTGTTTGGTGATCTGGGTGTGGCGTGGCCGGTCGGGTCCTCGATCTCCTATCTCTCGATCATCGGCAAGTTGCGCGTGGTCAACACCACGGAGAATCTGGCAGTCTTCGAAAAGGTGCTTGAGGAAATGAATGTCACACCGCGTCAGATCGAGATCGAGGCACGCTTCATTGAAGTCTCGCAGGTCGATCTGGATTCGCTGGGTGTAGAGTGGTACCAGAACGGCAAGTTAACGAGAAACGACGGCACGGCTGGCAGCGGCAGGTATGGTGGCGGAACCCTGAGCCTTAACGGAAGAGACGCGTTTGCCAGTCCGTACAACATGTCTCAGGGCATGCGTTATCTGGACAACAACCTCGGCTCAGCGCTCGGAACCACCATCGGCGGGCAGGCCAACGACAGCTTATTTAACCTGCAGGGCGTGTTCGGTCAGCTTGACATTACGACCGTCCTTCATGCGTTGAGCCAGCGCTCCAACACGGATCTGCTCTCCGCACCCAAGGTGGTTACCAAGGCCGGCCAGGAAGCTGTGATCAAGGTAATCACCGAGTACATCTATCCGACCACCTTCACCGTGATCGGCGGGCAGGCTGCGGCTGGTACAGCCGGTAATGCCGTGGCCTCGCAGCCGGGCGTGGAACCAGGCGGCTTCCAGACGCGCGAAGTAGGCGTCATCCTGCAAGTGGTCCCGGAAGTCAGCGCCGAAGGGCAGATGATCAACCTCACCATGAATCCGCAGGTGGTGTCTGAGCCGCAATGGAAGGACTATGGTTATGACGTGGTGACGCCTGGGACCGACACCAGCGACCCGATTATTACGCACATTCCGATGGAGCAGCCGCTGTTCAAGGTGCGTTCGATCTCGACCAGTGTCTCGATCTACAACGGCGCCACCGTCGTAATGGGCGGCATGATCACCGAGAACCGCATTTTCTCTGACGACAAGATCCCGGTCCTGGGCGATCTGCCGTACATCGGCCGTCTGTTCCGCAGCAAGGCCGAGCAAACAGACAAGCGCAATCTTCTTATTTTTGTGACCGCCCGGCTGGTTGATCCGGCCGGCAGGACAGTGAAGACCAGCATGGAGCCGATCCTGAGCCCCAAGGCCATTGGGGGTAATGGGGGCGGTGGTGCAGTTACGGAAGCACCCAAACCGTAGCAATACCCGCCGGTGACTTGTAGCTAGTCGAGCGCTGACGTTCGACCTGTGATTTCGCCAGCAGACGGCATGCGGGAGTAGGAATTCGGCATTGCCAGGGTTATGGCGTTCCATCACGAATGTTCTGTGGTGCAGGTGTGCCACCTGCCATCCTGGACCGTAGTCAGGCTGACGGGTTGCCTGTACGACTGTGCTTTACCAAAATCTTTATTTTCAATGCTCTCTATTCATACGGCTTGATGAAACGTATCGCCCTAACAGGAGGAATCGCCTGCGGCAAAAGCACGCTGGCTGGTTTTCTCTCGGAACTTGGCTGCCATGTGCTGGACACGGACGCCGTCGTGCATGCGCTGGAGGCCCCCGGCGGGGCGGCCGTGGCGCCCATTGTGGCGGCTTTTGGGCCGGAAATGCTGGCCGCGGACGGGGGGGTCGACCGTGTCCGTCTGGGGCGGGTAGTGTTTGCCAACGAAGCTGACCGGTTGCGACTGCAGGAGATCGTGCATCCCCTGGTCAGGACCGAACTGGCACGCCAGTTGTCAGCGCCTGACAAACGGCCAACAGTGGTGATCATCCCGCTGTTATTCGAGGTTGGTTGGGACAAGGACTGGGATGTCGTGGTTTGCATTGTCTGCGCCAAGGCAGAGCAACGGCGGCGTCTGCTGGCGCGCGGGTTGTCGGAAGCGGAGGCGCAAGCCCGTGTGGCAGCGCAACTGCCGCTGTCCGAAAAAGCGCGCCGCGCCAACCTGGTGGTAATGAATGATGGCGACTTGCCTGCGCTACAGTGCGCAGCGGCAAGATTGATGGACCAATGGGTGAAAAAAACAACATGAGCGAAGAGAATCAGCCGTCCAACCAGGACAATCCCCCGTCACACCGCCCGGAAGGGCGACCGGAAGGTCGCCCGGAGAGTCGCCCGGAAGGCCGCCCGGAGGGTCGCCAGGAAGGGCGACCTGAAGGTCGCCCAGATGGTCGCCCGGACGGTCGCCCCGACGCTCGCCCCGACGGTCGCCCGGATGCCGGCCATCCGCCCGGACGCTGGGGCGCGCGTTTTCAACGTGGCCGTGGCAACAACAACAATAACAATAACCGGCGCATGCCGGATCGCCGCGATCGGGATCGTGACCACCGCGGTCGCGACAACCGCCCCTACCCCCCCCCATCGCCCGGATCGCAAGCCGGCAACGAATCGCGTGGATCAGGGTTCCAGGGGAGCGGCATGCCCAACGGAGGCCCGGACAACTACCAGCCGCCGCCGCCGCGCGACGATCTTCCGCCCGTCTCGCTGGGCGAACTGCAACTGAAAGAGATGCCTGATCTGCAGGCGCTGCTCTCGCACCTGCCGCCCGACGAGGTCGCCAGCCTGCGCAAGCACGAGATCATCTATGAGTTCGTGCGCGGGTACCTGCACAAGGGTGGTTCGGCCATCACGCAAGGCGTGCTGGAAATTCTGCCGGATGGCTTTGGTTTTCTGCGGTCGCCGCGTAGCAACTACCTGCAGTGCCCCGAAGATGTTTACGTGTCGCCTTCCCAGGTGCGCCGCTTCGGCCTGCGCACCGGTGATCAGGTTGAAGGCCCCATCCGGGATCCCAAGGACAAGGAGCGCTTCTTCGCGCTCGGACGCGTGGATCTGGTCAATGGCAAGCCTGCGGCCGAGGCGCGCAAGATCATCCACTTCGAGAGCCTCACCCCCCTCTTCCCGGACCAGCGCATCCGGCTGGAAACCACGCCGGATGAAGTGGCCATGCGCGTGATGGATATTTTTGCGCCGATCGGCATGGGACAACGCGGCCTGATTGTGGCGCCTCCGCGCACCGGCAAGACGGTGCTGCTGCAGAAGATCGCCAACTCGATCTCCGCCAATCATCCCGAGGCCTACCTGATCGTTTTGCTGATCGACGAACGTCCCGAGGAAGTCACGGACATGCAGCGCCACACCAAGGCGCATGTTCTCAGTTCCACCTTCGACGAGGCGCCGGAGCGCCACGTGCAGGTCGCGGAAATGGTGATCGAAATGGCCAAGCGTCAGGTGGAGAACGGCCGCGATGTGGTCATCCTGCTCGACAGCATCACGCGCCTTGCCCGCGCCTACAACACCGTGCAGCCGCACAGCGGCAAAATCCTCTCCGGCGGCGTGGATGCCAACGCCCTCCACAAGCCCAAGCGCTTTTTCGGCGCGGCGCGCAATATCGAGCATGGCGGCAGCCTCACCATTGTGGCCACCGCCCTGGTAGATACCGGCAGCCGCATGGATGACGTGATCTTCGAGGAGTTCAAGGGCACCGGCAACATGGAGTTGTGCCTCGATCGCTCGCTGGTGGACAAGCGCGTCTTCCCGGCCATCAACATCGAGAAGTCCGGCACGCGCAAAGAGGAACTGCTGCTCCACCCCGAGGAACTCAATCGCACCTGGCTGCTCCGCCGCGCCCTCAATGGCGTGCCGCCGGTGGAATCCATGGAAATGATCATCAAACGTCTCAAGAACACCAAGAGTAACGCCGAATTTTTGATGGGCATCAAGGAATAGGCGATTGTCGAACACCCAGGAAAGTAAACAGCTCACGCACCAGGAACATCTTCCCATGAAAGTCGAAGCCAAGAACAGCGGCCCCTGCCGCGTTAAACTGATCATCCGGGCCGACGCCACGGAAACGCGCCCGGACTACGAGAAGCTCTTACAGGAATACATTCAGCATGGACGTCTGCCGGGCTTCCGCCCCGGCAAAGCGCCGCGCCAGGTCGTCGAAGCCCGCTACCGCCTGAACATCAACGACGACGCCCGCAACCGCCTGATCGGCCGGTTCTACCGCGAGGCGATCAAGGAAGCCAAACTTACCGCCGTAGCCGTGGTGGACGTGACGGATGTCATCTTCTCGCCTGAAACCGGTATTACGTTTGTCGCCCTGGTGGACGTCGCGCCCGAGTTCAAGCTCCCCAAGTACAAGAAAATACCGCTCACGATCGAGACGCCCGTGGTGACGGATGAGCAGGTCAATGCGCAGATTGACCGCCTGCGCAACATGATGGCGCGTTTCGAAGATGCGGGCAGCAATCCCGCGGCTCGCGGTGACCTGGTCAGCATCAACTACACCGCCACCTGCGACGGCAAGCCGCTGCAGGAGGTCGTGCCCGCGGCGGCCGACCTCGCTTCCGGCACGGACTTCATGGCGCAGGTCGAAGCGCCGGAGTTCATTCCCGGCCTCGGTCTCGGTCTCGAAGGGCTCAAGGCGGGCGACGAAAAGGACATCCCGGTTAAATTCGAGAAGGATTTCCGCGTGGAGGCCCTGCGCGAACGGAAAGCCGAGTACCACGTCAAGGTCAAGAGCGTACGCCATCGCATCCTGCCGGCCGAGGAGGTCATCTGCCAGCAAACCGGCTTTGCCAGCCTTGATGATCTGCGCGCGCGCAGCCGCAAGGACCTGTTTGCCACCGCCGAGCGCCGCGAGCAGGCGCGCCAGCAGCAGGAAGTCGTTGAATTCCTGCTCAAGCGCACCGATTTTGAACTGCCGGAAAGCGTGGTGGCCGAAGAGACCAACCTGACCATGCGCGGCATGCTGCACGACGTCGTCGAACGCGGCGCCACCCGCGAGGACATCGAAAAGAATCGCGACGCCATCCTCGGCGCCGCGGCCACCGCGTCCAAGGACCGCGTACGCCTGCGGTACATCCTCTCCCGTATTGCCGAGGAGGAGAAGGTCCAGGTTGCGGAAGCCGAAGTGGAACAGCGCCTGCATGCCATGGCCGCCCAATACCGGATGCCCGTGGAAAAACTGCGCGCCACGATCGAGGAGCGGCACGGCTTTGAATCCCTCACCGCCGACATCCGCAACGAAAAAGCCCTGGACCTGCTGGTCGCAGATGCCAAAGCGCGCTAGGAACCTGTCGGACTTAGGCCTTGGATCGTTCCGGTGCCTTCTGCCGACAGGTTCCTAGTTCTCGTAATCGTCCTCGTTCTTCGTCGTCGTCCTCGATGTTGATCCCGTCTGGTTTCTTCGAGGACGAGGACGACGACGAGGAGGCTGAAGTTTTCATCACCTTGGCCATTTGCCTTTAGACTTCATCAGCCGGGCGCATCTGCGCTTCATTAACTAGCCGCTGCATTTGGGTAGAGACGGCTTTACGCCGTCTACCCGCAAATGCCAGACA
>JBAXVM010000092.1:0-10073 GCA_037129105.1 bacterium
CGGTGGACGACTACGGCGACGACTACGGATAACGAGGGGAATTCCGAATTCGTCAACCGTAGTCGTTTGGCGTCACGCCGTAAGGCGTTCCACCGGTATACGAAATGGCCGGACGATCCGCTCCTCGATTTGCTTCTGTCTCACGAGGTTCGCCGTGCTGACGTGACGCAGGGATTCCGACACGAAGTCAACGTACTCATCCATTGTGAGATGCGGCGGCAACGGCTGGTTGACCGGATGGGATACGTTTGTCATGTTCGTAGACCCTCAATTTGATTGCGTATCAGCCGATAAGTTTCGGGCGTTCCGAATCGTTCGCAGAGAGGCAAAATATCGGATTCGATGTCCAGATTGTGGATCACGCTCAGGTAAGCGATATCTGGCAGGTCCTTGCCCATGCGACGCGCAGTGTCCTGCGAAAAGGCAAAGATCTTCATGGAAATCAGATCGAGAATCGAAGGAAGCCGCAGTTCATGCCCTTGCACGACAACCCGGACGGCACTGAATAAAAGCTTTTCCATTGTGGACGCGTCCACGCGCAGAAAGTCAACCCGTGGTGCCTCGTTAGGAATCGCGAAAAACGCCACGTTGTCGCGAATCTCAATGTTGGTAAACCCCGCATCACACATGATCCGTCGAACGTCGTCCACCCGTTCGGAAACGATCATGAAATCCACGTCCAGTGTATTTCGCGTGTAGCCGTAATGATTGACCGCAAACCCCCCGATGAGCAGGCAGTCAATTCCTGCCGCAGGCAACTTTTGCGCAACAAGCGCAAGAACTCTATGCAGATTTTCCATGAATATGGAGAATATCATACGCTCAGCCGTCAACCATCGCAACAGCTTTCCCTTCAGATCTCCAGATCCAGACATGGTCTTTTCCTGAAGCTTCACAATTTGTCCAACCGCCAAGCCGTTAAAAACGCGGCTTATGTGGCGCTTCAGGAAAAGACCATGCGGCGGCACGTCTCGCGTGACGTGTTTGCTTTTTTTACACCCTTCTTGCTCTGGCTGCGCGTCTGATATACGCTCTGGGGGTTGTTAATTCGTTTTTAGGAAGTGGCAGCCTGGTCGGCAGACGGTTCGCACCTCCACGTGACCAAGTCCGACAGGCTGCCAGGCATGACATGGCGTTCAAACTCACACAGGTTGCGATTCAGAACTGGGGCGGCGTGACGGTCTTTCGCGAGGCCGAGGACCTGGTCAAGCGCGGCGGCGTGTTGAAGGCCGACTATCAGCCGCCCTGGCTTTCTGGCGAAATTGCCTATGGCGGCAGCGAGCTGCGCACCCGGGCGCGCATCAGCGACGGCGGCATCATGGATAACCATTGCCCCTGTCGCGTCAGTCGCAATCATGGGCTGGTTTGCATCCATACCGTGGCGCTTGCCATCACGGTGCTGCGCCGCACCACCGACCCGCTGCGCGAGCAGAAGTACCAGGAAGAGCAGCGCCGCGCCCGCCGCCTGGCCGGCGTTCAGGCCGCCGATTACCTGCGCTGTGCGTCGGATGGCACGCCTGCCGCGTTGTTGCTGACCATGCCACCGGCCTGGGAAAATGATTTCGCGCGTGGCGAAATCGCGCTGCAGTGCGCGCTGGTGCTGAACGGCCGCATCGTGCCGCTCGACCAGGTGCCGCGCGATCAGGCCTACTGCCTGCCGGCGGCAGACGCCAACCTGCTGTCGGTGCTGGATGATATTTGCGACGGCCCGGCGGCCGGCCGGGTGGCGGTGCGCCCGGCGGATTTTCTCAACGTGCTGGACTTGCGCCGCAATGCGGCGATCCTCGTGGCGGGTGGCGGAGAGATGGTCGTGAATGCCACGCCGATGCGCACGCTGGTGCGCGTGGACCTCGACCGCGAGAACGGCGAACTGCTGGTCAACGCGCACACCGAGCTGCCGTTCCTCCGCACCGGGGAGTTTCCGACCTACCTGGTCAGCGGTCGCAAGGGGTGGGCGTGCGGTGCGGACCAGCTCTGGCCGCTGGAGAATATTCTACCGCTGCCGTACCACGGCATTTACCAGAATCCCATTGTGATCTCCCGTCCGGACGTGATGCGGTTTCTGTCCGTGGAGCTGCCGGAGCTGATGAAGATCGTTCCGGTTGAGGCCGAAATCTCGGCCGACCTGTTTCGCAGCGATGCGGCCACGCCGTCCTTCCGGCTGGTGGTGCGCGGCAGCCCGGCCTCCCTGGCCGCCGAACTCGTGGCCGTCTACGGCGCGCATGAAATCACGGCCGGCAGCCCGGACAAGGGCGGGGCGTTCAGCGTGCCGGACCCGGAGGACATCCTCCACTACTTTGCGCGCCATCCGGCCGCGGAGCAGCGGGCCCTGGTACGCCTTGCGGAAACCGGCTTTCGCGGCGAGGACGGCGCGCACCTGGCGCCCATGACCGGCACACGCGAAGTGCTGAACTTTCTGGGCAGCCAGATTCCAGCCCTGCGCCGTCTCGGCTGGAAGGTGGCGCTCGAGGGCAGGGTGGCCGGCTTCCATGAGGATCTTTCCGTGGCTACGCCCGTCGTGCATGTCTCCTCGCCCGGGGACAATGGCTGGTTCGATATCGGTTTTGAATTTGAGGCGGTTCATGGCGGCAAGCTCAAGGATGGGGAGATACAGCGGGCCCTGCGCCTCGGCAATTCGTTTGTGGAGCGAGACGGCAAGCCGGTGCTGCTCGACCGCGACGCCATTGAGTCCATGTACGGCGTCTTTTCGGACTGTCGGGGTCCGGAAAGCGACAAGGCCGGACACTTTCGCCTGCCATCCATTTACGCGCCGTATGTGCGCTCTTCGCTGGCAGCCCTCGATGGCGTGGACGTCGAGGAGCCGCCCGAGTGGCGCGAGCGCGCCGCGCGCCAGAACCGCGAGCTGAGGCTTGAGCCGGTGCCGCTGGGCGATGCGCTGGAGGGGATTCTCCGGCCGTACCAGAAGGAAGGTGTCTACTGGCTGCGATTTCTGGAGCGCGGCGGTGCGTGCGGATTGCTGGCCGATGAGATGGGGCTGGGCAAAACGCTGCAGACGCTCACCTGGCTGCAGCTTGCGCGTGTCTACCCGGAGGCTGGCGGCAAGCCTGCGCTGATTGTCTGCCCCACCAGCCTGGTCGAAAACTGGGCGCGCGAGGCGCAGCAGTTCACGCCCGGGCTCAAGGCGCTTGTGCTCTCCGGCAACCGGCGTCACGAGCTGTGGGACGAAATCCCGGCCAGCAACCTGGTGATCACATCCTACGCGCTGCTGCGCCGTGACATCGAGCGCTACCAGGCCTGCGCTTTTGGCGTGGCCGTGCTGGATGAAGCCCAGCATATCAAGAACCGCTCCACGCAGAATGCCGTGGCGGTGAAGCAGATCCGCGCGCATCACAAGGTGGTGCTCACCGGCACGCCGATTGAGAATGGCGTCGCGGACATCTGGTCCATCATGGATTTTCTCATGCCCGGATACCTGGGAGACTATGAACTTTTCCGCGGGCAGTACGAGCAGCCTATCGCAGCCGGCGACCGCGACGGCGAGGTTGCGCAGACCAAGCTGCGGCGCAAGCTGCACCCCTTCCTGCTGCGCCGCCTGAAGCGCGATGTGGCCAAGGATCTCCCCGAGAAGCTCACCAAGACCTCCTTCAGCGTGCTCTCGCCGGACCAGCAGCGCGTGTACAATAACCTGCTGCAGGAGTCGCGCCGGCGCGTCAGCGATCTGGTGGCAACCAAGGGGTTTGCGGGCTGTCACATGGAGATCCTGGCCATTCTGATGAAGCTGCGGCAGGTGTGCTGCCACCTGGAATTGCTGAAGCTGCCGGATCTGGCCAAGGCCGAGGGGCCGTCTTCCAAGATGGAGCAATTCTTTGAAATTCTTGACGAAGCCATGGATGGTGGCCACCGTGTGCTGGTGTTCAGCCAGTTTGTCAGCATGCTGCAGATTCTCCGGCGCGAGCTGGAGAGCCGCGGGCTGACGTACTGCTACCTGGACGGGCAGAGCAAGGATCGCATGGCGCAGGTGCAGCGCTTCAACCTGCAGCAGGACATCCCCGTTTTTCTGATCAGCCTGAAGGCGGGTGGCACCGGGCTGAACCTTACGGGCGCCGACATGGTGGTGCATTTTGATCCGTGGTGGAATCCGGCGGTCGAGGACCAGGCCACGGACCGCGCCCACCGCATCGGCCAGAAGCGCTCGGTCCTCAGCATTAAGCTCATCGCCGAGCATACGGTGGAAGAGAAGGTGCTGGCGCTTCAGCGCCGCAAACAGGCCATCATCGGCGCCACCATCTCCAGCGCCGACGAGACCATCCTGAAGTCCCTCGACTGGGACGACGTGCGGGAACTGCTGGGCGTGTAGCGATAATTCGTGGCACACGCCCCCGTCTTTCTGGCAAACTATGCGCGCATGGACCTGATTGTCATCGCAGGATTTCTGGGCTCCGGCAAGACCAGCGTGCTGCTGCGCCTGGCGCGACCGCTGGCCGCAGCCGGACGGCGGATCGCCGTGATCGAGAACGAAGTCGGCAAGGTGGGCATTGATGACCAGGTGCTGGCCGCCGAGGGGCTGCAGGTCAAAGAGCTCTACGCGGGCTGCATCTGCTGTTCCCTGCGGACAGGCCTCGTGCAGACGCTGCTGGAGTTGGAGCGCAACTGGAAGCCGGACCTGGTGCTGGTGGAGCCTTCCGGCGTGGCCGGGCCGGACCAGGTGCTCGATGCGCTGGTGGGGTATGGCGGTGAAATCGGGAGCCGGCAGGTGGTCGTCGTGCTGGATGCTACGCGTGCCGCGCTGCTGCAATCCGGCACGCTGCCGCTGGTAGAACGCGGCGTCAAGGTCGCCGATCTGCTGCTAATCAACAAGTGCGATGCCGTGGCGCCGAAAGCGGCCGCGGCACTCGCGGCCTGGG
This sequence comes from bacterium, assembly GCA_037129105.1. Lineage (GTDB taxonomy): Bacteria > Verrucomicrobiota > Kiritimatiellia > RFP12 > CAIWXQ01 > CAIWXQ01. Next base: position 4,866 of record JBAXVM010000092.1, read on the forward strand.
CGCACGCCATCCGGCCGGCTGCACCGGCATGGCCGGTCTCCGCGCAATCCGGTGCTGGATTCGACGCGGTGGCTGCGCATTTGACGGCTGCCATCCGCAAGCCTGCGCCATCGCGGCCAGGGCGTGCGTCAGGCCGGAGTGTCGGGATGCACCACGACCACGCGCATGAGCACGAACAGACGGGCCCGCAGGCCGCTGCTTTCTCCTGGAGCGGCAAGCTCACGTGGTCATCGCCCCATCCGGCGGCGCACGTCCAGCAACAACTCTCCCTCCTGCTACAGCAACTGTCCCACGAACTGGCGTCAGCGGATCCCGCATTGCCCGGCCACATCAAGGCGATCCTGCAGGTTCGCCCGTCGGGTGGCTATCTGCTGCTCAGCACTACTTCCGCCGCACACCCGCCACAATCCCGTGGCCGCCTGCCGGCTGAAGTGATGCAGGGCGCGCTAACCTGCAACGTCATCCTGTATGGCACCACACGGAGGCGGATCGAGACGGTATTCCGGCGCTTGCTGAAAGCCAGCGGACTGCCGGCAACGGCACGATCCGCGACGTAAGTGTGCAGGACAATCCAGTCTTGACCTGACGATCACGTCTGCCTGCCGTCCCCGGCGGCCTTGTGCCGCCGGAACGGGAAGATCAGCGTGAGCAGCGAAAAAGCGAGGAAATCAAAGAAAAAGGAGCGGCGCGAGGTGTGGCCGCTGCGGCCTGACCTCGCGCGACTTTTTTTGCTTGTTAAATTTAGCTGCTTCCTTTCTTTCGCAGATCTTTGCTTCCGGTGGGGCCAGCCCACCGGAGAGCACCTCCGCGCTGCCGTGTGTGGTCTGCTGCGGCACCTGATTTGTACAGTCAAAGAGATGCTCAACTTACGGTTCTAGGTTGAGAGAGCACAGAGTTGAAATTTGGCGGCAAAGAGGAATTGCTCTGTGACCTTGATCAAAGAACGGCGTTGACATCTGATGCGTGATGTATGATGCTGGCGCCATGAGAACAACGGTGGACATTGATGATGATGTTTTGTTGGCTGTGAAGAGTCTATCCCGCCAGCGGCATGTTTCGGCCGGACGTTTGCTTTCCGAGATGGCCAGGCAGTCCATGACCGCCACAGGCACGAAACGGCCGGAGCGCAATGGCGTACCGATCTTTCCGGTTCAGCCCGGTGCCGGGATCGTCACAATGGAACTGGTCAACCGTCTGCGGGATGAAGAATCGTGACAACCTACCTGCTGGATGTGAACGTCCTGCTGGCGCTTTGTGATCCACGTCATGTGCATCACGAGACTGCGCACCGGTGGTTTCAGTCCACGGGCCGGCATGCGTGGGCGACCTGTCCGCTGACCGAGAACGGGTTCATCCGGATCGCCAGCCAGCCGCGGTATCCGAACTCGCCCGGCGGTCCCGGCGCGGTGGGCGCCGTGCTGCGGAAATTCTGCGCCAGCCCTGCGCACGTCTTCTGGGCGGATGGTGTTTCGCTGCTGGACAGCCAACGGATCAACTGGGATCGCCTGCTCAGCCATGCCCACATCACGGACGTCTATCTCCTGGCGCTGGCCGTGCATCACAAAGGCAAACTGGCTACGCTCGACACCACCATCCCCGCCACGGCCGTGGCGGGTGGTGCAGAAGCTTTGGAACAAATCGTTTGAAACTTGCAACCCGCCTGCGCGCGGAACGCCCCCGGTGGCTGGCAACACCAGGCCATTCCGTCTGCTATCCCTGCCGTTCTACCTGATCGGCCGGGCTCGCCGTCTGTGCGAGGCGGCGCTGGAGAGATAGCTGGGCGCTGGGCGAGGCGGCAACTACGCTGCTGCGCATGCCGCCTCGCTACCCCCTCTCCCGCCTGGGAAAGAGGGCCGGGGTGAGGGTAGCCGTATCCGGCTATGGCAGGGTCCTGGAGAGGCGGAAGCCGATTTTGTCGATCCGGCTGTCTGGCTCGTATGGGTTGCTGCGATACGCGGCCCGACAGGGCTCGGCGCCGACGCTCCAGTCCCCGCCCCGAAACACGCGGCCCGACCCTTCATATCCCGGAAACCAGTCCAAACACCACTCCCTCACGTTGCCATGCATATCGTACAAGCCCCACGCATTCGGCAAATAGGTCCCCGCCGTTGCTGTGCCGGCGTTCGGGGAGGAGTCCTGCCAGAATTCCGATCCGCCGTTGTACAGGTACCGCCCCACCTCGGACATGTTCGCCTCCGTCTGGTGGTTCTTTCCGCTGTTCAACGCCGTCGTCGTCCCTGCCCGGCAAGCGTATTCCCATTGCGATTCAGTCGGTAGGTCCAGAGCCGATAGTCCCGTCTTCGCCCGCAGTTTGCCCATGAATGAGTTCGCATTCACAACCGAGTTCGCCGGCCAGTCCACCGCCGGATCGTCGTTGTTGTCCGGGTTCTCCCGGATTTGGTAGTAACTGACCATCTCGACCGGCCGGCTGTCCCGGTACGTGACGTTGTCGAAGTAGCTCGGCCAGTTGCCCATGACCCGTTCCCACTGCTTCTGCGTCACCTCGAAAACGCCCATGTAGAAGTCATTGGTGAGCGTCACTTGGTGCTGGGCTTCGTTGATATGGCGCCCCGGTTCGTCGGTGGGCGAACCCATGATGAACACACCGTTCGGGATATATCGCATAAGGACCTGCGTTGTCTTGTAGACGTCGTTAGTTATTCCGCCAGGCACTGCAGTCTTTGTTCCGTAATAGGCCACCGGGTAACTCGTCACGCTCGTGCCCCCAGAAACGTCAATGACCATATAGGAACCATCCACAAAGGTCGCCGAGTTCGACGTCGCCACGACACGGTAGAAAGCCGCGTCTGCCGCAGATGTCAGTCCGTTGGACACGCTGTTATCCGGGCCGACCCCGATCACCGTACGAACGCATGCCCACACCGCCGACACCAGTGAGGTCGTACACTCAACCCGATAGAGGTGTTGAGAAGTACAGTTCTCCGGCGTACGGAACACCAGATTTCCCCCAGCCGCGAACGACGTATTTGCGAGGTTGGTACTCGCCCAACTCCCCGTCGTCAGGCCCACCCACAGCAGCACCGCCGTGGGCACCCATCGCCATATCTTGATCCGTCTCATGATGCGTTGCTCATTAAGGTTGTGTGCGTGTGCGGAAGCGAACCTCAGCCTCGGTCAGCGCCTTCGCTTTTGTTATAGACCGGTTTCTTCATCGTCGATTCCGTGGGCTTCTCCGTTTGCATCCTTCCCGTCTCGGCCTGGGCCTTCGTGGCCGCATCGCTAACCTTCTTCACCGTGAACGGCTTCGGCTCCTGTCCCTCTTTCTTTCCGGCCTGGACCCACTTGTTATAGACTTTGGCAAAATCGGCGTCGGCGATCGCCTTGGCGAAGACGTCGCTATGCGCGTAGGCCACCAGGCGCTTCGTGGCGCCGGCCATCTCGATTTCGTATACGGCCCAATCCTTGGCGTCTTTGATCGCCGCGCTCGCGTCCGTCTTCTTGACGTCCTTCTGGATTACCTCCACAAACGGCGCTACCGGGGCGGACTTCTCGTTCTTGAGCCCCTTGGGCGTCAACGAGCCATCCACCTTCACCCGCCATGCCACGGCCTTGTTATAGGCTTCGGTCATCGCCTTCTGCCGCCGTTCCATCGCTGCAGCATCCGTGAAGGTCTGGTAGTCCACCTTTCCTTCCGCATCCACCAACCGCGCCAGCGTAACTTTGGTCACCGGCGCCGGAACAAAAACGCCGCCGCCCCCGCCGCCGCCCGCCCCCGCCTGACCGCCCATTCCAATGCCACAGCCACCGCCACCGCCACCGCCGCCAGCGCCCGCCCCCCCACCTTGCACCTGTGGAACCTGCGACGCCCAGCAGAGAATCGCCGCCACCGCCAGCATGCCTGTCCCGATCCGCGAACCCTTTGCTACACCGCTATTCATGTTTGTCTTCCTTCCTGTTTTGTCTTCCTTCCTGTATTCGTTGCCGTTTCGGTTTTGCGCATACAACCATGATCTGTCCCTACACCCTCAAGATGTCGCGTGCCGCTCATTTGCCAGCCTTACCATGCGCGGCGTCCGGCCAGCCTATTTTTTGGCCGCCGGCCGCAATGCCGCCAGGAACGATGGCGGCAGCAGTTCCATGCCACCCATGGAACTGTATCCGTTCTGATATTTATGTTTGATGACGATTTGGTAGGATTCCGCCTCCACCCTGACTTCTCGTCCATCCCGCCCCATTGTGACGAATTTGGGTCTGCTTCCTTCGCTCGTCACCTCCAGTTTACGTCCCTTCAGGGCTTCCATTTCCCACAACATTTCCGTCCCACCTCCCCCGGAGAAAAGGCAAGATTCCTTCATGCCCGCTGTGCAACCCGCTCGCGCACCAGCCTTGCCTGGGGATGCAGTGTCGTAGACATCGAGGTTGGCGAAAGCCGACAAGCGTTGGTCTTCCAACGCCCGGACAATCTCCGCTTTCCATTGGCTGTCGAGTACAGCCAGTACTTCGCGACGATGTCGTTCGAGAATCTCGGGATACTCCGCTGTCGCTTCTGTGCTGACGATCAAAGTCGCCTGCCTGGGCGACGCGCTCTCGACGATCAGACCTTTGGCGCACGCGGCATCCATCGCCGCGAGCGTGCGCTTGTAGACGTTCGCCAGAGACTTGTTCTGATTTTCCGTCAGCCGGAGCACTGCGCTCCAATTCGTATTAATGGAAAGCGGACCTGGCCAGGTCGCCGAATCTGAAGTCTCCAAACTCCGTTCGACCAGACAACTCCACGGAAGGCTGTAAGGCAAAGAATGCACGTAGGTGGAGATGTCAACATAGATACTGGCCTGATCACCCTTTAGGTCAATGGCGCCGAGCGGCGTCGTGAGCGGCGAACCATCCGCCCGATACGGCACTTCTTCGCGTTCCCATATCAGATCACATACCTCGCGCCCGGCGTGAGTTCGGGTAAGAACGGCCTCAAGCGAAACGCCCAGCCGCGCGCTGAGCGCTGGCCACGGTAACAACGCCGGCAGGACGAACTCGAGGGGTTGCCCATTCGGTCCATCGATAGGAAGATCTTCCTTCCCGTTCCTCTTCACGACAATTTCCGTTTTTGCCAGTTCATCCGCGCCATTCCTTTTGATCGGTAATGCCTTGTACAAGACGGTAACAGTCTCATCCGGACCCTCCAAATGCCTGAGTTGAGGCAATGCGCTGCGCGCGCATTCGAATTGAATTTCGACCGCGAAACGAGGACCA
>JBAXVM010000093.1:0-10046 GCA_037129105.1 bacterium
GGGTGCGTTGTGGGAGTCACACGCCAAAACGCTCAATCTGCGTTAATCTGTGAAATCTGCGGACAACAAGACCGCTGAAAGTCTTGGATGGGACTCATATTCTGACTTCTGATCCTCGGCGCATCACTTGCGGCAGTTCTTGATATGGCAACACGAATGCCCTTACGGGCACACTACGAACGGCTTTCTGCCGTTTCAAGGCCGTTAGTAGTGACGCCGTAAGGCGTTCCTGGGCCATCATGAAGACTGCTGAATCACTTGCGCCCGTTGGCTCGTTTGCGGGGCAGTTCCGGCGCAGGTGCGGGTTTCGCCGGCACGTAGCGGTAGCCTACGCCGTGCACGGTCAGGATGGTGGCGGGTGTGTCCGGGGCGGCTTCTATTTTTTTGCGCAATTGGACGATGTGCTGGTCCAATGTGCGCGTGGTGCCATAGTAGGTCAGCCCCCAGACGCGGTTGAGCAGTTCGTCGCGGCCGATGACCTCATTGGGGCGCGCGAAGAGGAATTCGATTAGCTTCATTTCCCGCGCGGTAAGTGATTCACTGCGTCCGTGGCAGGTGACGGTGTAGGTTTTACGGTCAACCCTGGCCGCGCCGAAGGCGATCTGGTCCGGTAGTGTGGCAGATGCGTCCGGTGCAACCGGCGCAGCGGTTTGGCTGCGGCGCAGCACGGCTGCCACGCGTGCAAGCAGTTCGCGCACGCCAAAGGGCTTGGTTACGTAGTCGTCGGCCCCAAGCTCGAGCCCCACAACTTTGTCAATCTCCTCGCCCTTGGCTGTCAGCAGGATTACCGGCGTACGGGTGTCGGTACGGCGGATGGCACGGCAGACGTCGTAGCCGCTCAGTTCCGGCATCATGATGTCGAGCAGCACGAGATCCGGCCGTCGTTGCTGGAAAGCATCGAGTGCCGCCTTGCCGTCGGCCACGGCCTCGACAGCATAACCCTCGCTTTCCAGCGTGTCGATCAGACCGTCGCGGATGTGCGGATCGTCTTCGGCTATGAGCAGGCGTATGTTGTTCATGCGAGGGCCTGTGGGTGGTAGGTGTTAGGTGGCAGGTGGCGGGTGGAAGTTGGAAAGCGTAGTACTTCGACAATCGGAGTTCCTGGTTCGATCTTCTGCGGTTTATGCCAGCGGGTGCGCAGCCCCCGCTGTACCAATTCCCGCGCGCGTGGGTATTACGAGCACAAAACAGGCGCCGCCGCTCTTGGCGGTTTCGTAGCGCAGGTCGCCGCCCTGATCGCGAAGCAGGCGGCGTGAGATGCTGAGCCCCAGGCCGCAGCCGGGCTGTCGTGCCGTGAGGGTGTCGTCCGCGCGCGCAAACTGCTGGAAAAGCCGGGAGCGGTGCCCGGCAGGGACGCCCGGGCCCCAGTCGCAGACGTGCACCTGCGCGCGGTCGTCAGCGCACGCTACGCATACCAGCAGGCGCTTGCCAGAGATCGCGTACTTGGCGGCGTTGTCCAGCACGTTCAACAGCGCCTGTTCAAAGGCGTCGCGGTCTGCGTGAGCCGGACACGGCGCCTCCGTGCCTTCGAGTTCGATGGCGAGCCCGGCGGCCTGCAGGCGGCTGCGTTGCGCTTCGACAATGCGGCACGTCTCGGCGGCAAGGTCGAGATCCTCCGGCCGGTAGGTTTTGCGTCCCTGCTCGATGCGGCTGAAATCGAGCACGTTGTTGATGAGGCGCGTGAGGCGCTGGCTTTCCTGCACGATCACCTCGAGGTAGTGCGCGCGGCGTGCCTCGTCCCGGGCGCGCCCCTCGCTCAGGAGTTCGGCATACATGCGGATGGTGGTGAGCGGCGTCTTCAGCTCGTGCGAGACATTGGCCACAAAAGTGGTGCGGGTGCGGGCATCAATGGCGCTGCGGTGTGCGTCGCGCAGCAGCAGCCAGCCTCCACCCAGAATCGCCAGCAACAAAATGCCGCAAAGCGTGGCGGAGAACAGTAGAACCAGCCCGCGTGTGCTGTCTGGTGTGCCGGTGCCGGCAGCCACGAGTTGCCAATGAGGGAGGGCAGGTGCCAGCGAAAGGGTGGCCAGGCGCGGGAGCGAGGGCTCGAACTCGGCCGCGCCAACGCTGTGCATGACCGCGTCTTGGCCGTCGAGCAGTGCCAGCGTCTGCCCGGCGGGCGTGTGCTCCGGGAAGGCCGCGACCAGCCGCGCCAGCAGGCCGCTCATCTCCACTTCGATGCCGTACCGCACGCCATCGGCGCGTTGCAGCCAGGCCAGCAGGTGTAGATTGCGCCCCTCAAACCAGGGGAGCCACCCGCGGGTGGTTGCGGTCAGGTCGCTGGATGGGCTCCAGCTTTGTTGGGCGTAATTCAGGTTTGCGGACATGAGTTGACGCGGAGCTTGCAAGGTCACGGTCGTGGTTGCATCCGCGGCGGGGTTGGTCCATGGGGTGTGGCCGGCGAAGATCGGCTCGTACCGCCGCAGGAAGGCGCGTTCCTCGCTGGTGAGTCCGCTGGCGGGATCCGGCAGAAGGAGGCGTTGGTTGGCGGCGATCAGAAAGACATTGCGGATTAGCGGATCGTTCTTCTCCCAGGACGGAAGTTGCGTCAGGAGATTGGTGACAGGCAAGGCGGCTCGATCGGTCAGTTGCCGCATGATCTCCGAGCGAAAGCCGTCCAGCGCCACCTGGATCTGGTTGGCCACGGCGCGCGCCTGTTCCTCCGCGGCCAGCGAGCCGGCGCGTGCCAGGCGTTCGCGCTCGTGCGTCAGCAGGCGCCCCAGCACCAGCCCCACCGCAATCGTCGGCACGAGCAGCAGCAGGATGAACAGGATGGTGGTTCGTCGACGCATGGTTGTTGAGAGTATAGCACGCGATACGTCCAGGCAACAGGCCGTGTTGGGCACGGGGCGCACGACAAACGAAGCGCCGTTTGTAGTGGCGCCGTCAGGCGCTTCCCCGGATCCGGCATGCCCTTGTCCGACGGCGTGTGGCCTAGCAGCACAGTCCCTCCCGTCCCTCAGGTCCCTGCCGTCCCTCCCGTCCCTTTCGCACGCCCCCCCGCTCCTTTACTGTTGCTGATTGCGCGACTGATAACTGTCGGTTCGCATGCCTTTGCGCTCGACGGAATTGAGCGCGCGGCTTTCGAGCACCTTGGATTTGGCGTTCAGTTCGGCGGCCTGCTGCGCCACCTCAGGAAGGTTGTAGTCTTTTGCCACTTTACGGAGGCGTTCGCTCTCGTCGCGTAGATGGACAGCGGCCAGCGCGTTCTTGCCTGCATCATTCAGAGAAATGGCGTAGTCGTTGGCGAGAGCGGCGCCATTAATCGCAATATCCTTCTGGACCGCCGCATTGAACGAAGCGGCCACGGCCTTTTCATCGCGCGAGAAACGGACCGTGGCATGTGTGGAAGACTTGATTTCGTCCTGCGTGACGGCATCGGCGAAGCGGCAGGAGGCCACGGCGATCTTGCGCTCCTCGTCCACGTGCGCCGCTGGCACTTCGACTTCGATCAGCGCGAACTTCTCCTGCCCGCCGTAGAGCTGGTTGAGCGTGATCTCCACGGTGCCCCCGCGGATGCGTCCCTCACGGCCGATAATGCGCAGCGGTTTCACGCCATCGGAGCAGACGATTTCCAGCACCACCTGCCGCGCCACTACCCTTAGCACACCGCCCAGCTCCGCGCTGAAAATGCGCGACAACTCCGAGCTCTTGGCCGCAAAATAGGCGTTACCGTCACTGTTCTGCGACAGGCGCGTCATCAGATCCTCGTTGTAGTCCGTGCCCACGCCCACGGTGGTGACCGCCACGCCTTCCTTCATCAGGGCAGTGCCCAGGCGGCCCAGGTCGTCTGTTCCGCTGGGGCCGACATTGGCTTGGCCGTCGGAGAGCAGCAGGATGCGCGGCACGTATTTGCGGTTTTCGATGTTCTTGCGGATCTCGGCCGCGGCCTGGCTGACGCCTGCAAAAAGCGCGGTGTTGCCGCGGGACTGGATCTTGCGGATGCGCCCCTCGATCCATTCGACGTTACTGGCGGACTGGGGCGGCACAATGGTTTCGACTTCGTGGTCGTAGATCACGAGCGAGAAAAGGTCTTTCGGTCCGAGGCGATGCAGCGCTTCGATGGCGGCATCCTTGGCGCGCTCGATTTTGTCACCGCCCATGGAACCGGAGCGGTCGAGCACCACCGCGAGATTCACGGGCGGACGCTCCGTGGACGAGGCAAGCTCCGGCGCGCGCAGGGCGACTTTCATCACGGTGCGCTGTACCGCGTCGGCCGCCAGCAACGAGCGGTCCAGTTCGATGGTGCAGGTGACGCGGTCTGTGGCCGCCCGGGCCGGCGATGTGCAGCCGCAGGTGGCGAGCGCGAGGACGCCGATCAGTAGAGACAGGGAACGTTTCATGATGACCTCCGTTTGTGACGTTGGTTTGTGGAACTTTTGGTTCCTCGTCACGGTTCCATTGGACCAAAAGCAGCGGAAGCGGGTGTCAGGGGCAGGCAAAAAGATTGTAAAGGAGATGTCATGGGAGGGTTTGGCATGTCGGGTGTCGCGTGTCGGGTGTTGAGGCGCGGGGCAGGTGGCAGGCATAGGCAACTGTAAAAGCATAAACGCTTAGTCGCCACGCTTAGTCGATCTGGGCGATTCAATGAAACCAATGAAGTTGCGCAAGCCTTGCGCCGCTCTTCTGCCGGGCGCCGTTTGTAGTGGCGCCGTCAGGCGCTTCCTTCGGCGGGTCCGGAGGCCCGGCCCGCCGGCTGGGTTCTGGCGCCCTCCCTGCTTGGTGCGGGAATGTTAAATATCGAATAAGGAATCATGAAGGTGATCGGCCGGCGACAGATCTTAACTTCATGATTTATGATTCCTTGTTCGATATTCTGCGGTTCTGAACACTGAACACTGAACACTGAACACCGAACACTGACCACAGGCTCCCTCCCTACTTCTTCTTGGGTGGCAGGTGGAGGCAGGCGCCGTGGACCATGTGGGCGGCTTCCATCCAGGCCTCGGACATGGTGGGGTGGGAGTGGATGGTGCGGCCGAGTTCTTCGGCGGTCAGTTCACTGCGCACGGCCAGCGCGGCCTCGGCAATGAGTTCCGTGGCGTGCGCGCCGATGGCTTGTGCGCCGAGCAGTTGATCTGTGGCGGCATCGGCCACCCATTTGACAAATCCTTCCGTTTCGCCGGCAGCCATGGCTTTGCCGAGCGCGGCAAATGGGAACATGCCGGTCTTCACGGCGCGGCCGGCGGCCTGTGCCTGTGCTTCGGTCATGCCCACAGCACCGATCTCCGGTGAGGTGAAGATGCAGGCTGGGACGATCTTTTCGCCGCGTGTCTGCTGGCCGGCGGCATTTTCGGCTGCGGCCACGCCCTGGGCGGTGGCGGCATGCGCAAGTTGCGTGCTGCCGGCCGTGACATCGCCCACGGCAAAGATGTTGGCCACGGCGGTGCGGCAGCAGGCGTCCACGGGGATCTGGCCGCGCTCGTTGAGCGCGATGCCAGCACGCGCCAGCTCCAGGCCGGCGGTGTTGGGCTTGCGCCCGATTGCCACCAGCAGTAGATCGCCGGTGACGGTCTGGTCCTTGTACTTGCCCGTGACCTGGCGGTCATCGGCCACGATGTCCGTGAGCGGCGCGCCGGTCAGCACCGTGACGCCCAGCGACTCCATGCGGCGCTTCAGCACGCGGCGCACATCGCGGTCGAGCACCATGACGATGTCCTCCAGCATCTCGACCACGGTCACCTTCACGCCGAGCTGTGCGGCGAGGCAGGCGAACTCGCAGCCGATGACACCGCCGCCGAGGATCAGCAGGCTGGCTGGCAGGCTGGTGAGGTCCAGGAAGCCACGGCTCTCCAGCACGCGCGGATGCTTTGGCAGGAAACCGGGCATGGCTGAGACGCTGCCGGTGGCGATGATGATGCGTTCCGCGGCCACCCACTGAATCGTGCCGTCCGCAGCATGCACGGAGATCCGGCGGCTGTCCTCGAACCGCGCCTGGCCGTTGATGAGCGTGACGCCATTGGACTGCAGCAGCATCTGCACGCCCTTGGTCAGGCGGCCGACGATGTCGCTCTTGCGCGCCACCATGCGGGCGTAGTCGAACGCGACGCCGGAAGCTTTCACGCCCATGTTGTCGGCATGGCCAATGCGGTGGTAGAGATCGCTGGAGGCCAGCAGCGTTTTGGTGGGGATGCATCCCCAGTTGAGGCAGGTGCCGCCGAAGGCTTCCTGCTCCACGATGGCGACGCGTTTGCCGAGTTGCGCGGCACGGATGGCGGCAGGATAGCCGCCCGGGCCGGCGCCAATGACGAGGACATCGAATGTGTTCATGGGGCAAGAGAATACCGATCCTGCCGCTGCGAGGCAAGCGTAAGCAGCAGGGAGAAAACGCTAAGTCCGACAGGCTGCTAGCTTCCTGCGCTTCCTGCCGTCGTCCTCGTTGCGTTCGGTCAGTTATGGGATAGCGGCAGGAAAGCGTATGGCGCGGGTATGGCTTGCGGCGCGTCCCGCCCCATTACCCATGGTCTTTTCCTGAAGCGGTCGGGAATTCTCACCACGAAGGACGCGAAGAGCACGAAGTTCAATAAATTCGACAGTTTCGGTCATTCCCAGCGTCCGATTACGAGAATCTTCGTGTTCTTCGAATCTTCGTGGTGGAAGCCGCCAAAGTGGCGCTTCAGGAAAAGACCATGCCCCATTGCCGGGGCGCATCTGCGATTCATTGACTTGCATTTGGGTAGAGACGGCTTTACGCCGTCTACCCGCAAATGCCAGATAATGGACGGCGTAAAGCCGTCCCTACCGTTAAGGTCAATGAATTGCAGATGCGCCCCCATTGCCGTTCAGGTGCTTTTTCCGGTGGCAGGTGTCGGTATAATCGTTTACACTGCGCTCATCATATGCAGACATACATCTCTAAGATTCCGGTTTCTCGCGCGTGGCAGTTCTTGCTGCTGTCTACGGGCGGCCTGTTGACAATTCTGGCGCAGGCGCAGACCACGGGTCTGGTCGTCTCTACGGTGCCGCTGCCGCCCAAGACCGTCTGGCGCGTGCAGGCTTCCACCGTGGCGGGTGACGAGTACGATGCTGGCTTCGCAACAGACGGCAAGTTGGATACGCGCTGGAGCAGCGTGGCCGACGACGTGCAGTGGTTGCAGATTGACCTCGGCAGTTGTTCGATGATCAGCGGCGCCATTCTGCACTGGGAAGAAGCATCCGGCCGGTCCTACGAGATCCAGACGGCGGTGCGCACCTCACAATGGACCACGGTGTATGCCACGGAGTACGGCGGCGGCAATTCCGAGGAGATCTATTTTGCTCCTGGGGCGGCCCGCGACGTGCGCGTGGCATGCATCAAACGGGCAACCGGGTGGGGGTATTCTTGTTGGGAGATTGACCTTTATGAAGTGTCGAGCGCGCCGCTCGCCGGCAATGCGAGCCAGCCGGATGTGTGGCGGCCGAATGGCGAATGGGACAAAGCCTGGCTGGATGCGGGCGGTCAGTCGCAGAGCATAATTCTGGACTTGCGGCATCACACGCCTTTGAACGGGGTGCGGGTGGGGTGGGGGGAGAATGCTCCCGTTCAGGCGCATCTGGCCATCTCCGCCGACCTGAAGACGTGGAACGAGATCGGGGAGGTGCGGAATGGTGTCGGCGCCTTTGACTCGCTGCCGGATGCCTGCATGAATGCGCGCTATGTGCGGGTCACCATGGCTGCGCCGCTACCCCGTGTGCGACTCGCCGTCCGGGAAATCACCCTGTTGCGTCCTACGCGCGAAGCCACGCCACTGATGCGGTATCACCGGGCGGCTGCTCGTGCGCAGGCCGGTCTCTATCCGGACACCATGTATCGCCGACAGGTATATTGGACCGTGTCCGGGCTGCCTGGCGATACCCAGGAGAGCCTGATTGACGAGAATGGCACAATCGAGCCCATGGCCCGCGGGAGTACGGTCATGCCCTATATTCGTGTGGATGGACGGGTGTTGACGTCGGCGGATGCCGTCCAGATTACACAGGAATTGGAGGAATCTTTCCTGCCGATGCCTTCTGTGACCTGGCATCTGCCGGACCTGTCGCTGAGCGTCGAGAGTCTGTTCCACGGGAGCGCGACGGATTCCGTCAACATCGCCTGCTACACGATTACCAATGGTACCGGGCGCGAGTTGACTGGCGACTTTCTGCTGGCTATTCGGCCAATTCAGGTGAATCCAGCCTGGCAACATGGCGGGCTGTCGCCGATTCGCACGATGGAGTGCCTGACCAATGCATGGGGGGTGACGGTCCGTGTAAACGGCCGCGACCAGTACGAAACAATTACGCCGCCGGATGCGTTTGGCGTGTGTGGGTTTGACGGGGGCGATATTATCGAGTTCATCCGCCTGGGGGTGTTGCCGCCGACGGCCGTGCTGACCAACAACGGCGACTACCTTTCCGGCGCGCTCTCCTACCGGCTGAACATTCCGCCGGGAGGGCAGCGGAAGATTCTGCTGGCCATGCCGATGCATGAGACCATGGAGGGCCTGAATCATTACCTGCATCGCGACACGCCGGAGCCGCTCGACCCGGTCGCATCCTTCGAAGGTCTGCGCGAGCAGCGCCGGCGTGAATGGCTGGCGCGGATTGGACGCGTGAACGTGGAACTGCCTGACCGCGATGTGGTGAATCTGCTGTTCACACAGGTCGGCTGCATTCTGGTCAACAGCGACGGGCCGGTGCTGAACCCGGGTTCCCGCAACTACAAGCGTGTTTGGATTCGCGACGGCGCACTGATCTGCGGCGCGCTGCTGCGCATGGGGCAGAGCGAGGCGGCGCGCGACTTTATTGACTGGTATGCCGCGCGCATTCCGGCTGACGGTCTCGTGCCGCCCATTCTCAACAACGACGGCTCGCCCTACAAGGGGATCGGCAGCAACAACGAATACGACGGCCAGGGGGCGTACATCTTTGCAGTCATGGAGTACTATCGTTTCACCCGCGACCGGGCATTTCTGCAACGTCACTACGACACGATGCTGCGTGTGATGAAATGCCTGGAACGCCTGCGCAACCGCACGTTGCGGCCGGACTACTTTGCTGACGACCCGGTCCGGGCGCGCTTTGTCGGCCTGCTTCCGCCGTCCATCAGCCACGAGGGGTATGCCACGCCCGTCCACAGCTACTGGGATAATCTGTTTGCGCTGAAAGGCTGGAAGGATGGCCGTGCGGCTGCTTTGGAACTGGGCAAGCGTGATGTGGCGGAGTGGGCAGCCGCCCAATACGCGGCGTTGCGCGCCTCGGTCCAGGCTTCGATTGAGCGAACCATCAGCGAGAAGGGGATTAACTTTATTCCCGGATGTGCGGAGCGCGGTGACCCCGATCCTAACTCCACCAGTGTGGTTTTTTATCCGTGCGAGGAGGTGGATCTGCTGCCGGCCCTGCTGTTGGAGGCCACCTATGAGCAGTACTATGAGGGGATCGTGGCACGTAGCAAGCCCGGATGGGAGGGCGTCTACACCCCCTACGAGGCCCGCAACCTCACCGCACTGGTGCAGTTGGGGGCCAAGCCCCGTGCCTTTGCGCTGCTGCAGCAGTTCATGGCCGGCCGGCGTCCGCGTGCCTGGAATCACCTGGCGGAGGTTGTGGTGAGCAATTACCGGACTGGCACCTACATCGGCGACATGCCCCATACCTGGGTCGGTGCGGATCTGGTAACCGGCATCCGGAATTTATTGCTGTACGAGAGCGGCGACCGCCTCGTGTTACTGTCCGGCATTCCGGAATCATGGGTGCTGCAGGACAGCGGGGTGCGTCTGGAAAACATGCCGACCTATTTCGGGGCAGTCAACCTGTTCGCCTCGGAACTGGATGGCAAGCTGCGCGTGGAAATGCGCGGAAAGATCAATGCCCCCAAGGGGATTGTCCTGCACTGGCCGTTCACGGGGAAGCCGAAAGGCGTAAATGTCAACGGCGCGCCCTGGCTGGATTGGGATGCCAACGTCTGCCGCCTGCCCGGGAACTTCCAGGGTAATCTGATCGCCGAGATGCCGGGCAACCGGTGAGGCCAGCAGTTCTCATTATGGCGACACGAATGCCCTTACGGGCACACTACGAACGGCTTTTTGCCG
>JBAXVM010000094.1:0-10038 GCA_037129105.1 bacterium
ATGTGCTCAGCAGCGGCTACTACGATGCCTACTACCTGCGGGCGCAGAAGGTGCGGACGCTGATCCGGCGCGACTTTGCCGCGGCGTTTGAACGCTGTGACGCGCTGCTGACGCCCGTGACGCCGACGCCGGCATACCGGCTGGGTGAAGCCATGGACGACCCGCTGCACATGTACCTGGGCGACATCTTTACGGTCACGGCGAATCTGGCTGGCATCTGCGGCCTTTCCGTGCCCTGCGGCCGGACCGCGGCTGGCTTGCCGGTGGGACTGCAGGTTCTGGGGCCCGCCTTTGGCGAGGAGGTCGTGCTGCGCGTGGGGCACGCGTACGAGCAGAGCCGGGGAGGGCCGCCTTGATGCGGAACCGCAGCATATCGAGCAGGGAACTCCGCCTGTCGAAGGTGAGAGAGAAAGCCACATCTTTACGCTGTGATTCTGCGGTTCCTTGTTCAACAGTCTACGGCTCCCGCAACGATTTTGCGTCGACGGCAGCCGCTCCGTGCAGACAGGAAAGCTTGATTGCATGACGTACACTCCTTCCATCGGCCTCGAAGTCCATGTGCAGCTCAAGACCCGGACCAAGATGTTCTGCGGCTGCAGCACCGCCTACGGCGCGCCGCCGAACACGCAGGTCTGCCCCGTGTGCCTCGGGTATCCCGGCGCCATGCCCGTGATGAATGGCGATGCGGTTCGGTTGACTGTGGTGTCGGGGTTGATGCTGGGGTGTGAGATCGGCGCCAGCAGCAAGTTCGATCGCAAGAGCTACTTCTACCCGGACATGCCCAAGAACTACCAGATCACCCAGTACGACAAGCCGCTTTGCCTCGGCGGCGGACTGGAGATTGAGCTGGACGGGCAGACCAAACGCATCCACCTCACGCGCATTCACCTTGAAGAGGATGTCGGCAAAAGCACGCACCATGCGGCCTGCAGCAGCGTGGATTTTAATCGCGCCGGCGTGCCGCTGATGGAGATTGTCACCGAGCCGGACATGGCCTCGGCCGACGAGGCGTTTGCGTTCCTGCTGGCGCTCAAGCAGACGCTGCTGTATGCCGGCGTGAGCGCGTGCAACCTGGAGGAGGGGAACCTCCGCTGTGACGTCAACGTCAGTGTGCGCCCGGAGGGGACCGACCGGCTGGGCACCAAGGCTGAAATCAAGAACATGAACACGTTCAAGGGTGTGCATGCGGCCCTGCTGCACGAAATCGAGCGTCAGGGGGCGCTGCTCGCCAGCGGCGGCCGCGTGGCGCAGCAGACGCTGCGTTGGAATCCGGATCTGGGCGAGACGCTGCCCATGCGGGGCAAGGAAGATGCGCACGACTATCGCTATTTTTCTGAGCCCGACCTGCTTCCCGTGGCGCTGGATCAGACGCAGATCGAGGCGTGGCGTGCAGATCTGCCCGAGCGTCCCGCCGATCGCCGCGCAAGACTGGTGCAAACCTATGGCCTTCCGGTATATGATGCAGGGGTGTTGACGGCCGATCGTGACGTGGCGGACTTTTTTGAGGGCGTGGCGCAGCGCTGTGGCAATGGCAAAGCGGCTTCCAACTGGATCATGACAGACGTGTTGCGTCTGCTGGGCGAAAGCGGTCGCACGCTGGCGCAGTGTGCGCTGACACCGGAGATCCTGGCGGACCTGATCACGCTGGTGGAGCGGCGCACCATCAACCAGCCGACCGCCAAAGGGCTGTTGCCGGAGCTGTACGAAAAAGGCGGGAGCCCGGCCGGTCTGGTGGCGGCGCGCGGGTTGGGGCAGGTGGGCGGCACGGACGAGATCGGCCGGCTGGTCGATCAGGCCATGGAAGCCAACCCCAAGACGGTCCAGGATTTTCTGGCCGGCAAGCAGGCTGCCGCGCAGGCGCTGGTCGGGCAGGTGATGAAGTTGAGCCGTGGCAAGGCGGATCCGCAATTGGCCGGGCAGCTGGTGGCTGAAAAGCTGGCGGCTCGAAAGGGAAGGGAGCAGCAGCGTGACGCTCAATGATGATTTTGTGTTGCAGATTCTGCAGGAGCATGGCCTGGTGCAGCCCGCGCAGATCGACAAAGCCGCCATGTCCGTCAAGCAGGAGGGCGAGACGGTTGTGGACGTGCTGCTGCAGATGAAGGCCGTCCGCGAGGAGGACGTGCTGTCGCTGGTGGCGGCGCAGTTCGGCATGGAGCTGGTGCACATCGATCCGTCCTGCATTGCGCCCGAAATGAAGGACGTGCTGGATGCCGAGAAGGCGCGCAAGTATGGCGCCATCCCGCTGGCCCGCGCCGGCAATGTGGTCACGGTCGCCATCAGCGATCCGATGAACTACGACACGCTCGACAGCCTGCGCTATCTGCTGAAGTGCAACGTGGATGCGGTGGTGGCCCGCAAGCAGGAGATCGCCGACGCGCTCGACAAGCTCTATCCGCGCGAGGCCGATCTCGAGTCGCTGGTGAACTCCATGGCGCAGGGTGATGCCGACAACGCGGCCAGCACGGACCTCGAGACGCAACTCGGCAACACGGCGGACGCCAACGAGAATGACGCGCCGGTGATCAAGCTGGTAAGCGTGATCATCATGGACGCCTTCAAGCGGCGCGCCTCGGACATCCACCTGGAACCGATGGAGCGCCGGTTTCGTGTGCGATATCGCGTGGATGGCTCGCTGCAGGAGATGGAGAGTCCGCCGAAGCGCTTGCAGGCGGCCATTCTGCAGCGCATCAAGATCATGTCCGGCATGAAGATCTCGGAAAAGCGTGTGCCCCAGGACGGCCGCATCCAGATCACGGTCAAGGAGCGGGATATCGAGCGCGATCTCGATCTGCGCGTCTCTTCGGTTCCGACGAACCATGGCGAAGGCATTGTCATGCGTATTCTCGACAAGCAGAACCTGGCGCTGGGGTTGCCGCAGCTCGGGTTTCTGTTTGATGATCAGCAGCGGTTCGAGCGCTTGATTGCGCTGCCGGACGGTGTGTTGCTGGTGACCGGCCCGACCGGTTCCGGTAAGACGACGACGCTGTATGCCTGCCTGGGGCAGATTAATCTGCCCGACCGCAAGATCATCACGGTCGAGGATCCGGTGGAATACCAGATGAGCGGCATCAACCAGGTCCAGGTGAATCGCGACGTGGGGCTCGATTTTTCGGCCGCGCTGCGTTCGATCCTCCGCCAGGCGCCGAACATCGTGATGATCGGTGAAATTCGCGATGCGGAGACCGCCGACATCGCCATGGAGGCAGCCCTGACCGGCCACTTGGTCTTCAGCACCCTGCACACCAACGACGCGCCCAGCGCCATCACGCGTTTGCTGGATATCGGGGTCAAGCCGTTCCTCGTGGCCTCGGCCGTGCGAGCCTGCCTGGCCCAGCGCCTCGTGCGTGTGATCTGTCCGAACTGCAAGGCGCCGTACACCCCCACGGAGCGCGAGAAAAAGATGTTGGGACCGGCGGCCCGGGAACTGGCAGGCTCCGCCTTGTCCAAGGGCAGCGGCTGCCCCAATTGCGCCCTCACGGGCTACAAGGGGCGCAAGGGCATCTTCGAGATTTTCCTGATCGACGATATGATCCAGCGCATGATTTTTGACCGGCTGCCCGCCACGCAACTTCGTGTCCGGGCGCGCGAAATGGGCATGCGCACGCTGCGCGAGGACGGCCTGCTGAAAGTGGTTTCCGGCATGACCACGGTCGATGAAGTCCTGCGTGCCACCATGGGAGATGCTGACTAATGAGCGCTTCCGCCAACAACGTTGAAATGAGCGACCTCCTGCAGTTGACGGTCGAAGAGGGGGCCTCGGACCTGCATATCCGCGTGGGGCTGCCGCCGATGCTTCGCATCCACGGCGCGCTCAGCCCGCTGGACCTGCCGCCGCTGACGCCGGAGGACACCGAGCGGCTGATGAAGAACATCACATCACCCGACCATCAGCAGGGCGTGCGCGAGCACGGCGGCACGGATTTCGGCTTTGGGTTCGGCGAGCTGGCGCGGTTTCGCGTGAGCGTGTTAAAGGAGCGCGGCAATGTCGGCATTGTGCTGCGTCTGATCCCGTCGAAGCTGCTGACGCTCGAGCAGATCGGTCTGCCGCCGCAGGTGAATGAGCTGCTCTACCGCCCGCGCGGGTTGATCCTGGTGACCGGCCCGACCGGGTCCGGCAAGTCCACCACGCTCGCGAGCATGATTAACGTCATCAACGCCGACCGCGACTGCCATATCATCACGGTCGAGGACCCGATCGAGTACTATCACACCCACCGCAAGTCGATCGTGACGCAGCGCGAAATCGGCGTGGATGTCCCGAGCTTCGCCGAGGCCATCCGCCGGGCCCTGCGGCAGGACCCGGATGTGATCCTGGTCGGTGAAATGCGCGACCTCGAGACCATGCAGGCGGCGATTACGGCAGCGGAAACCGGGCATCTGGTGTTCGCCACCCTGCACACCACCGGCGCGGCGGCCACGGTCGACCGCATTGTGGACGCCTTCCCCACCGCACAGCAGGAGCAGGTGCGCACGCAGCTCTCCGTGGGCCTGGTGGCCGTGATCTCGCAGCTGCTGCTGGTGCGCGCGGACCGCCCCGGCCGCATTGCGGCGTTCGAGGTGATGATCTCCACCTCTTCAATTCGCGCGCGCATTCGTGACAACAAGACCTTCCAGATCACATCCGACATCCAGACCGGCGCGAAGAACGGCATGATCACACTCGATGCCCACTTGCTGGATCTGTATCTCAAGGGGCTCATTCACTACGAGGACCTGATCACCAAGGCGCAGGATCCGGACACGCTGGTCCAGCAACTGCAGGAGACCCTGCGCGCGAGAGGAAAGTGATGCCATGAGTACGAACGTCGAGCCGAAAGATTTTGCGCCGCTGCTGGACCTGGCAATCAGCAACGGCATCATGGATGCGCAGCAGGCGCAGGATGTGCAGGAGGAGCATGTTCGCAGCGGCAAGGCGCTGCATAATCTGATTGTGGATATGGGCTACATCTCCGAGGATGACCTGCTGTCCAT
This sequence comes from bacterium, assembly GCA_037129105.1. GTDB lineage: Bacteria > Verrucomicrobiota > Kiritimatiellia > RFP12 > CAIWXQ01 > CAIWXQ01. The sequence continues at coordinate 4,972 of JBAXVM010000094.1, forward strand.
GATGGCCGCCTACCAGGGGTGCGAGGTGATCAACCTCTCGGATCTCGACATTCCGCAGGAGGTGCTGCGCACGCTGCCGGCCAGTGTGGCGCGCACGTATAACATGATTCCCGTTATCAGCACCCCCGGTGCCATTACGCTGGCCGTCGCGACACTGGTGGAACCGCATGTGGTTGACGAGTTGATGTTCGTGCTGACGCGCGATGTCTCGTTCGTGCTGGCGCGCGAGGCCGATCTTTCGTCGCGCGTGAGCCAGTATTACGGGGACGAGAGCGAAACCGTCGCCGACATGCTGAGTAATATCGAGAACGATCTCGACCGGGAGGCGACGATCACGGAGGAGGATGCGCTGGATGAGAAGGCCCTCGCGGAGCAGGCCAAGGCGGCGCCGGTAGTCAAGTACGTGGGCCTGGTGCTATACGAGGCGGTGACCAACCGCGCCTCGGATATTCATTTCGAGCCGTACGAGAAGGTGTTTCGCATCCGCTACCGTGTGGACGGCGCCCTCTATGAGATGAAACCGCCCAGCCGGCGCATGGCGCTGCCGATCATCTCGCGCATCAAGGTGATGGCCGGCCTGAACATCGCCGAGCGCCGTGTCCCCCAGGACGGACGCATCACGGTCCCCGTGGCGCGGCGGCACATTGACTTGCGCGTTTCGTGTCTGCCCACGCAGTTTGGCGAAAGCGTGGTGCTGCGCGTGCTCGACCGCTCCGTGGTCTCGCTGGATCTCGAGAACCTGGGGCTCCCGGAAAACATTTTCGAGCAGCTCACGATGGACATCGAAAAGCCCAACGGCATCATCATCGTCACCGGCCCCACCGGCTCGGGTAAGACCACCACGCTGTACTCCGCCCTGCGCCGCATCAACACAATTGACCAGAAGCTGCTCACGGCCGAGGAGCCGGTGGAATATGAAATTGACGGCATCGTTCAGGTGCAGATCAACCCGCTCACCGGCAACACCTTCGCCAAGGTTCTGCGCGCCTTCCTGCGACAAGATCCGGACGTGATGATGATCGGCGAAATTCGCGACTTTGAAACCGCCGAGATCGCCATCCAGGCCTCGCTCACCGGCCACCTGGTTTTCAGCACGCTCCACACCAACGACTCCGCCGGTGCTGTCACCCGCCTGATCGACATGGACGTGCAGCCGTATCTGATCTCCTCCTCGCTGGAGGCTGTGCTGGGGCAGCGCCTGGTCCGCACGATCTGCGCCAATTGCAAAGAGCCGCTTGAGCCGGATGATGAGACGCTCATTCGCCTTGAGCTCACCCGGGAGCAGATTAACTCCCGGCCGTTTTACTACGGACGCGGCTGCAACCTGTGCAACAACACCGGATACAAGGGACGGAAGGGACTTTTTGAATATCTGCGCGTCAGCGAGCCGATCCGCGAGATGATCAACGAGCGCAAGCCCACGCTCTACATCAAGGCCAAGGCGCGCGAAATAGGCATGCGCACCATGCGCGAAGATGGCATCCGCAACATACTCGACGGGTATACGACCTCCACGGAAGTGCTGCGGTACACCTAGCAGCCTGTCGGAATTAGCCTTCTGGAAGCACAAACCGTCTGCCGACCAGGCTGCTAGTTGGCAACCCGCGGCTAGCGGGTTGCGGTGCCTCATAAAACAGGCCAAATGACTGCGCCGCGCTGGGTCCTTCGTGGTGAGAATTCCCGGATGCTTCAGGAAAAGACCATGCGCAGGGCGCATCTGCGATTCATTGACCTTCACGGTAGGGACGGCTTTACGCCGTCCATTGTCTGGCATTTGCGGGTAGACGGCGTAAAGCCGTCTCTACCCAAATGCGGCGGCTAGTCAATGAATCGCAGATGCGCGCCATGCGCACACCCCATCATTCCATGGTTTCCCAACCCCGCTAAACCAGTTATGATGCGTACCTTGCTTTTTATGTAAACCGAGTTCTGAACCCTGAACCCTGAACCCTGAACCCTGATCATCCCATCTCCCCTAGACCCACCATGGAAAACGTGATTATCATCGGCAGTGGGCCGGCCGGACTGACGGCGGCCATCTATACGGCGCGGGCCAGCTTGCAGCCGCTACTTATCGAAGGACCGCAGCCTGGCGGCCAGCTTACCCAGACCACAGACATTGAGAACTTCCCCGGGTTTGCTGAGCCGGTCGGTGGCTTCGACCTGATGATGAACATGCGGCAGCAGGCGGAACGCATGGGCGTGCGCCTGGTGATGGACGAGCTGCTCAGCTGCGACCTGTCTGCCACGCCCAAGCGCCTGCAACTGGCGTCCGGGGGGGCGCTGGAGGCGCGCACGGTGATTATCGCCACCGGCGCCAGCGCACGCTACCTTGGCCTGGCGTCCGAGGAGCTGCTCAAGGGCCATGGCGTCTCCGGCTGCGCCACCTGCGATGGCGCCTTCTACCGCGGCAAGCGCGTGGCCGTGGTCGGCGGCGGCGACACCGCCATGGAGGACGCCCTCTACCTCTCCCGGATCGTCTCGCACGTGACGCTCATTCACCGCCGGGACAAGTTTCGCGCCTCACCCGTTATGGCCGACCGTGTGCTGAACAACGGGAAGATCACGGTTGTCTGGAACTCCGCAGTGGCGGAGGTATTGGATGTCGCCCAGAGCAGGGTGACCGGGTTGCGCCTGCGGCACGTGTCGACCGGGCAGTTGTCTGAAATTCCGGTCGACGGACTTTTCCTGGCGGTCGGGCATACGCCCAATACGACGCCCTTCCGCGGTCAGATCACGCTCGATCCCGATGGCTACATCGTTGCGGAGCGTACCCGCACAAATATTTCGGGCGTGTATGCGGCCGGCGACGTACAGGATCGCACCTATCGGCAGGCCATCACCGCGGCCGGGACCGGCTGCATGGCTGCGCTTGAAGCTGAACGGTATCTGACCGAACTTGGATGATCGGCCCATGAACAAAACACGCCAAGAGATCTCCCCCGGCCAGCTTTACCGCCGCCTGTTTAGTCACATCCTGCGCTACCGGACCCATCTTCTGGTGGGTGTCGCGTCGGGGCTGGTGGTCGGTTCTTCCGTCTTCGTCATGCTGCAGGTTTCCTGGCAGATGCTTACCGTCGTGGAGTCGAATGTTAATACCGTGCCTGCCGTGGCACCCGCCGCCCCTGCGGGCGCGGTGGATCTCCCGCCTGCGGCGGTCAAGTGGACACGTCAGGCCGAGCGACTGGCGGATCTGATCGGCGTGCCTGTCGCCCGTGCCGACGGCCGCGTGACCTGGCAGTTCCTGGCGCTCGGCATGCTGGCCCTGCTGGTGGTGGTTCTGGGAAGGCAGGTCGCCATCTACCTGAACCAGTACTGCCTGCGCTGGCTTGGCGCACGCGTGGTGCGGGACCAGCGCGACCAGCAGTTTGAGGCGATCGAGTCGCAATCTCTGTCGTTCTATGGCCGCATGGATGTGGGACGCCTGATCAGTCGCAGCGTGGCTGACACAAGTGTGGTGGACGGGGTGATCAGCCAGACTGTTGCGGACATATCCCGTGCCCCCTTCGAGATTCTCGGCGCCATCGTATTTGTCGTGCTGTTTGCACAGAAGAAAGACATGTTCGATCTGCTGGTTCTTGCGATTCTGGGCTTCCCCCTGTGCATCGTGCCGGTGATCGTCCTCGGCCGCCGGGTGCGCAACTGGACGCACCGCTCCCTCGAACGCATCTCGGATCTCGTCGTGCGCATGCATGAGAACTTCACCTGCATTCGTGTGGTCAAGGCGTTTCATACCGAGGCGGCCGAGATCGGCCGCTTTGCCGAGGAGAACCGGAACTACTTCAAGACCATCATGCGCGCCATCCGCGTGGAACTGCTGATCAGTCCGGCCATGGAAGTGGTGGGGGTGTGCCTGGGGTGCATCTTTCTGCTGGTGTGCGTCTGCAAGGGGCTCCACCTCAGCGACATGGCGGTGATCGCCGTGGCGGGTGTGATTGTCTACAAGCCTATCCGGCAGCTGTCCCGGATTGTCCCAACGCTTGAGCGCGGTGCCGCCGCATTGACGCGGATATTCGAAACCATCGACTTTAACGAGCGACTCCCGGAGCGCCCCGATGCGGTTCGCAAGACCTCGTTCGACGACCGTATTGTTTTTGAGGACGCCAGCTTCCGCTACACGGCTGCCGGGCAACCGGTCATCCGCCACGCCTCCTTCGCCATCCCGCGCGGCAGCACGGTGGCCGTGGTCGGCGCAACCGGTTCCGGCAAGACCACGCTTGCCAATTTGCTGGCCCGCTTTTATGACCCGACGGACGGGTGTGTGCGCATGGATGGCGTGGATCTGCGCGACATCAAGATTGCCGACCTGCGGAAACTGGTGGGGGTCCTGACGCAGGAAACGTTGCTGTTCAATGAGACCGTGGCCTTCAACATTGCCTATGGCACCCCGGATGCGACGCAAGCGGAAATTGAGGAGGCGGCACGGAAGGCCAACGCACACGCCTTTATTGCCGCCCACCCGGATGGCTACAATCGCGTGGCGGGAGAAAAAGGATTTGTGCTCAGTGGCGGTGAGCGCCAGCGCGTGGCCATCGCGCGCATCATGCTGCGCAATCCACCGATCCTGATCCTCGATGAGGCCACCAGCGCGCTGGACACGGTCACGGAGCGCCAGGTACAGGAGGAGATTGCGCTGGCGATGGCCAACCGCACGACCTTTGCCATTGCGCACCGCTTGAGCACCATCCGGCGCGCCAACCTGATTCTGGTTGTTGAGCAGGGTGTGATTGTGGAGCGCGGCACGCACGACGAACTCTATGCCGCCAACGGTGCTTACCGCCGCCTATGCGACATGCAGTTTTCACAGCAGGATGCCGACCGGGGCTAGCAGCCCATGGTCTTTTCCTGAAGCGGTCGGGAATTCTCACCACGAAGGATACGAAGAGCACGAAGTTCAATGAATCCGAAAGTTTCGGCTATTTCCAGCGTCCGATTACGTGAATCTTCGTGTTCTTCGAATCTTCGTGGTGGAAGCCGCCAAAGTGGCGCTCCAGGAAAAGACCATGGGCGAAAGGGTGCATCTGCGATTCATTGACTTGCCGCTGCATTTGGGTAGAGACGGCTTTA
>JBAXVM010000095.1:0-10035 GCA_037129105.1 bacterium
GGATGTGCCTATTCGCGAGGCGTCAACTGCGCCAACGGTCACAGCCGCATGTGTAGCCAAGCCGACCGAGGTCGTTGATTCCTTGGCTTCGTCTGTGGCCACCACAAACACGGAGCCTCGGACTGTATTGGCAGGCGTGGGTGGAAATCCGGACGGGCAAAATCCGGAAGATCGGGACGAGAACGTATCCGTTCTATCCACGGCTGAGATTGTCAAACGGCTCACGAATACTACGGACAAGATCGAGTTGCGCAAGGCGGCTCAGGTATTGGGCGATCGGGCAATCGCAGGCGCATTGGTGCTTTCGGCAGACGAGAATGAGGTTGTGTTGAAGGCGGCACAGCGATGTATGAGCGCCGCAACGGCGGAGGATGGACGTGGATATACGGAGGCAAAAGAACAGTTGGAGCGGATGTGGTGGCCGGCGGGCCTTGCCATGCTGGAGCATGTCGCGGACCCGAATCCGCAAATCGCCGAGATGGCCATCCAAGGCCTGAGTTTAATGCGGAACGAGACGATTGTTCGCGCGTTGATCGAGCGGATCAAGTCGGAGTCCCGCACAAAAGCTAAAGCGATGCACATTTTTGCTTTGGGCTGCATGACGGAGCAATATGAATCCCTGGTTCCACGGCGAACGTGCATGAATGCGAAGGAGTCGGAGCTGTTAGCCGACAAACTGATCCGTCCGTTTCTGGAGCATCTGGAGAAGACGGTGACTGCCCCGGATGTACTGCTAGCCATTCGGCAGGCGCGGGCCGATTTGAAACAGGCCGCCGATCATCGGCCGCGCGACATCTCGCTGGAAAAGGTGGACGAAAAGATCTTACGTACCTTCCTGGCGGCAATGGAGAAAAATGGCTCAAATCCGTCGATTTGCGATTTGTATCGCAAAGAGTTGGCCAGGCGTAGCCATACGAACGTTCTCGAAAGCGTAAGCCCCTAAGCCATTCGATGTGTGCCGCCCGGTACAGCGGACCTACGGGACCGCTGGTCCCTCCAGCCGTTTCCCCAGCTCCCCCGCCAGCGCGCAATGTGCGCAGCCGGTGCGGGCATTGAGGCAGAAGTCGTGGTGGATCTGGAGCAGACCCTGCTGGTAGAGGCCGCTGGTGGCGTAGAGGGCGGGGTTGTGGTCCCGGCTGAAGAGCGCATTGGCGGCTTCGCGCATGGGCGCGGAGATGCCTTCCGGTGGCAGGTGTTTCGCCAGTGCATCCGGAAATTCCCCCTCGGCTGCCAGCAGCGGCAGCACCACATTGGCGACCATGGAAGCCAGACGCTGTTTGCCGATCAGCGCAGTCGGGCGTGACTGACGGGCGCCGGTGGGGGAGAGGTGGCTGCGCCAGAAGTCCCATTGCAGGCGGCTTTCCAGGCAGGTCGTGACATCGCGAAACCAGCGGGCAGGGGGCGTGCGCGGGATGGCGAGCAGGGCGTCCCCGAGCTGTGCGTTGCCGTAAAATAGCGCGGCGGCTGCGGCCAGGCGGCGGGCAGGGGCGTTGTTGGGGCGTGTGGCGTGCCGCGCGATGCCGATCTTTTCGCTGTCCGCCCAGGGGAGCGGATCGCGCCACCAGTGGTCCCAGAGCATACGCACGAACTGGCGCGACTCGTCGTCTGCGGCCGCCGCAATGTCAGGCAGCAGCCCGGCTGCGCCCAGCAGGCGCGCGTAGGCGTGTTCCATGGAAGCTTGCGGGTCCCAGGCGTTCCGCGGCAGCAATTGGGCCAGGCGGCGGAAGGCCGCGGCATTGTGCTTGTAACCGAGCGCGGCCAGGAGTTCTTCGTACAGCAGTTGCTCGCGATCCTGGAGCCGGGCGAGGCGCTCCTGCAGGCGTTGCGCCTTGCGCTGGAGGCGGTGGATGCCGGCAGAGGCCAGGAGCGGTTCCCAGCGTTCCGGCGTGTCACGCAGAGCCAGTCCGCACGGGCGCGGGGTCAGGGGGAGCGCGGCATGCGGATAGGCCGCGAGGTCCACATCGTCGAACGAGAAGGCCGGCATGGCCGCGAGTGCCTCGGCCAGCGGCAGCTGTAAAAGCCCGCGGGCCGTGGCCGGTGAGAGCGCCGGGGCGGCAAAGTAGGTGACGTGCAGGACCACATGCCGGTAGAGCCCTTCGCGGTCATGCTGGTGGCGCTCCCAGTCTACGGGGCGCACATGCACTTCCACATCGCCGATGAGGCGCCGCTCGTCTGCGCCGATGCGTAACTGGGCGTCGATAAAGTCCGGACCTGCTTCCAGGTTCCAGCGACCGGGCGACTCCACGACGACCGTTTCGCCTTCGCTGGTCACCAGCCGCGTGGGTCGCAGACGGTCGTCGAACCAGACGCACTGCAGATGACGCTCGGTCCAATGAAAGCCGGCCTGATAGCGGCTGGCTGTTTCGCGGACCTCGCATGGGAACGCGGACAGCAAAACGGAATAGAAGTTCTGCCCCTGGCAGTTCCAATCGGGCGCGGCAGCCGGTGCGGCCAGACGTCGTATTTTACGCATTGAATACCCCTTTTCGTGCTGACAGCCAGCGTGCGGTGGCAGGCGTGTGGCATGTCCTACAGGGGAATATGCGGATTTGGACCGGAATCTTACAGGCGAAGGGAGAAATATTCTTGAACATGGGATTCCATCTGGATCTTCTTCAATTGCAACGCCCTTACGGGCGCACTACAAGCGGTGTTGCGCCCTGTTCGTAGTGGCGCCGTCAGGCGCTTCCCCGTGCGCATTCACCGGCCTTGCGCCCGATGACTAGCGGGCGCGCCGGGCAAGTACAGCGGGACCTGCGGGACCGCTGGCGCGCTTACACGCCTTACGTCAGCGGGTGCGCAGCCCCCGCTGTACTGCGCAGCCCGGTACAGCGGGACCTGCGGGACCGCTGGTTTCGTGTGTATGCGCCTTTGTCCGCGGGTGCGTAACCGGGCAAGAGCCATTCTCACACTTCTAGAAGTGTGAGAATGACACAGCGCCTGTGGCTGGCCGATGGGTGGGGCGTACGGGCTTATCCCTGCTTCGTGGATTTGTCTTGGGTAGAGACGGCTTTATGCCGTCTACTCGCAATAGGTCTGATAATGGACGGCGTAAAGCCGTCCCTACCTTCGGCTCACTGACCATGCGCATTATCCGCAGTCTGATGGCGGTCAATTCAACGGGGATGCGCATGAGGCGTGTGAATAGTGCAGTTCGCATGATGGAAGTCGAATGGCCGGACCCGCCGAAATCCTCATGCGAACGGCGGGTGTGATTGAAAGTTGACATCCCGCCTGCTCTGGCACACGATATGCTCTCTTTCTACAAACAGGAGAAACGGGCATGTGGTGGCAGGTGTCGGATCGGTTGGCTTTGCGCGTGGCGCTGGCGGCTACGCTGGTCATGTCGCTGGCGTTATATGCCGCCAATGTCTGGTTTGGGCTGCTGAATCAGGACGAAGGTTGGTATCTCTACGCGGCCTTGGAAACCGCCCGGGGCCATTTGCCGTACCGCGATTTTTTCTTTACCCAGGGGCCGGTGCTGCCGGTTGTATACGGCTGGGTCGCGCCGCTGTGGTCGCCGCATGGCGTGTTTGGCGGGCGCGTGCTGACCGCGGTGCTGGGGCTGGCGGGTGGCGTATTGGCCGCACTCCTGGCGGCGCGGGCTGTGGCGCGGGGGGAGCGGCTGGCAGCCGGCATCCTGGCGCTGGCTTTCACGGCTGCCAATGTCTACCACAGCTATTTCACCACGATCCCCAAGACCTATGCGCTGGCAGCCTGCCTGCTGCTGGCCGGATATCTGGTCCTGACCGCGGCAGACCGCCCCGGACGTGCTTGGCTGGCGGCGGTGGCAGGTGTGCTGCTGGCGTCGGCCGCGGGCGTGCGTCTTTCGCTCGGCTTGCTGCTGGCTGTCACCGGGTTCTGGCTCCTCTGGCAGCGGCGCACGCTGGGCTGGGCCTGGTTCTGGTTCGGGATTGGCGGCGTGGCAGGCTTGGCCCTGGTGTATGGACCGAGCCTGCTGTCCAGCCGGGAACAGTTTCTGTTTGCCAACAGCTTTCATAAGGCCCGCGAAGGGGGGCGGGATCTGATGTTCCTGGCGGGTTCGGTTTCGCGCTGCATTCGCGGCTACCTGCCGCTGGCGTTCTTTGCGGCGGGACTGGTCGCCTGGCTGTGGTGGGCGCCCCGGCGTACCGCGGAAACAGAATCAAACCAGCCTTGTCCACGCTGGATTTCGCTCTGGCTGGTATCATTTGCCGCGGTGTTCGGTGTCCAATTGCTGAGCCCGTTTCCGTATGATGACTATCAGGTGCCAATCATGCCGTTGTTGGCTGTGGCGGTGGCAGCAGGCGCGGTGCGCGTCACGCAGTCCAGCCTGCGGCCGGCATTGGTCTGGCTGGGCGTGGCTGGTGCGGCCATGGCAGCCTTCTCCTCGCCGATCAACCAGGATTGGTTTGTGCTGCGCCAGGATCGTTTCTGGGTGGTGAAGCGCACGCCATCCGATTTGGCCAAGCTGCGGCAGGTCGGCAAACAGATCCGCGACATGTCCCCGCCGGAGCGCGTGCTGCTGACCCAGGACATTTACCTCGCGGTCGAGGCCGGACTCCGCGTGCCTGCTGGTTTTGAGATGGGGCCCTTCGGCTACTTCCCGGATCTCGACGACACCACCGCGGCCCGCTGTCATGTGCTGAATCGTGCCGGAATGTTGCAGACCCTGCGCCAGACCGACGCACCGGTCGCGGCGTTCAGCGGCTATGCGCTGGCCATCGGCGCGCCGGCCATGCGCGAACTTCCGGACAAGGCCCAGGCGGAACTGTGGCAGGCCGTGGCGGACCGGTATGACCAGGTGGAGGTCGTCCCGGACTTTGGGCAGGGAGCGACGAAGCTGGGGGTGTGGAGGATGAGAGCAGAGCTTGCGGGCGCGAACGTCCAACGCCCAACGTCCAACGCCCAACGTCCAACGGAGATGCCGTGACATGAGCACTGGAATGGGATCAGCTAAGGGGGATGAGGCAAAACGTGATGTGTACGATCTGGAAGATCGGTTGCTTCGATATGCTACGGCAATTATTCGCGTGACCGAAAAGATTGACAAGACACGTGCAGGTAACCATGTGGCTGGTCAATTGTTGCGCTCTGGCACTTCTCCCTATTTGAACCATGGCGAAGCCGAATCCGCCGAGTCGTCGGATGATTTTGTTCACAAGATGCGTATTTGTCTTAAGGAACTACGGGAAGCCAAGCGCGCATTGCGTCTCGTTCAGAAGGTTCCCTTGATTGAGAAGCCTGCCATTATCGATAAGGTTTTGGTTGAGACCGAGGAGTTAATTCGCATTTTCTATACTAGCATCCGGACTGTGCAGCAGCGAGTGCCGGGGCGTGCACGATGACAGTAACGCAGGCCTTGGATGTTGGACGTTGGACGTTGGGCGTTGGACGTTGGGTGTGAATGTAAGGCTCTGTTTGCACGCTATCGCGTTTTATGAATACTCAACCACATCGTTCCCTCGGTCATCGTATCCTGCGCGCGGGCTTTGCCGTGGCGGTTGCGCATGTGCTCTTCAAGCTGGCGGGGCTGGTGCAGGCCAAGGCCATGGGGCACTACCTGACACCGCAGGAGTTCGACGTCCTCACCTTTGCCTTTGAGAACTGCATCTTCGGCATCTTCCTGATCGGCGAGGAGGTGATCGGCCCGGCGGTCATGCCGGTGTTCATGCGTCAGCTCGACCTGGAGGGTGAGCCCAGCGCCTGGCGTTTTGCCAATACGTTGCTGACTTTTCAGTTTCTGGTTCTGGTTCCGGTGATCGTTCTGCTCGTGCTCTTTCCGGAACTGCTGGTGCGGGTCTGTACCCAGTGGACGCTGGAGAAGAAGCCGGAACTGGTTGCGATGGGGAGCCGGTATGTGCAGGCCCTCGCACCGGCCCTGGTTGGGTTGTCGCTCGGTTCGACCACCTACGTGCTCCTGAACGGGCATAAGCGTTTCTTCCTGGCTGCCTTTGGTGATGCGGTCTGGAAGTTTGCGGCGGTGGGCGGATTGCTCGCGGCCGTGGTCTTCCAGGGCGGCGGCAGCGCGGGCAGGGGGCTGATTCTGGGGCTGCTGCTGGGGAGCGTGCTGAAGGTCATCACGCATCTGGTCGGGTTGCGTGACAAGCTGCATTACATCCGCCCCTGCTTTGCCTTCGGCGACCCGGTGTTCCGGCGCATGCTCTGGCTGGCTTTGCCGCTGCTGGCCGGCATCCTGGTGGCCAAGGTGCGGGACCTGTTCAACAATGTCTATGTGCCGAGTGGCATCGACTCCGCCGGCCTGATTCAGGCCATCTCCATGGGGAAGAAACTGCAGGGGACCATCAGTTTTCTGGTGCCCTACGCGTTTTCAATAGCTGTGTTTCCGTTCTTCTGCGAGCTGGTTGACCGCAAGGATCATGCCCGTCTGGGGCAGGTCATCACGCGCTCCGGCCGCATGCTGCTGGCCTGCTTCATCCCGCTGGTGGCGGTCATCGCGGTGCTGGCGCAACCGCTTACAGCGCTGCTGTTTGCCGGCGGGCACTTCGATGCCTTGGCGGTTCAACGCACAGCCGTCTCCATGGCTTGCTGCACGCTGGTGCTGCCTGCTACAGCCGTCGAAATGCTGGTTATGCAGGCGTTCTTTGCGCATCGCCGCATGGTGGCGGTGACGGTGGTCGGCATTGTCTTCTCCGTGCTGAGCATGGCGATCAGCTGGGTTGGGTTCCGGATGTGCGGCGGCAACAGTCTGTTGCTGCTGGGGGTGATCGCGGGCGGGTTTACCTTGTCGCGTGTGCTGAAGAGCCTGGCGCTGGTCGAGATGCTGCGTTCGTCGACTCCGCAGGCCTTTCCGGTGCGGGAGACGCTTTCGTTCCTGTTGCGCGTGATCGTCTGCGCCCTGTTGATGGCGGGTGTGGCCTGGTTGGTGGCGCGACACGCGCCGCAGGTGGCCGGGGTGGCAGGTGTGCACCTGCACGGACGTCTGTTGCTCATGCTCCAGCTGGGGTGCGGGTCAGCGGCGGCGCTGGCAACGGGGTTGGTCGCCTTGTGGCTGCTGCGCATCCACGAACCGCGCGAAATGGCGCAATGGGCCCTGGCCAAGGTGCGTGGGCGGACCGGTTGACGACTACGGCGACGACTACGGTGAACGGGGAGAGTCTTTTTAAGTCGTCCACCGTAGTCGTCGCCGTAGTCGTCAACCGAAGTGGCACTGTAGAGCGCAACTCCGATTGCGGCCCTTTCCAAGGCCAGTACAGCGGGACCTGCGGGACCGCTGTTGGGTCGGCAGGCAGACGCCTTGGATCAGCGGGTGCGCAGCCCCCGCTGTACTGCGTGGTGCCGCCCGGATGGATCGCGAGCGGGAGGTGTGAACGCATTGCGCCGAGGCGGACGGCACTTTCCCGTACAATAGCCGCCGAGGCAGAGCCGATACGTTCGCGCCGAGATGGATCATGATCCAAAGCGGCTCGCCCGCTGTCGAATGCGACTGGAATCGAAAGCATCAAGGACCTGCTGCTCATTGTGACGAAATCGAAATCGAAATCGAGAATCGCAATCGAAACCGAAATCACACTCGAAATCGAAAGAAGAAGCGCGTGACTCGCAATGGATTCGTGACTAGCGCCGGATTTGCTTGAGATAGCGGTCAAACGGCCGTTGGCGGCGATTGCGATTGCGATTGCGATTGCGATTCTCGATTACGATTTCGATTTCGAAGACAGAAGAAGGCGTTGATTTTTTGATCGGGTCGCACCGAAGCGATCAGTTCATGCTTGGCACAACGTTCAGAAACGACGATGATCCACGCGAACCAAGCGATGCACCCGCGGCCGGTTGCAGGCATGAGTCATAGGATTGGTGGCTGCTGGTGATCGCTGTCGTTGGCCGTAGAATACAATTGCATCCATATGCATGCTAATGTATTCTATCGGTGTTGGAAGCAACCATTAGGAGGCAGGCATGTCCAAAACTGTGACACTGCGACTCGATGATCCCGTGTATCGGCTTTTCAAAGGTGTAGCAGAGCGAGAGAACCGACCCATCTCGAATTTCATTGAGACGGCGGTGATGCGTTTTGTACAGGACCATGAAACCGTGGACGAGTTTGAGATGGCTGAGATCCGCGGGAATGGCGAACTCAATCAAAGCCTGAAGCGAGGACATCAAGATGCCAAGAATCGGCGCGGCGCCTTCATCTGACTTTCGCATCTTCGAGACGGAGGAGTTCCAGAAGGCGCTGGCCCGTCTCGGGCCCTCGCGGTTCTTGCGAAAGAAACTCGACGCCTATGTTTACCCGCAACTTCGACAGGGACCGTACTTTGGCCCCAACATCCGCAAGTTACAGGATTACACGCCAGCAACATGGCGTTACCGAGTCGGTCCCTATCGTATCTTTTATTCCCTGGAGGAAGCCGAACGCATTGTATTCGTTCTAACGATCGATGACCGAAAAGACGCATATCGATGATTCGGCCAACCAAGCGATGCACCGCGGCAGTAATATATGTACGGTCGTTCCAAGGTGTAGGCCGCGGTGATCGCCGCCGATGGATATTTCCAGAATACTGAACCCTGACCCCTGAACCCTGAACCCTGACCCCTGAACCCTGACCCCTGAACCCTGACCCCTGACCCCTGACCCCTGAACACTGACACCTCCCATGCTTCACCTCGTACACATCCTGGAAGCCACGACCGGCGGCACGCGTCGGCACTTGCGCGAGCTGGCGCTGGGGCTGGATCCGGCTGAATTCCGCGTGGATGTAGTGGTTTCGCTGCGGCGCGACCCGGACTTTGCGCGCGATCTGCCGCTTTATCGTGAACGAGGCGTGGGCGTGTATGTGATCCCCATGCGCCGGCGTGTGGCGCCCGTGGCAGATCTGGTGGCGCTGGTGCGACTGGTGCGTTTGCTGCGGCGGCTGCGTCCGGATGTCGTGCATGCGCACAGTTCCAAGGCTGGTTTTCTGGGACGGCTCGCCGCGCGCGTGTCAGGTGTCCGCGCCACGGTCTATACGCCGCATGCGTTTGCGTTCTGTGACACGGGCGCGCCGTGGCGTGGCAGGTGTTATCGCGCGCTGGAGCGGATGGCACGACCCTGGACCACGCGCTTGATTGCGGTTTCGCGACAGGAGTGCGAAATGGCGCGGGAGCTGGGGTTTGCGGCGGAGCAGGTGGTATGGATTGCGAATGGGATAACTCCCAACATTCAACAACCAACAGGCAACAACCAACAATCAACATCCAACAACCAACATCCAAAAGAGAGCCGGGAGCCAGCCAGTAACGCTACAGTTACTTTCCTCGGGCGGCTTTGCCGCCAGAAAGGACCGGATCTGTTTCTGGCGGCGATTCCGGCGATCCTAGAACAGGTGCCGGAGGCGCGCTTCCGGATTGTGGGCGAGGGGGCGTGGCGCGACTGGCTGCAGCGGCAGGTGGCGCGGCAGACCTGGCGTGAACGCGTGACGTTCGATGTGGCGCATGAGGACGTTGACGTGGCCGCCGAACTGGCGGCTGCGACGGTGCTGGTCATGCCATCGCGTTGGGAAGGGCTGCCATATGTGCTGCTCGAAGCGCTGCAGGCGGGCACGCCTGTGGTCGCGGCCGGTGTCGGTGGCGTGCTGGACGTGGCAGTTGATTGCGCCTGTGCTGCACTGGTGCCGCCCAATGAGCCGGTCATGCTGGCGGCGGCGGTGTCCGGGTTGCTGCGCTCGCCCGCGGAACGTGCGCGGTTGGTCGCGGCCGGACAGGAACGCGTGAAGGACTTCAGCTTGCGGAAGATGATTGAGCAGACGGCGGGGGTCTATCGGGATGCGGTGGCGGCTGGTCGGGCGCATCGTCGGTGGATGTAAGCGGAGAAGCGCCTGACGGCGCCACTACGAACAGGGCGCAGAGCCGTTTGTAGTGCGCCCGTAAGGGCGTCGCAACCGGATAAGCGCCTGACGGCGCCACTACGAACAGGGCGCAGAGCCGGTGGATGTAAGCGGGGAAGCGCCTGACGGCGCCACTACGAACAGGGCGCAGAGCCGGTGGATGAAAGCGGGGAAGCGCCTGACGGCGCCACTACGAACAGGGCGCAGAGCCGTTTGTAGTGCGCCC
>JBAXVM010000096.1:0-10026 GCA_037129105.1 bacterium
TCGGTCTACACGCCAAGTTCGGTTTCGAACAGGTGGGCCATTTTCGCGAGGTGGGTTTCAAGTTCGATCGAAGGCTCGACGTCATCTACATGGAGTTGCGACTCCGGCGTGAAGCTTAAGCGCAGAACAAACGGGTTCGAAATAGCACGCCGAAATGAGGACTTGTTAATGCAGGCTTCCGACCCGAAGCCAGCGCAGGAGATACGGGATGTCTTTGAACAGGCTTTTCGTTTCAGGGCTTGACCTTGCCGAGGGGCGATCAAACTCGACGGCGATCTGCCTGAGCCATTCTCACACTTCTAGAAGCGTGAGAATGAATACTGCCACACTTTTCTCGTCGACTTCTGGCGCTTTCGGTCGGCAAGCAGTCCCTTGAAAATCCTGTTAATCCTGTCAGAAAACAGTATTCTGGATCATCAACGAAACAATCTGACGGTTTTGAAAGGGCGCAACTATGCGCTACCGCATCGCCAAGATGACCATCCGCGACTACGAGGCCGTGATCACCCTCTGGCGCGGCTTGCCGGGCATAGGCCTGGATGACGACAGCGATGCCAAGGCCGGCATTGCGCGCTATCTCAAGCGGAATCCGGGGCTGAGTTTTGTGGCGCGCTGCGACCGGACGGTCGTCGGCGCCGTGCTGTCGGGGCACGACGGCAGACGCGGCTACCTTCACCACCTTGCTGTGGCTGTCCCCCACCGCAAGCAGGGACTTGGACAGCTGTTGGTCAACCGCTGCCTGCGCGCCCTCGCGGCCCGACGGATCTCCAAGTGCAATATCTTTCTCTTCCGGTCCAACGCCGCCGGGCGGGCCTTCTGGGAACACGCGGGCTGGAACACGCGCGGGGATCTGCACATTTTACAGAAGGCCACGCGTAGAAAGGCATAAGATGCGGCGACAGGAACGAGCGATTACGGACGCAGCGTCATTGGCGAGGGGCGCGTGGAGTTCCTCGATAACGACGACGCAAAGCGCCGCGGGTTGGACATCATCCTGGCGCACTATGCCGCCGGTCCATTCAGCTACCGTCCGGAAGCGCTGGCCAGGACGTGCGTCTTCCGCGTTGTGATCGAAGCGCTGACCGGCAAGAAGGCGAACGTAGAAACATGACGCCTTCGCGTCCTTTACCGGGTTTGAACAGGAGGCAACAGAGAGAACGGAGGGTTGCTTCGCTCTGTTTTCTCTGTTGCCTTCTGTTCAAAAATGGTAGTTGGACGGTGAAGTGCTGGAAGGAAGCAGCGCTTGTCATTCCGAACGGAGTGAGGAATCTCCCGGTAGGTTGGCAAGGTGCGGGAGATTCCTCACTCCGTTCGGAATGACAAGCAAACCCGAATGTCTTCTCTGCGTCCCAGCGCCTTTGCGCGAGACAAATAATTGCTGACACGCGGCATTCTTCCTTGAACTCCCATTTTCCACCCTCTATCCTCACCAAACGAAGGAAGCCAGAACCGGGTTCCTTGTTTTGTCCGGTTGTCAGGCTACGAATGGACGCGAGTTTGGTTGGGTTGCATGTCCCAAAAAACCGAAGAACTGACTCCCATGATGCGGCAGTACCGGCGGATCAAGGCCGAACTGCCGTCCGGCGTCATTTTGCTGTTTCGTCTGGGCGACTTTTACGAGATGTTCTTCGAGGATGCCCGCGCGGCGGCACCCATTCTTGGCGTGGCCCTGACGCAGCGCGCCGGTGTGCCCATGTGCGGCGTGCCGCACCATGCGCTCGACGGCTACCTGGCCAAACTGATCCGCGCCGGCTGCAAAGCTGCTGTGTGTGAGCAGATGGAGGATCCGGCCAGCGTCAAGGGGATCGTCCGTCGCGAAGTCACGCGCGTGGTCACCCCCGGTACGGTCACCGAGGAGAACATTCTCGATTCCAGCCGCAACAACTACCTCGCCGCTATTTTCAAGGGGCGTGACTGGGGCTTGGCGTTGTTGGATCTCTCGACCGGCGAATTCACGGCTGAGGAAGTCCCTGGACCCGACGCCTTGCGCGACCAGTTGCGCCGCGTGGCGCCGAGTGAATGCCTGGTGGGTGCCGGGCAGAAGGACGACCCGGCCGTGGCAGGTGTATTGTCTGCCGCAGGGATTGCTGCCGTGACCGAGATCGAGGACTGGACCTTTGCCTACGATGCCGCCTACGATCTGTTGATCCGTCACTTTGCCGTGCATTCGCTGGAAGGGTACGGCTGCGAGGGGCGCGCGGCGCTGGTTTGTCCGGCCGGCGCGCTGCTGCACTACGTGCGCGAAGAGCTGCACCACCAGACCGGACACGTCCGTGCGCTGCAGGTGCGGCAGGCTGCGGATTACCTGGCGCTGGACGAAACCACCTGCACCAATCTTGACCTGTTTCCCGGCCGCGGCAAGCAGGCGCACGCTACGGTGCTGGGCGTGCTCGACAGCACGCGCACGCCCATGGGGGCGCGGTTGCTGCGGGCGTGGCTGCTGCGGCCACTGCGGCGCGCGGAAGTGCTTACGCGGCGTCTGGATGCCGTCGAGCACCTGACCAAGCAACGCGCCCTGCTGGACACGCTGCGCACGCAATTGGCGGAGGTGCGCGACTTGGAGCGGCTGATCGCGCGCATTGATACCGGTCGCGGCAACGGCCGCGACCTGCAGGCGTTGGCTCGTTCGCTTGCGCCTGTGCCGGCCATCCGTGATCGCGTGGTCGCCTCCGGCGATCCGCTGCTGGCCGAGACCGCCGCCCGCCTGCAGGCGCTGCCGGACCTGGTGGCGCTGATCGAACGCGCCATTGCCGACACACCTGCCATTGGACTGAAGGACGGTGGCATCATCCGGCCCGGGTATAACGCGGAGCTCGACGAGTTGCTGCAGCTCGGTTCCGAGGGGCATGCCTGGCTGGCGCGCTATCAGGTGCAGGAGCAGGAGCGCACCGGCATCAAGACGCTCAAGGTGCGCCACAACCGGGTGTTCGGCTACTACATCGAAATTTCCAAGGGACAGGCGGCTGCAGCGCCGCCGGAATACGAGCGGCGGCAGACGCTGGTGGGTGCGGAGCGGTTCATCACGCCGGAGTTGAAGGAATATGAGCAGCGCATCTTTGGCGCGCGCGACCGTGCCGTGGCCATGGAGTACGAGCTTTTTTGCGGCATCCGCGACCAGGCTGTGGCGCATGCCGCGGCGATCCAGGCCACGGCAGAAGCGCTGGCCAACCTTGACGCGCTGGCGTCGCTGGCCGATCGCGCCCTGGCGCTGGGCTATGTCCGGCCGGAGATTCATGCCGGCGACGAACTGGTGATCGAGGACGGCCGGCATCCGGTGATCGAGCAGCTCCCCGATGCGGAGCGCTTTGTACCCAACGACACCCGCATCGACTGTCGCCGCAACCAGATTCTGCTGTTGACCGGACCGAACATGGCCGGCAAGTCCACTTATATCCGGCAGGTGGCGCTGATTGCAATCCTGGCGCACATGGGGTCGTTTGTGCCGGCGCGCAAGGTGCGCATGGGGCTGCTGGACCGCGTCTTTACGCGGGTTGGGGCAGGGGATGACCTGGCCCGCGGCCGCAGCACATTCATGGTTGAGATGCAGGAGGCGGCCAACATCCTGAACAATGCCACCCGCCACAGTCTGATCGTGCTTGATGAGATCGGCCGCGGCACCAGCACGTTCGATGGCATCAGCATTGCGTGGGCCGTGGCCGAATATCTGCACAACACCGCGGCGGTCAAGGCCAAGACGCTTTTTGCCACGCACTACCACGAGCTGACCGACCTGGCGCTCACGCTCAGCGGCGTGCGCAACTACACGGTGCAGGTGCGTGAACACGGCGACAGCATCGTCTTCCTGCGCAAGATCGTGGCAGGTGCGGCGGACAAGAGCTACGGCATTCACGTGGCGCGCCTGGCCGGCATGCCCGGCGAGGTTATCGACCGCGCCCGTGAGATCCTCTCCAACCTCGAGGAAGGCGAGCTCGAAGCCGGCATGCCCAAGCTTGCCAAGAAAAGCCGCAAGCGCGGTTTCGAGGATCATCCGGGGCAGTTGACGCTGTTCGGCGAGTAAGCGCCGGCGATCGGGTGGCGGTGGCGGGGTTGCCGAAGGGGCTGGTGTTGTTGACCGGAACGGAACCAGATACGGTAGGGACGCCTCTCCGAGGTGTCCGCGGACGGCTCGGAGAGCCGTCCCTACCTGTGTTGATCGAACGCGACACGGCAAGGCCTGTTTTCCCGCAGGCAGGAAGAATAGCGTTGCAAGCGAACGCGGGGCGTAATATTTTCTCGCAATGCGTTTTTCTATTCTCGACCCCGGCCTGAAGACAGTCGAAGGTCATCATTTCGACCTTGACCGGCGGCTGGTCAACGCGCTCGCTCGTGGCGGCCATGAGCTCACGGTTCATGGTTTCATCACGCCAGACCCGGTGCTGATTGCCCGGGCAAAGGCGACGAACCTGAACTTTTGCGCGAATTTCCGGGCTTGTCCATATTCCCGTCTGTCCAAGTCACAGTCGCTTGCCGAGGCCTATCGGGAGATGGCGCAGATTACGGCGCAGGATCTCGCGACGGTGCCGGAAACCGATGCCTGGATATGGCCGACGATGTCGCCGTATCAGTTTGCGGCGGCGGCGCAACACCCCGGTTCTGTGCGACAGATCGGCGGCGTCTGGTGGCTGCCGCGCATTCCACATGCGATGGGTGCGCGGAGTTGGTCGGAGACGGTGCGGAAGCTGGCGGAGAAGCCACGCCGCATCGTCGTCGGCGCCTATGACGAACTGCTCTGTCAGGGCTATCAGGGCTATGCGCCCGGACAGGACATCGTGTGCCTGCCATGCCCCCACGATGGAACAACTTATGAGCGCAACGCAACCAACGCACCGTCCATGCGAAGGATCGGCTTTTTTGGCCATCAGAGGGCTCAGCGCGGCAAGGATTTGATCCCGGAGCTGGTTGATGCCCTGGCTGTAAAAGGGTATGAGGTGGTGATGCAAGACAGCGGCTGCTGTCAGAAGCGCGCGCGGCAAAAGGGCCGGATCCCGGCTCCCGGGCGCGCTGCGTTCTGGTCCTGCCTGCGTGGTTGGCGTGCGGAGCAGAAGCGGGAGGATATGCGCGTCACGAATCTGAATTACGTGGAGGATTTTCCAGCTGAAATTGC
The DNA here is from genome assembly GCA_037129105.1 of bacterium. GTDB lineage: Bacteria > Verrucomicrobiota > Kiritimatiellia > RFP12 > CAIWXQ01 > CAIWXQ01. The sequence continues at coordinate 5,105 of JBAXVM010000096.1, forward strand.
CCGCTGTGATCTGGTCATCTGGCCATCGCAGTGGGAGGCGTATACGCAGAGCCTTTCCGGTGTGGTCAGCGAGTGCATCGCCACCGGCGTCCCGATCATCCTGCCCTCCGGCTGCCTGCCGGCGCAGATCGCGGCCCGGTATGGATGCGGGGTGCTGTTCCACGAGTATTCCAGCGCGGCGATCCTGGCGGCCGTGGATGAGGCCGCCGGCAATTTCCCGGGCTTGATCGCGCGGTCACGCGCCGCCGCGACGGCCTGGCACAGCCGGAACGGAACAGATCTGCTGGCGGCATGGATTGAACGCAGGCTTGGAGATTGGACATGAAGAACGCGCTTGTCTGCGGAGCCGGTGGATTCATCGGCCATCATCTGGTTCGGCGGCTGAAAAAGGAAGGCCTGCGTGTCTGCGGTGTCGACCTCAAGCGGCCGGAATATGCCGCGAGTTTGGCTGACGAGTTCCGGGTGTGCGATCTGCGAGATCCGGTTCAGGCCGACGGGTGTCTGGATTGCGCCTTTGACGAAGTCTACCAGCTGGCCGCCGATATGGGCGGGGCCGGCTATCTGTTTTCTGGCGAACATTGTGCGGCAGTGATGCGCAATTCCGCGCTCATCAACTTGAACGTTCTGGAGGCCTGCCGCAAAGCCGGCACGGGTCGCATTTTCTTCCCGTCCTCAGCGTGTGTCTACCCCCTGTTCAACCAGGAAGACCCGCAAAACCCGAACTGCGCCGAGCCGACTGTTTATCCGGCCGCGCCGGACAGTGAATATGGCTGGGAAAAACTGTTTGCCGAGCGCCTCTACCTGGCCTATGCACGAAATTATGGCATGACCTGCCGAATCGCGCGGTACCACAATATCTTCGGGACTGAAGGCGCCTGGCGGGGCGGTCGCGAAAAGGCCCCCGCCGCCCTCTGCCGCAAGGTGGCCATGGCTTCGGATGGCGACGCGATCGAGATCTGGGGCGACGGCGAACAGACGCGCAGCTTTCTCTATATTGACGAGTGCCTGGAAGGCACGCTGCGCCTGATGCGATCCGATTGTCTTCAGCCGCTGAACATCGGCTCGGAAGAACGGATTTCGATTCATGCGCTGGCGCAAAAAATCGCGCACATCGCGGGCAAGCATATCCGAATTTGTCCGGTGGCCGGCCCCGTCGGTGTGCGCGGGCGCACATCCGACAACCGGCTCATTCGGAAGATGCTCGGGTGGGCGCCCTCGACAAGGCTGCAGGACGGGCTTGAGGTGACCTATCGCTGGATTTCCGAACAGGTTGGAAACAAGGTCTGTTCCTGAAGCGCCACGCTGGATGGATGGCATGGTCTTTTCCTGAAGCTTCACAATTTGGCGGTTAAAAACGTGGCTTATGTGGTGCTTCAGGAAAAGACCATGGGATGGATGGGACTTCGTGCGCTTCTCGCTTGAGGCGTTTCGTCGCGACGTGGTAACGTCGCTTGGAATGAATGGCCCGTACAGACCGGTTTTTTAACAAGGAGGAGCAAGGACATGAGCGAGACGATGGCAAACATGGGCTGGGGCGTACTTTTCATCGTGATTGGCGGCGTGGCGGGTGTGGCGTTGCTGATGCTGGCGGCTGCGTTTCTGCCACGACTGATTGACCGGCTGACGCCGGCGCTCGACGAGGAGAAAGAGATCGCGCGCGGCAACACGGCTGTGGCGGAATACTTCGGCCGCGTGGTTGGCGCCTGCATCCTCGGCGCCAGCATCATCGTGGCCGCCGCCGTCCTGGGCGGAATCCTTGCTGCGTTGCACTAGCAGCCTGTCGGTCTTAGCCTTCTGGAGGTACAAACCGTCTGCCGACCAGGCTGCTAGTTGGCAACCCGCGGATAGCGGGTTGCGAGACTTCATAAAACAGGCAGAATGACGGCTCTTTTCCTGACAGTTGACGGTTGTTGCTTGTATCTTCTCCACGCGTAAGGACACAGAGGTCACAGAGATGCACAGAGCGCATAGAGATAAGTTTTTTGCGGCCGGATCGTCGGCTGCAGCCAGGATTTACTCTGTGGTCTCAGTTCTACTCGGTGCCCTCGGTGTCCTTGACTTGCGCATTTGGCTGCTGGCTGGCTTGCTCTGGGGCTTGCTGGCTGACGAGGCCATGGCGCGTGGCGGGGGTGGATGCCTGGAGGCAGGTACTGCCATTGTCACGCCGGACGGGTCGCGACCGATTGAGCAATTGCGCCCTGGCGACGCGGTGGTCTCCGTGCGGAGTGGCAGGCTGGTGGCGGATGTCGTGGCTGACGTGTATGAAGTCGACCCCGCCGAGTACATCGAGGTTGAGGCGGGAGATCATCGGTTGCGGCTGACACCGGAGCACCCGGTGGCCGTGGGAGAGGGGATCTTTGTCGCGGCCGCGGCGCTGACTACCAATGACCTGCTGGTGGTGCCGGGCGCGACCGCCCGGCTGCCTGTCAGCCGCATCACCCGGATCCCCGCGGAGCGGAAAGCCTTTAACCTGCTGGTGGCGCGGACCGGTGTGTTCATTGCCAACGGCGTGCTGGTGCACAACAAGGGGTGCTTCCTGACGGACACGCCGATCCTGCGGGGCGATGGCACCACGGTTTCGATTGCCAGCATTCAGCCCGGTGAGCGCGTGCTGGCCTTTGACCCCCAGGGCGTGATGACCACGGCCACGGTGCAGAATGTCATTACGCACGAGGTGGAGGTGATCGTTGAGCTCACGGCCGGCCCGGCGCAGGTGCGCGTGACGCCCGAGCATCCGTTCTATGTGGGGGAGGGGCGTTTTCGGACCGTCGAAGCTTTGCGCCCGGGCGACCGGGTTTTTCTCTGCGATGGGCAGGGGTTGCACCCGGAGACGATCACGCGCATCGAACGCCGGCAGCAGGACGCGCGCGTCTACAATCTGCAGACCGACCAGCCGCACACGTTTTTTGCCAGTGGTTTTGCCGTGCACAACAAGGGCGGCGGATGCCTGGAGGCCGGCACCGCCATCAGCACGCCGGACGGGTTGCGCGCTATTGAGCAATTGCGCCCGGGCGATGCCGTGCTGGCTGTGCAGGGCGGCAGGCTGGTGGCGGATGTCGTGGCTGACGTGTATGAGGTTGATCCCGCCGAGTACATCGAGGTCGAGGCGGGAGATCATCGGTTGCGTCTGACACCGGAACACCCGGTGGCCGTGGGAGAGGGGATCTTTGTCGCGGCCGCGGCACTGACCACCAACGACCTGCTGGTGGTGCCTGGCGCAACCGCCCGGCTGCCTGTCAGCCGCATCACCCGGATCCCCGCGGAGCGGAAAGCCTTTAACCTGCTGGTGGCGCGGACCGGTGTGTTCATTGCCAACGGCGTGCTGGTGCATAACAAGGGGTGCTTCCTGCCGGACACGCCGATCCTGCGGGGCGATGGCACCACGGTTTCGATTGCCAGCATCCAGCCCGGTGAGCGCGTGCTGGCCTTTGACCCCCAAGGCGTGATGACCACGGCCACGGTGCAGAACGTCATTACGCACGAGGTGGAAGAGATCGTCGAACTCGCCGCCGGTTCTGCGCAGGTGCGCGTGACGCCTGAGCATCCGTTCTATGTGGGGGAGGGGCGTTTTCGGACCGTCGAAGCCCTCCGCCCGGGCGACCGGGTTTTTCTCTGCGATGGGCAGGGGTTACACCCGGAGACGATCACGCGCATCGAACGCCGGCAGCAGAACACGCGCGTCTACAACCTGCAAACAGACCAGCCGCACACCTTCTTTGCCAACGGCTTCGCGGTGCATAACAAAGGAGGTGGCGGAGGGCACCGCAGCAGCAGTCATCGCAGTAGTAGCAGCAGCGGCAGTTCCTCGGGCGGGGGGGGCGGCACGGAAGATCCAACACCCATCTTTATGGTCATCGGCGGCATTGTAATTTTTGTGGTCATCTGTAAAGTCATCGCGGCCAAGCAAGCAAAAGACGCAAACCTGGATTATTGCTACTCCGCCAAAGCCGTGGCAGGCAAGGCCGCCAAGACGGCGAAACTGCTGGAGTTCCTGGCGCGGCAGGACCCGATGATGCGTCCTGCGGATCTGCGGCAGACGGCCCAAAGCATCTTCTGCAAGCTGCAGGCGTGCTGGACGGCGCGGGACTATGGCCCGATGCAGCCGCTGCTGATGGCCGATCTGTACGGGCGCCATGTCCAACAGCTTGCCGGGATGAAGCGTAACCACGAGATCAACGTGCTGGACAATCTGCAGGTGCTGCGCATCGACCTGGTCCATGTGCGCTACCTGAACAAGCCGGACCAATGCCAGTTCACAGGGCTGATCACGGCCAGAGCCCGCGATTACTACAAGGACGACCGCACCGGCAACATGGTTCGCGGTGATCAGACGGCTGCCACGTTCCAGGAGTTCTGGACCTTTCAGCGTCAGGGGACAGGCTGGAAGCTGCGTGAAGTCGAGCAGACGCGCGAGTCCGACGCGCTCAAAGATGAGAACTTTGTCGAAATGTTCACGGATCAGCAGGTGCGGCAGGTGTATGCCGAGGCAGCCACCGCGGCTGCCGGGCCGGCGGGTCCGTGGGCGGGCGGCACGCTGGAGACCAAGGCCACGCGCACCGAGCGTCTGCTGAACTTCCTGGCGCAGATTGACAAGCACTGGGACCGGGAAGCCATGCTGGAGCACGCGCGGCAGGTGTTTACCCGTGTGCAGATGGCACAGGAGAGCGGCGAACTGGCGGCGGTGGTCGATGATCTTTTCCCGGACGTGGCTGCGGATTTGCAGGCGAAGCTGCAGGAGCGCAAGCGGGAGGGGTTGCGCACCGAGTTCCGCAACTTCTGCGTGCGCAAGGTGGAGATCATCCTGGTGCGCAATTACAACGACAACGGCAGCGACGAGTACACCACGCGCATCAGCGCCCACGCCCAGGTGATTGTGCGCCGCGCGGACGGATCCGAGGCCCGGCATGACGATGATGTGGCCC
>JBAXVM010000097.1:0-9813 GCA_037129105.1 bacterium
CCTTCACCCAGTCGGGTCGTGGCATGACTGCCCTGCGCGCAGCTTTCCAGCGTAACCTGCGAGAAGCGTGCGTAATTATCGTTCACCAACAGCGTCAAGGCGCGACGTTCATTGTCGAAGATACCCGCCAGATGGGTCCACTGGTTGGTCGGCAACGGCGCACTGTCACTGGCCACCACGACGCGCCCGGCACCCGTGTTGAACAGGACCGACGGCACATTGTTTTCCAGGCGCAAGGCAAAGTTGGTCTCGCCGGACGTCATGCGCCGCACGATCAGGTTGCCGGTTTCGCTGGCCGAAGCCGGCTTCACCCAGCACTCCAGCGTCCAGGCGGCGTTCGTTTGCGTAATCTGTCCGAAATCGAACCGCGGCGTCGGTTGCGTAAGCGTGACATCCGGCACAACGACCGCATTCGTTCCGAGCATCTGGTAGCTGCGCTGGATCAGCGGCGAGCGCGCTTCCAGCGGGCTGGTGATCAGGCGGCCGCCGAGCTTGACGACCTTCGGGTTGATCTCATCACCATCCGAAATGTCGTCGTCATCCGTGTCCGGATTGCCGGGGTTGGTGCCGTAGATATTCTGCTCATCGGCATTCCGCAAGCCGTCGCCATCGCTATCCTCAAGGCCGTCCGTTACGCCGTTGAGGTCGCTGTCGGCATCGAACGGATCGGTGCCAGCCAGATACTCATTGTAATTGGTCAGGCCATCCTCGTCCGGATCGCCGTCCGCGCCGTTCTCACCCGTGGCATCGTTCGGGTCCATGCCCATGGCGATCTCCCACCAGTCGGGCATGCCGTCGCCATCGGAGTCCTTGGCATTCGGAGGCGTAGTGTCCTCGACCATCGAAGCTCCACCGACCAGCGTTCCAGCATGGCGCCAGTTGGCCAGCCAGTCACGATTGTAGGCGCGGTTTTCAGCCGAGGCCCCGCCATCATCGAACCCGACATCGATCACAATGCCGGCGCTTCCGGCCGGCGTGGGTCCGGGAGCGCTGCCCTTATACACAACATAGCAGGCGCCTTCGCCAATGCCGGAGCAGCCGTAGGCAATGCGCATGTAGCCGCCGTTTTCGCCCCAGCCGGCGCCCCAGGAGTTGCGCATGATCCAGCACCCCTGTGCATCATCCCAGCCCACGAGAATCACGGCATGATTGCCATATCCCGAACCGCCCGATTCGCTGGTGTTAAACACGCCACTGCGGTAGGCCTGGAAGGCCGGTCCAACGTAAACGGCGCAGGACACCGGGCCAAAATCGTAAATGGCCTGCTTGATCTGGGCGGCTGGGATCGACCGGTCGTTCGGGCCGGATCCGAGATACGCCCACCCTTCCAGCTTGTAGGGCCGCGGATACGGACCGCCACACGCCGCATCGGTGGCCGTGTAGGCGCTGTTGGTTTCCCACACGGCGCCAAACAACCCGTCCTTGGAAGGCGTATCGTAGTGGTACTTGTGCGCAAACAAACCACCGTTGCAGCTCCAGTCGTCGTTGTTGCAGGACACCAGATACTGTTCGGACAGATCCGTATCCACGCCGTGCGCGATCTTGATCACGCTTTCAAACACGCCAACCGATGCAAACGCCCAGCAGCTGCCGCAGCCACCCTGATCGCGGATCGGCGTGACGCCGTTACGGGTAACCCAGCTGAACGAAGCCGGCACCGCCCCAACCTGTACCGATCCATAGACGTGCGCCGGATCTTCCGCTGGCGCCTGTGCCGCCGAATATCCGCACAGCTGCGACAACGGCCGCATCAGCACGGGCGTGTAACCCACCGTGTACCGGCTGCCGTCCATATGCGCCGAACTGGCGGCCGTCTCCAGCTTCGCGTTGACCTCCGCCTTCTCGACCACGCTCAGCTGCTCATAGCTCTTGCCTGCCGTGGGCTGATCCTTGGCCGCGGCAAACGCCACACCCTGATAGAGCCCGGCAATTTCAGCCTCCGTACGCACCACACGCCAGACCCTGACCTGGTCAACATAACCCTTGAACCCGGACGCCACACTCCCATCCGTGGCCAGGCAACCACCAACCGACGTTTCGGCGCCAATGCCGACCTTCAGCGGCAGCGCCAGTGCATCCACGCGCCACACGGTCAGCTGGGCGTTAACATACAGCATGAACGTGTGGTTCGAGTAGCTGTACGTCGCGGCAATATGCGTCCAGGCGTCAGCGGGTATCCCGCTCACCGGAACCGCGCTCATTGTGATGTTGTTGGCCGCAAAACCGTCCACGCGAAGTTCGACGGGCAGGCCGTTGGTCAGCCCCACATACCGGGCATACGGATGCAGCACGCCAGCGGCATTGGTGATGCCCATTTCGAAGGTGACCGCGCGCATGCCGCGCTCGTCTGAGGCCTCGCGCCGGATGATGATGCCGTTGGCATCGTTGCTGGGATACACCCAAGCCTCGAGCGTCCAGTCCTTTTGCACCGGCATGGCCGTTGTGTCGGGCGCAAGCACCACACGACTGACGCCGTCCAGATGCAGCGCCCTTTGCTTGACCGGATCAAGCGCCCACAGCGGATCGGAGATGCCACGCGGCCGGGCGGAAGTCCGGGCATCGTCAACCCCGGTGGTTTCCTCGTAATCCGTCAGACCGTCGTCGTCCGTGTCCATCTGGTTTGGCAGGGTGCCCAGTTCCTGCTCCTTGCCATTCGTCAAACCATCGCCATCCGCATCCCGGTTGCAATCCAGCACCGAGTCGCCCAGCGTTTCGGCCAGCATGGGGCTGGTCCCGGACAGGAACTCGTACATGTTGTTCAGCCCATCCGCGTCCGGGTCACCCTCGGCTTTCTGCGTTGCGATCGTGCCGAAGTAAGCATACTCCCACCAGTCGGGCAATCCATCGTCATCACTGTCGACGCACTCGCTGGCCCGGATCGGCGTATTGGTGGCCACCATAACCGCGCCGTTGGTCAGCACGCCGGCATGGGCCCAGTTGTCGTTCCAGTCACGCATCGAGGAAGCGAAGTCTTCCGCTGTCGTGCCACCATCATCGAACCTGAAGTAAGCCATGGGCACGCCATGCACCGTGCCGGTGCTGACGCCTGTCCATCCGCCGGACGTGACGTACTCGAAGGTCCGATAGGCCCCACTGATCAGTTCGCTCTGTGCACGAACCTCAGGCCAGATGCGCACTTCGTCCAGCATGCCGATGAGTCCGCCACCGATGGTGGTGTGCACCGCACCCGTCGCATTCATGCTGCCGATTTCCTTCAGCGCCGGGATGTGTCCACGCTTCTCGCCATTGACGTAGATCGCGAGATCCGCCGCCGCCCCGACATTCGTGCCCGCCGGGCTATACACGCCAGCCAGATGATACCAGCTGTTGTTGTACGCCAGCGCGTTGGTCGACGTGACGATCTCCTGCTGACTGACGCCGGAAATCTCGCCAACCCTGCGTACAAACGGATGGCGCGCCGCATTCACACCGAGCTCAAAGAATGTGGTGGTAGCCACCACGCTCTTGACCACCGTGGCAGGACCGGCAAACGTCGGGTCAAGCGACACCCACGCCTCGATCGTCCACCCGTTCGTCAGGGCGAAGGGATCCACATCCACGGACGGCACCTGGACGCAGGCCGCGGCGTTGGTGAGCAGCAGCGCGCGGGAAACAGCCGGCGACAGCGAGGAGATCGGCGAAGTCGTGACTGTCCCCTGGACCTCTTCATAGTCAGTTTTGCCGTCGTCATCCGTATCCCGCATGTCCGGACGGGTACCCAACCGCTGCTCCTGAATGTTCGTCAGTCCGTCACCATCGAAATCCCGGTCACGGTCGAGTGTGCCGGTGTTTCCGGTATCCGGATCGTTCGGATCAAGGCCTGTGCAAAGGTACTCATAATAGTTGTTCAGCCCGTCGGAGTCGGCGTCATCCACATCGTCCCGGATGCCATTGTCGTCGCTGTCGTCGCTGAATGGATTGAGTCCGTAGGCGATCTCCCACACATCCGGCAGACCATCGTTATCACTATCCAACGAGGTCGCGTCGTTACCCGGGATGGTGGGATCCTGGATCACCTGCGCGTTGACCAGCGTGCCCGCATTATACCAGCGGAGCTGCCAATCCTTCTTGATCCCCGTGCCGAAGTTCTGAACCTGGCCGGTGTGCCAGAGCGGGTTGCTGCTCGTGCCGTTCGTGGCAGACCCGTCATCAAACACGTAGCTCAGCACCTTATTGGAACTGATACCGATCTGCACGTCATCAATGTACCCATCGATTCCCTGACCAATCCGGGTGGAGATCGGCCCGTAACCGCCGCGAGCCGGATGTTTAGCCGTCCGATCAGAGGCAATCAACGTCCCGTTCACGTACAGCGACAGGAGCCCAACCGAATCGTCGAAGGTCGCCCGGAGGTCTGTCCACGCATTCAGCGGGACCGACGGGTACACGACGGGCACCACAACCTCGACAGTGGCGCCGTCTGTGAAGTCCGAGAACCGGACGAAGGGACGCATGTCCGCGCCCATGCCCAGGTAGTAATTGTACTTGCCGGTCTGTACTTCGCGGACCACGACTGCCGCTTCCGCGCCCGTCGTATTGGTCGGGTACACGCTGGCGCTGATATCAAAGGAGATCAGCCCGAGTTGCGGCACCGAAGCTGCCCGCACATAACTTGTAGCCGAACCGGTCACCTGCAGCACCCGATACCTTGTCGGGCTGAGCGAGTCAGTCGGATTGGTGCCATACCTGACCTCGGCCTCATCGCTGATGCCGTCGTCGTCTGTGTCCGGCAGCAGCGGATCGGTGCCGTAGAGCTGCTCCGAGCCATTGGCAAGGCCGTCAAGATCCCGATCCTCGTAGTAGTCCCAGACGCCGTTGTTGTCCGTCTCGCGATCCCGTGGGTTGGTATCGCAAAGATATTCGTAGAGGTCGTACAAGCCATCCTTGTCCGTGTCCACATTTGCCGCCGAGGCTGTGACGTTGGTGCTGACCGCGTTCGACGAGGAGAATCCGAACAGATCCTGCCACCAGTTTGGTATGCCGTCCAGATTGTCATCGAAATCGCCGATCTCCGGCGCCGCGGTCAAGTCGGTCAGCAGGTTCGTCACGGTCACGCCTTCGAGCGCATAGTTCCAGTCCAGACGGTTCGAGAAATCCTCTGCCGTAACGCCACCATCATCAAACAGGTAGTAAGCGATCGGCATGGGCGTCTGCACGACACTCGTGTTTGTGCTGCTGCTGCCGCTGGCCACCTGCAGCGCCAGCCACTGCAGGAACCGGGCCTGTGATCCGTCCGTGTTCCCGTTGGAGTGGAACTCAGTGTAGTACGCCTCGCCGGCGCCCAGGCGATATCGGAAGCAGATGTCATCCGTGGCCTGCACGTTATTCACGAGGATGGGCTCGGTCAGCGTGGCCGAACGCGACTGGATGTTATTCCATGCGCTCGGGATGGCCATGGTCGTCTGCCCCACATAGGTCGCCGCCGAGCTGTCGACAATGCGAGCCACCCCGCTATAGCCACCCGCGGTCCGAATCTGCGCCGCCTCGGGGAAAGCGCCGGTGAAGTACCCGCACGCATAGCAGTGCACGCAAACGCGATTGCCGCGCTGGACAAAGTTACGGATGCGCGCGCTGACCTGCGCATCGGCCGGACTGCCCGTGCCGCACGGGAAGAAAATCGCCGTGTATTGCGAGAACATGGCATCACTCGAAAGCTCGCTGATCGGGACGAACGTGTAGGGGACGCCCACTTCAGTCAGGCGGGCCTCGACCGGATCGTAGCCGCCGGTGCCCATGATCGCAATCCGGACGGCATTGGACACGGTCTGCTGCGTCGTCGTGACAAAGCCGCCGAGAATGCGATCCTTCCAGGTCTCGACCTCGCCCTCGGTACGGACGATGCCCCAGATGCGCAGATCGTCCATCAGGCCCAGCACGCCGCCGCCGATGCGCGTTGTGCCCTGGCCGCGCGCGCATTCCTCGAGGCAGACTTGCGCCTGCAGCGTCACGCCGTTCACGACCAACCGCAGCGTGTCATTGGTCGGATCCCAGACGGCCGCCAGATGCGTCCACTCGTCGGAGGGGATCGCCGCCGTACCACCAGCGAAGTAGCGATGGCTCACAATGTCCGTCGTGAACTCCACGATCGGCACATTATTCGTCAGGCGCAGGGAGAAGTTGGTGCAGCCAGAGGCCGAGATGACACGCTCGACCAGCGTGCCGGTCTGCAGGCCATTCGTCGGCATGACCCAGCATTCCAATGACCAGGTGGCGACATCAAACCTGTCCGTCGTAGATCCACCCACCAGGCTCGGAACCACGATCGCCTTACCGTCCAGCAGCAGGCTGCGATTCATGCGCGGGCTAAGCGAATCGCGCGGGCTGGTAATCCGCCGGCCGGAAGACACGCTCTCTACCTTGTTCGTGTACGGATAGATCTCCGCGCCGTCCAAGATGCCATCATCATCCGTATCGGGATTAAATGGGTCGGTAAAGAACACTTGCAGCTCCGCCGCGTTGCTCAATCCGTCGAGATCCGAATCCACATCGCCATCCGATATCGGCTCGTCCGTTTCCGGGTCGGATGCGCCGGTTGTGAACGCATCCAGCGGATTGGTGTCTGTCCGGTATTCATTTATATTGACCAGCCCATCGCCATCCGGATCGGCATTCGCATCCCAATCCCCGGATGCCAGCGGATTAAAGTTGGGCCAGTAGAAAATCTGCCACCAGTCCGGAATGCCGTCCTCGTTCAGGTCGTCCATCGGCGAGGCATTCAGCCGGGACAACCGCAGGTTCTTGACGCTGTTGGTCGTCATCACCGCGTTCCCCTCGAGCATGACGCAATAGCCATACGACAGGCCGTTCGTCGGGAGGCGATTCCAGTACACGCCTTCGTTGGCACCCAGCGGATGCACCCAGTCCTCAATGCCGGCGCGATGCACCGTGCGATCAAGACGGTTGGTAATGGTCTGGTTCTCGCCGTCATCAAACCGCAGGTTACAGATCAGTGAGCCATCGTTAATGGTCGAGACGGTGTTCGCGAGCACGGACCGCACGCCGTTGATCGTGATCTCGCCTGGCAGCCACGGCGTGTTGATGATCGTCTGATACTGAGAGGCGATCTGCGTCGCGGAGCGGGCGCTCCCCCAGATCCGGACTTCATCCACAAAGCCCTTCCAGCCGCCGCCCAGCTTGGTTGACCCGGTGCTCTGCGAGCCATAATTCATGGACGGATGACCGATGGTCGGCATCTCGTTGACGGTGATCGCCTCGACCCGCGCACCATTCAAATAAAGCCGCAAAGCCCGGCCCTGTATGTTGTATGTGGCCGCAATGTGATACCACGAACTGTTCGTCAGGGGCTCATTCGTGTAGTCCACGCGATACGGCATGCCACCCTCACCGGTGAACAGGGTGTAGGGGCGGTTGTTCGTCACACCGATCTCGAAGGTGATGCGCTGGCTATCCGGCGTTGACTGCGCGGTTTCCCGCGAAACAATTCTGCCGCTTTCGTTGGTCGTGTCCAGATTGATCCACGCCTCCACCGTCCAGTTTGTCACCTGGAACCGCGTGTAATCATTGTTCTCCCAGGAGGGGATGATCAACCTGTCCGACTCGGTCATATGCAGGCTGCGCTCGATCAGGGGCGAGCGCGAATAGATCGGACTGGTGACACGGCGGGCTCTGTATCCAACCGCCGCCACCGTCGGGCCCGATGCATCCGCCTTGAGCAGGCTCGGGTCAATCTCCTGCGAATCACTGATCCCGTCATCATCGCTGTCCGGCTCGCGCATGTTGAGGCCCATCTTGTACTCGGAGAGATTGGAGAGGCCGTCGCCGTCAATATCCGCGTCCGCATCCGTGAGCGTGATGTTCGCATCAATGGACCACGACCACGGGGCGAACGGGTTCAGGTGCGCCAGCCATTCGGCGTAGTCCGGCAGGCCGTCACCATCATGATCCGTGTTCTGGTTGCACTCCGCCAGCGGATTGGGATAACGGTTAAACCAGAAATACTCCCACACATCCGGAATGCCGTCGCCATCGCCGTCACCACGATTAACGCCAGCCGCACGCTGGCCGAAGAACCCGCCGCCACCCCCCAGACCGAAGCCGAAGACCGTATTGGCAAACGTAGCCGCCGTAAATGCGCCATAAGGCTCCACAGAGTACCAGTCCGTGCCGTCGCTCACTTCGCCAGAGGGCGAAGCCCACTCCACCATGATCTCCGCCGGGGCGTACGGATCGGTCGGCACTTTCATGTCGAGGATACGCAGGCCGCTGTCGGTCTGATCGTACCATTCCGCACGAGGCTCCGTTTGCTGTGAGAACTGCCGGGTCGTCGGGAGGTTTCCAAAGGTGTCCTCCGCTCCAACCACGCCGACGCCATCTTCGAGGCAGTACAGGTTGCTGTCGTTCGGCAGGGAGTTGGCCTGTACAAACAGCCAGGTAAACCGGTTGTTCGATCGCTGTTGCTGCGCCGCCCCGGGGGCCGTCAGCGGATGATAGTCGGAGTGACTGATCACAATGCCGCGATTGATCGGATTGAAGTACGGCGACACCTGTTCATTGTTCGGGTTAACCGTGCCGCCCAATGCGCCGGCGTTATAGTTGATGACAAAGTATTCCAGCGGATTGACTTCACTGCGGAACACATAGTACTGATCCTCATGACGCTCCACCGGATAGAGCAGCAGTCGCTGCGGGCCGGCGTTTTTGCGCAGGATCGGCGTAGCACCACCCGAGAAGCGCGTGTTCAACTCCCGCGGTGTGACGCCGTTAAAGTTTTGCCAATACCCGCCAGCCGGATTGCGCTTGAACTTCAGGTCCGGATAACCGTGCCATAAGGAACCGCCCATCACCATCAGGTCGCCTTGCGCCACCGGACCGTTGACGACGCCATCGCCGAACACGTCATAGTCGTACAAATCCGGCCAACGCAGCACATCGTGACACTGCTCATGCGTCAGGATGCTCGGCACCGGCATATCCATGGCCACCGGCTGACATTGATTGAAACCGGCGAGCGGGCGTTCGCGGGTCATGCAACCGTAGCGTTGCCCAGCCAGATACACCCCGGGCGAAGAAACACCGGTCTGGTTGTACAGTACGACCGCATACAACGGGATGCTGATGTCCCTGCCATAATCGAAAACGCCATTGTCATTGGAATCATAGAACAGCGCATCGCCGAGCGTGTACACCCCTTCATCCCCCCTGCCACTGAATTCGACGAGCGGATCGAAGATGCCGTTAAGGGTTCCGGATTCACCCGGCAAGTCAATCCACATGACGTTAGCCGAGATGTCGCCAGCCGGCATATTATAGGCTGGCGTATTGTTCGTGAGCCCATAGGTCTGGTACACCACATACTCACCGCTGCGCTGGTTAGATGGAACGTTCAGCTCCTGCCACGCGATGCTTGTGCTACGATGGAAGTTGGTGTTTACACCGTTGGTTGTATAGGCGACATTTATGGTCCCCGACGCAACCATCCCCGCGTAGTTAAACGTCAACCTGCCCAGCGGCACGGAAATCGCCGTGTCGGCGTCATACAAGCCATTGTGATTCGTGTCGACGAACACAGGCAGATTCGCCAGATACCCAACATCGGCCCCACCGCGACTCACATACCGCAGATCACCGTCCGTACCCGAAACCCACTTGCGTCCCCAGATTACATTGCTGACGCCGAGAACCAGTGCGGACGAACGATAGATCAAGTCCACGCCATTGGTCGTGGCGGGGTACGAGTTGGTCGCACCCGCATAGCTGTTGGTCACCGCCCAGATCAGCAACCAGGTGCCGTTGGTCGGATAGACATAGATGCTGTTGGTGGTCCGTAGGTTGGTGAGGGCGGCATTGCCTTCA
>JBAXVM010000098.1:0-9711 GCA_037129105.1 bacterium
GGATGTTGAAGCGTTGTTCGGAAAGTTGCTTGTCGGACTGAATGCCCAGCAGGAGCTGCTGCGCGCGTTTGCGTTCGGCCTGGTAGAGGGCCAGTTGATGCCCCTCCAGCTCGCAAAAGAGATCTTCTTCGACGCGCGGCGGGAGGTCGGATGCGACCTGGTCCTTGGTGCGCCGCAGCAGAAAGGGGCGCACCCGGGCAGCCAGCCGGCGGCGCGAGAACGGATCGCCTTTGGCGTCGAACGTGCGGCCAAACTGGGCGCGGGTTCCGAGTGCGCCCGGCATGGCGAAGGAGAGCAGACTCCAGAGATCGAGGAGCCGGTTTTCAATCGGCGTGCCGGTGAGCACCAGACGGTGCCGGGCGCGCATGCGGCGTGCAATCTGCGACACCTGCGAAGACGGGTTCTTAATGTACTGACCCTCGTCGAGCACCACGGCCAGCCAGTCGGCGCTGCAGACGCTCTCTTCAGCCAGCCGTAACTGGTTGTAGTTGATGACATGCACATCGGCGACGGCGGGCGTTGCCAGGCCGGCGGCGGCTTCGCCGCCGTGCCAGATTCGTACGCGCAAAGCAGGCGCAAAACGGGCAGCCTCGGCCAGCCAGTTGTCGGTTACGGATTTCGGGCACACAATCAGCACGGCACCCGGTTCCTTGCCGGCCTCGGCCCGCAACCAGAGCAGCCACGTCAGGGCCTGCAGCGTTTTCCCCAGCCCCATGTCATCGGCCAGAATTCCTCCAAAGTGGTTGACGGCTAGATAGGCGAGAAAGTGAAAGCCGTCGATCTGGTAGGGGCGGAGCTGCGCCGTAATGCCGGCAGGAATTTCGGGCGTGGCCCGCAGGCGAATCTCTGCGGCGCGGCGCTCCACCCGCTCTGCTTGTGCGGTCGGCAGCATGCGCCGTGAAGTGGCATCCGCCAACTGCAGGGCATGCAACCGTTGCGGTTCGGCGTCGAGTTCGCGCGGGCTGAGCCCCAGACGCGCGAGAGACTCCTGCTCTTCGTCCGAAAGGTTGAAGGCCATGCGGCGCCACCCCTTATTGGGCAGGCGGACAAAACCGCCATGCGCGGCGAGCAGCAATTTGATCTCTTCAGGCGAAAGGGTTGTGTCGCTCACATCCACCACAACTCGCAGATCAAACCAATCCACATCCGCTTCGGACACATCCAGCCGGATCTGCCCGGCGATATCGGCTTGCGCCAGACTGGCCAGTTCGCCATCCAGTAGAATTTGTACATGCGGCGGCGCCCGGCGCAGCCAGGCGGCAAATCGATCAGGAAAGACCTTGGTGACGCGGGCGGCCACCCCGTCATACTCCTGCGACCAGCGCACATCGAGCTCATGCAGAAAGGCCACTGCGGCTTGTTGCGGGGACTGGTCGTATAACCGGATTGGACTATCGGACGAAGCGGGAGGCTCGTCTTTCGGCAGCGTTGGAGTCTGTTCCGCGCGCCACCCGGTCTCCCGATTCAGCCAGCGCTCCATATGAGAACCATCCGGCGAGGCCGAATTGATCCGAAAACTACACATCTCGGTCCTGTTATATGTGTGGTTGCGATGCAGGGCACAACGGATGGTCACCTGGGCGGTTTCGTGCCGTACGCGTGCAGCCAGGCGCGGCGGCAGCGGCACGTCGAGAGCTTGCAGCCATTGCGCGCCGGCGGGCGACTCGATGGCTGGGGCCGGGATGGCCTGCAACTGTGCCAGCCCATCCATGCCGGTCGGTGCGCGCGGCCCCTGATAGATGGCGGTTGGGGTCAGGTAGTAGTTCAGGGGATGTGCGTGAAATGTGGCCAGAATTTGTGTGACAGGTTTTCCGTCCGGCAGCACCAGATGGAGCGCGTAATCCTCGTCCGGCGTGCTGACGGGTGTTAATTCCCAGCGTAGTTTTTCCGTGGGTCTGGTCAGCATCTCCCCGTTGGCATCCACGATGCGGGAAGCCAGAGATGGCAGTCGGAGCACGTCCACCAAGGCACGGCGCGCGCCATGGTCGTTCAGTGAATAATTGGCAGCGTGCGTGTATCCGGTGTACACATGATGCGAAAAGAACGTGGACCAGAGGATCAGGGCTTCTGGTGGCCACGCGGATGGCAGTCCGTCCTCGTGCAAATGTTTCAGGATCTTGGTTGTCAGCGGACGGTACTCGCCTGTGGCGGCCTGCCGCCCTTCCAGGCAGATGCTGGTCGGCGGATGAATGCCCAGACGCAGGTCCGTCACTTGAGTCGGCTGGCGGGCGGCGTTAGGGGAAAAGGAGCGTATGGAAGTCTGTAAGGTCTGATGCCACTTCTGCACCAGCGAGGCGCGTTGCCACTGCCGAAGGCGGGCTTTGGCGGCCGTGAGGTCGGTCAGCATCGCCAGAAACTGGGGCATGACGAGCTTGTGCGGGGTGAGCGCGGCGGCCACGTTGCCCCACCAGACCAGCGTGTCGTCGCAATCCACGGGCGCCAGAGTACGCAGGTCGGTCCAGGCCTCGAGCTTGTCGAATGCCACCGACACGCCCAAGTCTCTTATGCGTGTGACCGATACGGTATACCCGTCGCGAACCGTGCGATGCATGGCCTCCAAGGTCAGGAGCAGCCGTGTTTCGGCGGTCGTGAGTTTGCGCTGCAGCCGGTCGGTTACCTGGCTGACAAGCGTGTTGCGCGTGAGTGCGACTGGCGGTTGCGCATGGGCGTTTGCGGCTGCCGGGTGAAAGTTGGGTGCAGGCAGGTCATTCAGATCGTTCACGTCCAGCAACAATGAGAGCAGCGTCAGACTGTGCACACACAAGGACCCATCTCTACAAGAGCAGTCCGATCGCCAGTGATTGAGATTGTCATGCAGCAGGATGATCGTGTGCAGGAAGCGCCCCTCGGCGATCCTGCCGGTAAATCGCCTTCCCGCATCAATCATCGAAATTTCGCAATCCTGATTTGCCTCCAGAAGCCGATTGATGCGGCGGTTGGAACACACCTGCATTTCCGACAATAATACTTCCGCATCTTCGAGCGCAGACGGACTTAATGACATTGCGGCTGACATGTTCCCTAGCATGCCGCAAGTGGCAGGTGCCTGACAAGTTCCGGTTTAGTTTGGGGTGCGCGACGCGCAGGCTTCTGAATGCCGTTTCTAGGCCGTTTGTAGTGACGCCGTAAGGCGTTTTGGCGGCGGATGGGAGCAGACAAAGAAGAAAGATAAGGTAGAAAGACAATGAGAACCTTCGTTTTTCTACCTTATCTTTCTTCTTTGTCTATTCTTTGCGCCGCGCTGGTAACGGGCGACGATCTGCGTGAAAAAGTTGGCAGCGGTCCCGCAGGTCCCGCTGTACCGGGGCATCAGTCGGGGATCCCCAGGCGGGACCATTTGCGGTCCACGGATGCTACGGTCGCGGGGTCGAAGGCGACGGGGTTGCGATAGCTGGGCTTCCAGCGCGCATCGATGCAGATCGGGAAGCGGAAGATCAGGCGGTTGCCTTGCAGAATCCGTTCGGCCGGGTGCAGATCGGCCAGCGGATCGAAGCGCGTGAACCACCCCCAGAGCAGCATCATCGGGTCGTCCATGTCCACGTCGGCCGAGACCAGCACGTGAAATATCCGGGTCGCGGTGGCGGGGTGGCGGCGCAGGGCGGCAATCACCTGCTCGTGGTCTGCGGTGTCCCGGACCTGCACCATCAGGAAGGCCTCGCCAAAGGGCACGAGCCGGAGGATGGATGCATGCACTTCGGCGGGCGGCGGCGGCGGGGGCGGCGGTTCGGTGCGCAGCGGGCGCTCGCGGTGTGTGGCCAGGAGGATCAGCCGGCTGCCGGTGTTCATGGCCGGGCCTGTGAAATCGAGTGTATCCTGTGCCGTGGGGGCGATCAGGTGCAGCCCGTCGGCCGCATCCAGATTCTGCCACAGGCTCCGGCTGACCTGCCGGAAATCGCGGATGTTCGGCACATCGCCGTTCACGACGATCAGGATCTTGGTGAGCGAGAGCTGCCCCTGGCCCAGGATGGCGAAGGCCTGTTTGAGCGCTTCGTGAGGGTAGCGTTCTGAGACGGATGCCACGGCCAGCGGATGGAAGCCGGTCTCCGGATACGCCCAGAGGTCGCGCACGCCCGGGTGCATGAGCTTGAGGATCGGCAGGGTCATCTCCTGTAAGGCGCAGCCGATGTAGAAATCCTCCTGCGGCGGCTTGCCCACCACCGTGGCCGGGAAGAGTGGATGGCGGCGGCTCAGGAGGCGCTGTGCGCGGAAGACCGGGAAATCCGCGGAGTGCGAATAGTGCCCCAGGTGGTCGCCAAAGGGGCCTTCCCGTTGGCAGTCGCCGGGGGTCACGGTGCCTTCGATGACCATCTCCGCCTGTGCGGGTATGCGGTGGCCGGTGGTGCGGCGCAGGATCATCTCCAGCGGCTGCCCCAGGATCAGGGCTGCCAGGATCCGCTCGTCGATCCCCTCTGGTAGCGGGGCAATGGCGGCGAGGGTCAGCGCAGGCGGGCCGCCCAGGATCACGCTGATCGGGAGTGGCTGGTGGCGGGCGCAGGCTTGCTGAAAATGAAAGCCGCCGCCCTTTTCGATCTGCCAGTGCATGCCGGTACTGGACGCGTCAAACCGCTGCATCCGGTAGATGCCGAGGTTGCCGACGCCGGTCTCCGGGTGGCAGGTGTGCACCAGGGGGAGCGTGAAGAACGGTCCGCCATCCTGCGGCCAGCAGGTCAGGCAGGGGAGCCGGTCGAGCGCGGGCGGCTCGTGCAGTTCTGCCAGTACCGGCGCGCGGGAGACGTTCTTCATGCGCGCTTGAAGCAGGCGGAAGATCTTGTTGCGGGACTGCCAGACCTTGGCAGGGCTCGGCGGGATCAGGTCCGTGGCCACACTCGCCAGCAGCGCACCGATCTCGGCCGGGGGGCGGCTGAACACGCGGTCCACGCGCGCCTGTGTGCCATAGAGGTTGGTGACCAGGCGGATGCGGCTCCCCTTGACATTCTCGAACAGGAGCGCCGGCCCCTGCTGTGCCAGCACGCGATGCTGGATGACAGTGACTTCCAGGTTTGGATCCACTTCCTCCCGGATGCGCACCAGCTGTCCGCTGGCCTCCAGGTCCCGCACCAAGCTGCCCAGGTCGGGAAAGCTCATCGCACGTCCTCCCAGGTCCGGCCCGCAGCTTTGCCGAGCAGCGCCAGCACGCGGTCGAGGTAGACATCCAGCAGTTGGCGCAACGTGACGCCTTCCGGCCGGGAGGAATCGAGCATGTAGTAGGGCGGGCTCAGCGGCATGACGATTCCGCCGGCCTCGCACACGGTTACGGCATTGCGCAGATCAATCAGTGAAAGCGGTGCTTCCCGCAGGCAGCAGACCAGGGGGCGACGCTCCTTCAGGTGGCAGTGTGCAGCGCGGGTGATGAGCGAGGAGGCCACCCCGGAGGCGATCTCGCCGAGCGTGTTGCTGGAGCAGGGGAGGATCACCATGCCGACCGTGGGGACCGAACCGGAGGAGACGGGCGCTGCCAGGTCCGCGTCGTCGCAGACCAGAGCCGCCTGGCGTGCCAGCTCTGCAAACGGGCCGCACTCCTTCTCATAGACGGTCTTGCCCCACGTGCTGGCAATCAGCGTGACCGGCCACGGCGATTTTTCGACCAGCATCCGGGCTGCCACTGTGCCTGTCGCGCCAGTCAAGGCCAGGATCAAATTAGCCATGTTGGTCTCCTCATGTGCCAGGCGTCAGGGGTCAGGGGTCAGGTCGCAGTTCTCATGATGGCGCCAAAACGCCTTACGGCGTCACTACAAACGGCCTAGATTCGGCAAGAAGCCGTTCGTAGTGTGCCCGTAAGGGCATGCTCGTCAGCCATCATGAGAACGGATGGGAGTCGGGCGCATAATACCCCACCGCCGGATGCCGAAAAAGGCAAAACAAAAAACCATCTTCCCCGGTTGACGTTCGGGCTAAAGAACCCTATTATACCTTGTTCACCCCGAAAAGGAGCTTCCCTGTGAATCTTGAGCAGCTTGAGAAGGCCAAAACACGGATACCCAGCATGCCCGTGCTTGTGAATATGGTGTCCAAGCGGGTGCGCCAGCTCAATGCGGGGATGCATCCATACGTAAAGCCGCTTTCACCTGACGAGGATCGCCTGGACATTGCCCTGCGCGAGATTGCCGAGGGGAAGATTGTCGCTGAGGTCGATTTTGATACCATCGCCCGTCTGAAGGAAAAGCAGACGCGAGCGCTCGAATAGCTGGTGCGCGGCGCCAGCGTACGCGCTGAAACCCATGAATCAGGATGGTAAACCTGCGCGCGGCGGCCGGAACTTAACGGTCAACCGCAAAGCTTCGCACGACTATTCCATTTTGGAGAAGCTCGAGGCGGGGATCGAATTGTTGGGAACCGAGGTCAAGGTCGTTCGCAATGGCGAGGCTGGCCTGGCGGGAGCCTACGCAAAAGTCGACAACGGCCAGCTTTTTCTGCAACAGGTTTCCATTCCCCCCTACGAATTCGGCAACCGCTTTAACCACGATACGCTGCGTAACCGGCGGTTGCTGGTGCACCGCAAAGAGATTCGACGGTTGCAGGCGCTGCAGGAGCAGAAGGGCATGGCGTTGATTCCGCTGCGCCTGTACCTGAACAACCGGGGAATTGTGAAGGTCGAACTGGCGGTTTGCCGCGGCAAGGCGCAAGAGGACCGGCGCGAGACGATTCGCAGCCGGGAGGCCGACCGCGATGCGGCACGTGCAATTGCGAGCCACGGGCGGGGCAGGGAGTGAGAATTGAAGATTGAAGATTGAAGATTGAAGAGTGAAGAGGGATGATTGAAGATTGAATAGGGAAGCGTGAGGACTGAAGAAGTGAAGAGTGAAACTAGAAACGTAACTGCTCAGGTGATACGGTTCGGTTGAAGACTACGGCGACGACTACGGTGGACGAATTTGGAATCTCCCGCGTTATCCGTAGTCGTCGCCGTAGTCGTTAACCGGTTTCTGCCGTCGCGAGACGTGTACTGAAAGGAGCAAGTCATGTGGGAACGTGGATTGTTTAGCGGACCTCATATCCTGCTGCTGGTTTTCCTCATCCTCCTGCTGTTCGGCGCCAAGCGGATTCCGGACCTGGCGCGGTCGCTGGGGCGCAGCATCGGTGAGTTCAAAAAGGGTCGAGCCGAGGGCGAACGGGAAGCGCGGGAGGCCGCGGACAAGAAGGCCGCCGATGAAAAGGCAGCCTCGAAGCAGGAGTAGACTAGCAGCCTGTCGGTCTTAGCCTTCTGGAAGTACAAACCGTCTTCCGACTAGGCTGCTAGTTGGCAACCCGCGGATAGCGGGTTGCGATATCTCATAAAACAGGGCCAAATGAGTGCGCTTTTCCTGCCAATTGGCTGTGTATTTACTAACGTCCAGTGCTTGGAGGGGGATTCACTTTGACTATCAGCTGGCAATCTGGTCGTTTTTTGAGGTCTCGCAACCCGCTATCCGCGGGTTGCACAACTAGGAACCTGTCGGCAGAAGGTGCTGGAACGATCCAAGGCCTAAGTCCGACAGGTTCCTAGCGCGTTGTATCTTGATGCGCTTGTATCGTAGATACTGTGCGACGCTGTGTGCATAATGACGATGGCGCCAGAGCATTCTCGCATAGCGACGAATATCGTACGGCAGGGTCGGTTTTTGCAGCGGCATTCCGGCCCAGGGCGTGTGTTGCTCGGCGGAGAGGTACAGCTCTTGGACGGGCGGGCTGTCGTAGAAGGCCATCCATGGCTTTGGATAGGCAACGCAGTGCAGCAGAATAGCTTGCGACAACGCTTCCTGAAGCTTATCCGGTTCGCGTGATTCCAAAAAGAGATAGTTCCATCGGCGATCCAGCATGAGCGCCTTGCCAGCCTGCAGCAGGTTTAGCGCGTCCTGATCAAGAAAGGGCAACTTCCGCGCGTCATCGCGGAGCAGCGCGACTGCACGTTCGCTGATCTCCTCACGGTTCCAGGCGGCTACATTGATCAACTGCATGCCGGAATTGAAGTAGGTCGGGATCTGCAGCTCGGACATTTTTGTGCGTGTCATGTCGGGAAGGTCGCCGACTACAGCCATCGTGTACCCGTCGAGTGCCGTATCCAGTAACGGACGGATGTTGCCGAGACAGAGCATATCGCTGTCGAGATAGAGCACTTGTTTGGCAGGCGTCACTTTTGGCACGAGCAGCCGATAATAGACGGCCGTTGAAAAATAACGATTCGTGGGCAACGAGGCAAAGGCTTCTGCGTTCAACTGATAGACGGTAATCTGGATGCGGTGACGGTGCGCGAGCGCGCGCAACAGCGAAAGATCCGTCTCGCAGAGGCGCAGTGTCAAGACATGGAACGACAGGGTGATATCCGGATGCAGCATGCTCAGCGAGGCGATGAGTACGCCCACGGGCCGGAGGTAGGCGGCGTCAATGCCGAAGCCGATATGGTATTCGGGTGACGACACACCCACCGGACGTCCCGTCAAAAGGACGCGTTCCGTAATGTACTGGGTAAAGTCTGTAGGCACGATTACGCCAAAATGTTACTGGCGTGGATAGCTTACGGTGCGGGCGCCGGTGTGGTTGGCGTGGCAACCGGTGCGGACAAGGGTGCTGGTGGCGTCGTGACCGGTGTAAGGGCATTGGCCTGATCCAGCAGCGAGCGCATGGAACCGCCCTGATAGCGGTCGATGGCACCCTCCATGCGCTTGGCAGCCGCATCCCAGGGGGTGTCGCGCTTGGCTGCGCGCAGGTCCTGCAACAGCGCCTTGGCCGCGTCCTTCTTGCCCTGCAGCGTCAGACAGGCGGCTTCGCCGAAGGTTGTCTGCGGCGCCAGGAAATGATTCGGATTCTTCATCCGGAACGAACGGAACACTTCGATCGCTTCCTCGGTGCGTGCCTGCCCCTGCCCGAAGAGCGCAAAACCGCGGCCGACATGGGCTACATCCACGAACGGATAGGAGGCGTGATTTTTGATGAACTCGTTGTACGCGGCCTCGGCTTTCTCATACATGCCGGCATCGCAGTAGGCCTTTGCCAGCTTCAGCTTGACGGCGGCGCCGGGCTGCGTGCTGCCGTAGTCGGTAACGGCCTTTTCCAGTGTTTCGATGGTGGGCTGCGCCAGCAACTGCTGCCCGGCCTCGGCCGTTTGGCTATCGCGGTGGCGGAAATACACGGCGACGCCGGCAGACAGGAGCACGGCCACGGCGATGATCACCAGCCACTGTGTGCCATTATCTTTGAGCCACAACCAGACCGGGATCAGGTCTTCCGGGATGCGTGACGGAACCTGATCAGGAGCGACAGAGTCTTTTTTCAGCGGTTGGTTCATGTTCTGCATTCCATATTAGGTCCGGCCGGGCAGGCGGTGGCGGCAAAAGCCGCCTGCGCAGCCGGCAGACGCTTTACAGTTGAAGCGCGTTGTTTATCCCGTTTTCAGGGAAGAAAAGCAAGGCTTTTCACGCGCCCAGGCAGGGCGGGGCATGGTCTTTTCCTGAAGCGCAACTTTTGCGGCTTTCACCACGAAGATTCGAAGAACACGAAGATTCACGTTATCGGACGCTGGAAATAATCGAAACCGTCGGATTTGTTGAACTTCGTGCTCTTCGGGTCCTTCGTGGTGAGAATTCCAGACCGCTTCAGGAAAAGACCATGCAGGGCGGGGGTGCAGGTCGGTGGACGACTACGGCGACGACCACGGTGGACGAATTCGGCATTCCCCTCGTTAGGCGACGGAGTCATCCGACGCTTGGTATCAAAGTGGTTGCATGCAGGAGTATG
>JBAXVM010000099.1:0-9688 GCA_037129105.1 bacterium
AAAGGCTAAAGTGAACGGCCACTTTAGCCTTCAGCCTTTAGACTTTAGCCTTACTCTTAGCTTTCTTATCAATGGTTGTGAAGATTGCGATCAACTGTCTTGTCTCGTCCAGCACGCCAGACATCTTCGCAACCGGCACCAGGCCGCTTTCGACAAGTAGTTCAAGCCAATATTCGGTCTCGTCGATCTCCCGCAGACAGTCGCCAATCTTGGCAATGAACTCAGCCTTCGACCGTCCGCGCGAGGCCTCGCGATAATTAGCGCCCACGGAAGTGCCCGACCTGACGACTTGCTTGCCAAGAATGCTCGCCACCGTATCGCGTTTCGGCAACTCCGTATACATCCGAATCACCATGAGGGCAAAGAGTTTCGTCCGCTGTCGCAGGTCGTTCATTAGCTTTCTCCTATTGCTTGGTATCATCTCTTCAGTTACAAAGGCTGAAGGCTAAAGGCTAAAGCGAAAGGTAACTTTAGCCTTTAGTCTTTGCTCTTTAACCTTACCGAACGGTTGCAATTAACTGCCCAGTCGGTAAAGCTTCGCTGCGCGGCAATGGTATCCCGACACTTTGTCGGAATACTTGTCGGGATAGTCAACTGCAGGGACCTTTTTGCCGTCCTCTCGACCATCATGGATAAAATTGCGTATGACATTTCTGTTTTGCTCGACTTCTCGGTAAGGCTAAAGTCTAAAGGCTGAAGGCTAAAGTTTCCGTTCACTTTAGCCTTTAGCCTTCAGACTTCAGCCTTGCCTCTCATGCGATGTGCCTGAGAATGGCGTCTAGTTCCGCACAAGCGGTGCGGCGCGTTTGCAGGAAATCCTTCGAAAATGGTTTCTGATAGGCCGAAGGCTCGGTTTTGTGTCGTGCTTCCACGTAGGTTTCATACCATACGCGCTTGCATTGTTCCACGGAAGAATTGACAGAGATGCCGGCGTGCGCGACGATCCGCAGCAGCAGGCCCTCCAGGCACGGTTTGGCTGGGATGAATTCCAAACGCGTACGGTCAAACTTGCGTGGCAGGTGTTTCGGCCAGGGGCGGTCTGTGTCCATCAATATCAGGCACGTGTCGTATTCGCGTTGCCGTAACAATTTGCGTGCCGTGGCAATGACAATCTCGGGCGCGCCGCCATGCGCGTTTTCCACCCGCGCGGCCACCGGACCGGCGCGGTCTTGGAACAACCCCACGATGTGACGCAGAAACGCCCATTCTGTCGGCCCTTCGCCAACCAGCAGCACGGTGCGTTTCTGTTGGCAACGCAGGGCATGCTTATATGGAATTGGCGTCATGCGGGTTTCCGGTCAGATATTCGGCACAGCACCGTAGGCGCCGGACATGTACTTGGCGTACAGGTCCACGTCGCGCCGCACGCCCTTGATTTCGTCCAGACGGCAGACATGACTCCGGCACCGCTCGTCCTTATCCACCAGCAGCACCTGCGTTTTGTCGAGTTTTCGCAGGACTTCGATGGAGTGCGTGCTGAAGAGCAATTGCGCGTTTTTCGGATTGGTTTCAGGGTCGAGGAACAGGTCGAGGATCGGAGAGATCATCTGCGGATGCAGGTCCACCTCGAACTCGTCAATCACGGCCAGACCGCCGGTGCGTAAGACGGGCAGCAGTTTATGCAGTAGGACAAACGAGTTCTGCGTGCCGCTGGACTCTTCCATCAGGGCGAGGCGGTATTCGTGTCCATCCACCTTGTGCAGTCCATACGGCACGAACAAGACGCCAGGTTCGCCTTTGTCGGATGATTTGTATTTTTCTTCCTGGATGGCGATGCCGCTTAGGCCGAAATCAAGTTTTCCGGTCAGTAACCGTTCGGCATCAGCTTTGTAATCGGGATGCTTGTGGAAAAACTTCGCGGCTGCCAGGAGGTGCCCCAAATGCTCGGCGGACCGGTGCGGATCGCGACCCCAGCGGTCCACATTTGTTTGCATGTCGTCAAGATAGTCGAACACCGGCTGCAAAGCCTTGTTTTCCGTCTGGTGCAGCACGGAGAGGAGCGAACAGTTGTCGCGCACGAGCGTCTTGACGGCGTCAACATCGAACGCCAGGTTTTGCTCCCGGATATCCACCGACTTTGTGGTGGCATTCCACTCGCGACGAAATAGATAACCGAAATTCCGATCGGTCTTTCGTTCCAGAATTTCCCGCGTCACCTGGTCGCCGACGATCTCTACTTCGTACTGGTAGACGCCGCCATTGATCTCGAATACCAGACGAAAGGACATGGCTGTTTGCGGGTCTTTCGCGAACGCGAACCGGTCAACGGGGAGCGTTTCCTTTGGATCCAGCATGCGAAATGACATCAGCATAAACCACTTGAGAAACGAGAGCCCTTTCAGGAGGTTTGTTTTGCCGCTGGCGTTTGGACCGATCGCAGTCAACATCCGGCTCAGGCGCTGGCCGGACGGTGCGACAAGGAACAGCGAGTTGTCCGGCGCGTGTTGTCCCACGCAGAACGACACGGTCACTTCATCGGCAAACGAGTAGAAGTTCTTCAGTTTGAATTCATGCAACATGGCGGAATACCTCATAGCACGGCAAAACCCCCGTACCGCCGCCTATAATACGGGCGCTAAAGACGGGTTTCAACAGAAAAATGTTAAAACTCGCAATTTGTCTGGTATTGGATGGCGGCGGGCGGCAGCAAGTAGCCCCAGCCCGCCCCGGGCCGAGGGCGGAGTTTGGCATTGGGTTTGCGCTTTGCGTGCGCTGGGCTCGAGGGCGAGCCCGCGCTACTGGCCGCAACC
The DNA here is from genome assembly GCA_037129105.1 of bacterium. Classification (GTDB taxonomy): domain Bacteria; phylum Verrucomicrobiota; class Kiritimatiellia; order RFP12; family CAIWXQ01; genus CAIWXQ01. The sequence continues at coordinate 2,751 of JBAXVM010000099.1, forward strand.
GCCCGCCGCCATCCCATAACTGACCCATTACTAAAATGCTAAATTTCTGGTAGGTCGTCTTTGGGGTAAGGCTAAAGTTGCCGTTCACTTCAGCCTTCAGACTTTAGCCTTGCCACACACTCACGCCGCATACAGCAGCGCCTGTAGTTGATTCACTGCTTCCCGTAACTTCTCCGCCCCTCCGAACTTTCCAATGATGTCGTTGATCGTCCCGTGTTGCGAAAGCGGCGGTACCTTGAGCACATCCGGCAGGAGGAACTGGGCGTCGCCGTGTTCGGCGTACTTTTCCAGCAACTCCTCCAGCACCTGCCGCGCTTCGGGACCGAACTTGGTGAAAAAGTCGGGGCGGGATTGCTTTAACTGCTGGGCGCGTTCGCGGCGGGTGCGGAGTGGGGCGTTGTAGGCGAGGTGGCAGAGGAGATCGAACGGATCGGCGTCCGGCTGTTTGGCTGCGGCTGCCAACTCCTCAAACCCGATGCCGCGTTCTTCCAGACGCCGAATCAGCTCGGAGCGTTTTTGCGGGTCTGACCATTGCGCACGTAACTCGGGCGAGGTCGGGCAGAGGGAACGGACTTTGTCAGCCGCATATTCCGTGTACCGCACCACGCGCAACTGTTTGCCATCCGGGTCCAGTTCATAAACCAGATGCGCGGCAATCTGCACCTGCCCACCATCGAAGTAGAATTTGCGCGGATTCGCCTGCGGCGCCTCCGCACAAATTCTTTCTTCGGTGGTGTATTCGTTTTCGGGATCGGGTGGCGGTTCCTGAATGGAATCGGATTTGTGGTTGGCGGCATCCAGTTGTTCCTCTGTAATGCGCGCTGGGTCGCCGTCGAAGTCGGGGTCGGCGAAGAGGCGCGTGGCAGAGCCGGTGTAGTCGAGGATGTTGAACCAGAGTTTGCCGTAGTCGTCGCGCACACGGGTGCCGCGACCGATGATCTGCTTGAATTCGCTCATGCTGCCGACCACACGGGCCAGAACAATGTTCTTGCAGGTGGGGGCGTCAATGCCGGTGGTGAGCAGTTGGGATGTGGTGAGAATGGTCGGCGTGCGGGTTTCCACGTCCTGAAAGCGACTGAGGTGCCCGCGGCCGATGTCGCCTTCGTCAGAGGTGACACGGCAGACGTAGTCCGGGGATTGGCGTACCAGGTCGGTATTGAGGTTGGAGAGCGCGGTGAGCATTTCGGAGGCGTGTTCCTGGTCCACGCAGAAGACGATGGTCTTGGCAAAGCGGTCCGTGGACTTGAGGAAATTCGTGAGGTGGCGGGCGATGGCCTCGGTGCGGGCGCGCAGGGCTACGGCGCGTTCGAAATCCTTGGTCTGGTATTCGTCGTCCGGGATGGGGCGTCCGTAGCGGTCGAGGTCGGCCTTGCTTGGGCGCCAGCCGGCGGCGTCCCATTCGGTGACGATGCGGTGAACACGGTACGGGGCAAGGAAGCCGTCTTCGATCCCTTGGCGCAGTGAGTATTCGTAGAGCGGGTTGCCGAAGTAGAGATAGGTGTCGCGGTTGTCGTCGCGCAGCGGGGTGGCGGTCATTCCGAGCTGCACGGCGGGCTTGAAGTGGTCGAGGATGATGCGCCAGGCGGAGTCGTCGCGGGCGGAGCCGCGGTGGCATTCGTCCACGATGACGAGGTCGAAGAAATCCGGGGCAAAGGCGCGGAAGAGCCCTTCGCGGCGTTCGTCCTCGGCCATGGCCTGGTAGATGCCGAAATACATTTCGCGGCTATGCACGATTTTGCCGGACTCGATCTTGGTGCGGGCGTCGCCGAAGGCGGCGAAGATGCCGTCCTTGGGCTGGTCTACGAGGATATTGCGGTCCGCCAGGTAGAGGATGCGCGGCCGGCGGTTCCCCTTGGATCCGGCGCGGTTCCAGCGGGCGTTCCAGAGCTTCCAGCAGATCTGAAAAGCGACAAGGGTTTTGCCTGTGCCTGTGGCCATGGTGAGCAGGAGGCGGTCGCGTCCGCCTTGCAGGATGGCTTCCACGGTTCGATTGATGGCGATTTGCTGGTAGTAGCGTTCGCATTTGCCGAGCTGGTAGTTGGACGGGGTGAGGAGGCGGTCGGCGACGACGGGAGAGGTGATGCCGCGGCCGGCCTGGTAGCGTTGCCAAAGGGCTGCAGGCGTGGGGTAGGCGGTGAGGCGGGTGGTGCGGCCGGTGAAGTAGTCAAACTCAAGGATTTCGGCGCCATTAGTGGCATAGGCGAACATGAGGCCGAGGCGTTCGGCGTAAAGCTTGGCCTGTTGCAGGCCGTCGGCGGCGGATTTGTACGCGGCCTTGGCCTCGACCACGGCCAGGAGAAAATTGCGGCGGAAGAAGAGGAGGTAGTCGGCGCGCAGCGGTGGTTTACGGATGAAACGCTGGCCCACGGGGACGATGCGGCCATCGGTGATGCTGCGCTGCTCGGCAATGGCATGCGGTTCCGTGTCCCAGCCCGCGGCTTGCAGCAGCGGTGTCACGGAAGTGCGGCAGGTGTCAGCTTCGGTTGGCATGGATGAAATCGAGGCAAAGGATGTTGCAGGTAAACGTACCACGGTCGGGAATGAGGAGCAAGGAGAAGCTGGTAAGGCAGCAAGGCTAAAGTCTGAAGGCTAAAGGCTAAAGTGAACGGCAACTTTAGCCTTCAGCCTTTAGCCTTTAGACTTCAGCCTTCAGCCTTACCCAGCAGCACCTCGACCTGGATGCGGCGGGCGAGGGGGATGAGCCAGTCGCGGAAGACACCTGCCACGGTGTCGGCGAAGGTGATGGACAGATCCTGGGGCGGGAGTTCGCGCGCGGCGGTGACGGCGCGGGCAATGACCTGTTCTTCCACGTCGCGCTGGGTGATGGCGCTTTCCAGCGCCACAGCGTCGCGGGCTTCCACCAGTGCACAGAAGCGCGGGTGCTGGCCTGCAGCCTTGGCCCGGGCGATTTCACGGGCCACGCGCAGGCGATTGCGCACGGCCTCCAGCAGCACCGCGTCGGCGGCTTCACAGGCGGCGGTTTCGCTGGCGGCAGCCGGACGCGTACAGATCTTCCTGGCGACCAGCTGCGCATATTCCGCGCGTATGGCGGGCGTGATCAGGTCCGATGCGTCGCTGGAGCTCGCAGGCGCGCGCGCGCCGGACCGGCTGCGCACCGCCAGCGCCGCCACAATCTCACGGTCAATGGCTGCCACCTGATCTCGCAATTCGTTAAGGCGTGTGTTCAAGTTAAATTCCAATGCGCCCTCTGTACTACTACTCGTCAAAAACGTGTTTTTCAAACAAGTTGTTTGAACAGGAGGCAACGGAGATAACAGAGTGAGGCAACACTCCGTTCTCTCTGTTGCCTCCTGTTAAAACTCGATTGGGTTGCGGGCTCGCGCCCGCGCTGGGTCCTTTCCGTGTTGCGCGATAACTAGACACGTCGTTTCTTCCCATTCCCCAACCCATAGCAGGCGTAGGAGCTGATTACGCGGCAGACTTGCGTCTGGCGGGTCAGGGCCTGCAGCGTGCGCAGCAGTGCCGGCTTTCTGGCATCGGCGGCTACTTCAACAAAAAAGCCGTAATCCCAGGCGCGCCCGGCGATCGGGCGGCTTTGGATAAAGGTCAGGTTCATGCCGAAGCGGTCGAACGGCTTCAGCGCAGCCAGCAGCGAGCCCGGGCGGTTATGCAGAATCAGGTAGAGAAGCGTGCGTGTTCTGGGGCGCACGGCAGCCTTGCGCTTAGGGATGGTGGCATGCGGACGGTTGGGCGGGGTCAACAGCAGGAACCTCGTGGCATTGTGGGCCCTGTCCTGAACGTCACTGGCTAGCAACCGGAGGTGATGAATGTCAATGGCGGCCTGGCCGGCAATGGCGGCGGCGTGGCGCTCGGTGGCGGCCCGGCGCGCCGCTTCGGCCGTGCTGGCCAATGGGACGAGGTCCGCGTGTGGCAGGTGTTGGCGCAGCCACTGCTCGCACTGGCCCAGCACCTGCGGGTGGCTGTAGACCGTGCGAATGGCGGCGAGGGAGGTAACGGCTGCGCGGGCAGCCAGATGGTTGCGGATGGGGATGTCGAACGCTTCCTGCACCGCGATGTCCGTGCGCTGCGCCAACAGGTCCAGCACCTGTGTCACCGGCCCTTCGACGGAGTTCTCGACCGGCAGCAGGATGGCATCCACAGTCGCCAGGGCGTCCAGCGCCTCCCGGAACGAACGGCAGGGGTGGGGGGTAAAGCACGGACCAAAGCGGCGCAGGCAGGCTTCGTGCGAATGGGTCCCTTCCGGTCCGAGAAAGGCCACCGTGAGTTGCGTCTTTGGCGGTTTGCTCATTTGCCGGTGATTACAACAAAACGCGCGGGGGACGTCAACGAGGGAGTGGGGAATCGTTAGCAGTTCTCATGATGGCGACACGAATGCCCTTACGGGCACACTACGAACGGTTTAATGCCGTGTCTAGGCCGTTTGTAGTGACGCCGTAAGGCGTTTTGGCGCCACGGGGAAGCGCCTGACGGCGCCACTACGAACGGCGGCACGCGGATCGCTGGGTGCGAAGAGAATAATGGTTATCCGAAAAGCACGCGGGGTGTGCTATTCTGCCGGGCATGTCGCCTGTAGCGCCACATATTTTTGACACGCTTACGCCGGATCGGGTTCTTGACCTGGTGGAGGGGGCGTTGGGGTGCCGCTGCAACGGTATCTGCCGTTCTCGTGCCAGCTACATCAACCGCGTGTATGAGGTTGGCCTGAACGACGGAGGTTTCGTAATAGCCAAATTCTATCGCCCGGGGCGCTGGAGCCGTGTGGCGCTGCAGGATGAACTTGATTTTGTGTCAGAACTGGCCACGGAAGAGCTGCCGGTGGTGCCGCCGCTGCCGGGTAAGAACGGCGCGCTTTTGCAGACCGAGGCGGGGCTGACCTTTGCAATCTTCCCGCGGTGTGGCGGCCGCCCGCTGGAGGAGCTGACGCAGGCGGACTGGCAGCAGTTGGGGCGCCTGCTGGCGCGGCTGCATACGGTAGGTGCACGGCACGCGCCGCGCGATCGGATCACGCTTGGCCCGGCCACGTCGCTGGCCGCGCAGTTGCGCTTTCTTGCGGACGGCAACTTTATTCCGGGCGGATTGCGCGGGGACTATTGCGCGGAGGTCGAAGCGATCATGGCGCTGATCACGCCGCTTTTTGCGGGCGTGCCGTTGCTTCGCATCCACGGCGACTGCCATCGCGGCAACATTCTGCACCGGCCCGGCGAGGCCTTCCACCTGATTGATTTCGATGACATGGCGCTGGGTCCGACGGTGCAGGATATCTGGATGCTGCTGCCCGGTCACCCGCGAGAAAGCCTGACGGAACTGGATGCGTTGGCCGAGGGGTACGAGATGTTCCGGCCGTTTGACTGGGACGGGCTGCGTCTGGTGGAGTCGCTGCGCGCCATGCGGTTCGTGCATTATGCGGCGTGGTGCGGTCGCCAGCAAGCGGATCAGGGCTTTGTGCAGACCGTGCCGGGGTGGGGCACCGTCGACTATTGGCGACAGGAGATCGAACAGCTCGCACGACAGCGCGAGGAGATCCTGGCCACGCACGACGATCCGCCGCTGGGATGAGCCGTGCACGTTCCGGATTCCTCGCGCCAGGTTTACGAACTCAGTCCAGTTCTCCCGGACGAAGGCCCATCGGCAGCGCGGCCGGGCGCGAACAAGTGCTTTCAATCTTCACGTGACGGTCCGTGTCGGAGGCGTCCTGGAAGGCCAGCATGACGTCCAGCACGTGATACGCCAGGTCGCTGCTGGCGCGGTGCGGACGCTTGGTCGCGATGGCGCTGGCCATGTCGGCCACGCCGATGCCGCGGCTGTTCTCCGCATAGCCATGCGAATACGGTATGCGCTGCCACTCCGGTGCACCGGCGCGGTACAGCAGAACTTCTCCGCCGAAGCTGTTGGGGTCCGGCACCTGCAGGGAACCTTCCGAGCCGTGAATTTCGATGCAGGGCAGGTGGTGGTTGACAATGTCGAAGCTGGTGATGATGGTGCCGACTGCGCCGCTGTCAAAGTCCAGCACGCCAGCGAGGTGCGTGGGCGTTTCGACCTTCACGAGCTTGCCGGACTTTGGCTGGCTGGTGATGGTGCGCGTGGGGAAGGTGACGCGCGTGGAGCCGGTGACGCGCCGGATCGGCCCGAGCAGGTTCACGAGCGCGGTCAGGTAGTACGGGCCCATGTCGAGCATGGGGCCGCCGCCGACTTCGTAATAGAACTCCGGGCTGGGGTGCCAGCTCTCGTGGCCGCGGCACATCATGAAGGCCGTGGCTGCCACGGGCTTGCCGATCCAGCCGTCGTCAATCAGCTTGCGGCAGGTCTGGATGCCGGCGCCGAGGAAGGTGTCCGGCGCCGAGCCGACCCGCAGCTTCTTGCGCTTGGCCAGGTCCACGATCTTCCGGCCGTCCTCCAGGCAGGTGGCCAGGGGTTTTTCGCCATGCACGTGTTTGCCGGCCTGAAGCGCGGCCAGCGCGATGGTGGCATGGACCTTGGGCACGGTCAGGTTCAGCACAATGTCCACATCCGGCGAGGAGAGCAGATCCTCGACTGTACGCACGGACGGGACGCCATACTCCTTGGCCGCGGCCTCCGCCTTTTCGCGAACCAGATCCGCGCATGCCACGACTTCTGTGTTGTGAAAGAACTTGTGACAGTTCTGGAAGTAGATGCCGCTGATGTTGCCGCATCCGATCACGCCGATACGAGTCTTGGCAGTTTTGGCCATGGTGTGCTGTCGCTCCGGTTGGGTTTTAGAAATCGTGGTGGGTATGTGAAAGGCGTCATATTGCACGACAGGGATCGATGTTGTCAATCGAACGCGCACCAAAGTTCCGGGCGCATCCCCGTTTCATTGACTTGCCGCCCAAGCGCCGATCAGGATCGCGCTGTACGGCCTAACAGCCTGTCGGACATTACGCGTTGAACCGAACCGCTTCGCGGAGTAATACTCCAATTGCGAGGCGGTTTTCTTT